>DASTMP010000149.1:0-40259 GCA_035714085.1 Blastocatellia bacterium
ATCACCCTCCTGGGCTGGTCATCGCCGTTATAACGAGTGGAGATTGCCCGCGCGTTTAAGCCGCTCAGCGCGCGGACAATGGAAGTTCGAGCGGCTCAACAACGATAGGAGAAAAAACAAATTTTGTTCGCCGTTACCGAAACACCTGCGCCGACCTCTTGATGAAATGAGAGGGGGAAACACCATGCTTCGACGAATCAACCGCAATCTCAATAAATGGGCTCAACCCGCCGACGGAAAAACGCCCCTCAGGGCCGCATTCGAAGGCGCTGCGCTGGCTCTGGGACTTCTGGCGTTGTACTCAATACTGATACTGTCCGATTAGGCGCCGCTTGAGAATGGCGCCGGCGGGCAGGGAAACATCAGGCGCCCCGTCTGGAAAAACTCAATGGCGGGCATTCTGGCGCGGAAGTTCGCCAGTAGAATATCAACCAGGCGACATTCAACCGGCTAACAATACAACGGCCTGCCATATTACCGAATTCGCGCCAGTCGATGCTATCAGTCCTTTTAGGACGATAGCGAAAGTGTTTTCTCACCGTAATCGAAGCGCTACGGAAAGCGTCCCTGATTTCAGTCCGTTCGGCACACCTTTTGCCAATTGCAACGAGACCGTAGGAGCGGTCAAATATGCCGTTTGGCCGAACGATTAACTCGGCGACTTAGCCGCATTTCAGCATTTCAGCAGGATGTCTTATGAGTACACCAGAGCATTTTGAAATACTAAAAGACCACGCAATTTTTCGGCCAGCAGGGCAGGTTTCCATAGAGCAGGCGGTGGAACTGGTGACCGCAGCGATTACATTTGCGCACTCGCGCCACATTCGAAAGCTTTTGATTGATGTGTCCAATCTGACAGGCTTTAAACCGCCAGGCGTCGCCATGCGGTACTTTTTTATTCAAGACTGGGCAAGAGCGGCAGCGGGGAGCGTTCGCGTCGCCTTAGTATCCAGGCCGGAGCTGATTGACCATCAAAAGTTTGGAGCTACTGTGGCCGCCAACAGAGGATTTACCGCCGACGCCTTCCTAACAGAGCAGGACGCGCTGACTTGGCTTGAGCGCGTAAAGTGATTATAGCGCCCCACACAGATAGAGACGCGTTGTAAGTCGATTCTGAGCGAAAAATGCCGAAGCGCCAAGCGAGAGAAAGAGGGCGACAGGCTCGACTGTACCTGCCACCCTCAACTGCTAACTAGCTTACTACTAAGGCCTCCCACGATGGCCCGCAATGATGAGGTGCAATTACCGCGCCGAAGTGACGGTGTTGAATGCAGGGCATTTCGCCGGCTCGGGCGTTTGTAAGCGCTGCTCTGAATGTCTCAAAGTTGAGGGTTGGTCCCGAAATGCCCCACAGTTTGAAGGCTCCGCGGCGAAAGCTGAGGGCTGGCGAGCATAGGTTGTCAGACCACTTTAGTCCAGCGCACAGCCTATGCGTTTCAGGCGCTGGCCGCCACAACGGGCCGAGTTCACCGCTCGGCCTTCCTATTTTGCTGCGTGACGAGAATGCCATCCAGCCGAATCCGATGACGTTCCATCCCATTTAGCACGGAGACAAATTGTCACGTTTCACGCTGTCGTCCGAATTGATTGCGTGTCATTCTCCTTGCGGAATCAGTGGTTAGCGGAAGGCAGGAGCGTGGCGCGAATTTTGCCAGGCATGCGCCAGTTACTTAACCTAGTTAATAAGAGGGCGCCGAGACAGAGCATGTACTTGACGTCCTTATTTTGGAGCTTGGGCGTGCGGCCAGGGAGCATGCCTAAGCTCCAATTGCGTCGCTCTCGCGTCGACACGGCGAGGGCGACTAAGCCGGCCTCCTGTTTGTGGTGGCGCCAGACAGGACAGAAAGTCTTTAAAACGAAGCGTTATACTTTTATTATCGGTTTTAATAGTCGGGTTCCTCGCCCGGCTATTGTTATCTGGCAGATAGGTGGATAATGCGCGCAACCGGGCCGAGGAAACGAAGCCCCTCTGCTCCCGCAAAGCCGGGCGTCTTTAGCAACGTGGCGTCCGGCTTTGCTGTTTGCGGCTACGCGTTGGACGACCGATGACCGCAGGGCCGGATCATCACGTTCCAAGTGGAGCTTTCCCCTTCAGTCACGAACACCCCATTAAGGGAGCGAATTGCTTATCAACAGTTGGTGGAGGGCGCCGGTCAAATTTAATCTTTCTTCGCCTCGCTCAACGAAAACCAGTTGCCTGAATCGTCTTCAAAGACGGCATTGAAGCCGTAAAACTCTTCTGTAGGTTCCTTAGTAAATTTCACGCCCTTTGCTTTCAGCTCTTCGTAGGTTGCGAGCATGTCGTCGCATTCGAACACGGCAAATCCAAACGTGTTTTTCTTTACCAGGTCGCGCATGATCGCCGCCGATTCCGCGTTAAACATCATCTTGTCGTCGATCGCCATCAGGGTGATCTCCAGGTCGGGCTGCTCCGGCGGATTGACCGTCAGCCAGCGGCCTTTCGGACCCATCTCGGCATCGGTGTTCACTTTGAACCCGAGCTTGTTGACATAAAAGTCGTAGGCGCTCGTCTGGTCAAGCACAAAGATCGAAAAATGGTTCGCTTTAGTAATCATTACTTCCTCCAAAATTGTGATGTTGGAAGAATACAGGGAAGTGAACCGGCGCGCTTCTCGAAAATTGCTATTCTCGTTTGGGCGCCGCAAAAAAACTCCCCTCCTTTTCAAGGAGGGGAGGCGCGGTGAAGCCATGACGGGATGGTTACTGCCTTGTCAGGACCGGGAGCGTAGCGGCCGGGTAGGTCGCGCGCGGCCATCCGTTCACTACTTGTCGCTTTTCGTGCTTTTTCGTGTGTTTCATGATTAAACCGGTTTCGGCTTCCTCACAAAGAGCGAAGCAAACCACGAATAAATACACAAAAGAATCACTGAAACTGCATCACAAAACATCCTGGAATGAACCTGAACGGTTCTTTGCTGATCTCAACCTTGCGTTCGAGCTGCTGCCGTTGATATTCGGAAGGCGTCACGCCGGCGCGACGTTTAAAGAGCGAGGTAAAACTCCCCAGGCTGTCAAACCCCACCGCAAAGCACGCCTCCGTCACCGACACTTCCTGCTCCAGAAGTTCCTTTGCCCGCTCGATGCGCACATGCGTCAGGTATTGATGCGGCGTCCGCCCATAGATGCTCTTGAACGTGCGGATAAAATGAAACTTCGAATAACACGCCTCATCCGCGATCTCCCCCGCGTCGATCCGCTCGGCATAATTGCTATCAATGAACAGCTTCGCATGCACGATCCGGCGATAAAGATCTAATTTCGGCAAGTTTTCTGGCGCCATTTCTCAATAGACCACTTCAACATTCTCATCGTCGACATCGGCCACGACGCCGACGATGCGTCGTGGCCCCGTGCTGACGGGGATGAACTCCATCACCGGGTCAGTCCACATCATGTGTCGATTGATGGTTTCCTGAGTCGAGAACATTCGCTGCGCCAGATTCTGACTCACGATGATGATAGGCTCGCCGCCCCGGCGATCGGAGTCGTTGAAATCGCGTCCGGCGATCAGCGGGACGCCGAGCGCCGCGAAAAACCCTGGCGAGATCGTCCGGAAGCGGGCGCGCGGAATGGTTTTCAATCGAACATCAACGTGTGTGTGAAATCGTTACCGGCGCCGCAGGGAGCCTGGAGGCCCATTCCTGCGGCGCCGGGAGAACTTAGTAGTTAAGCGGCCTTTTGGCAGTTTACCATCCAGGGGATGCCGAATTGATCGACAAGCATACCGAAGCGGTCAGCCCAGAAGGTCACCTGGATTGGCAATTGCACAATCCCTTTTTCCGCCAGCGCGTGAAATACGCGTTCCGCCTCTGCGGGGGCGTCGATGTGAAGTGATACGGCGAAGCCCTTCGGCGCTCCATAGCGGTCAGGTGGAGAGTCGGAACCCATTAACACATTGTCGCCGACGATCAGGCGAGCGTGCATAATTTTAGCGCGCCACTCAGACGGCACATGTTCCTCTGCGGGCGTACCTGCGTGTGGAATCATCGCTTCGATTTTGCCGCCAAGACACTGCTCATAGAACTTAAACGCGGCCTCGCATTGGCCGTTGAAGTTGAGATAAGGATTTAACCGCATATTTTGTTCCTTTGGTAGATTGACGATTAAGAAGTCAGTTCGCGCACTCGATAGCCCAAATTTCTTCTTGACCTCGAGACTCACGCTTCACTATCAACCATTGTGTGACGTCGCTCCATAACGCCGCATATTGACCAGACGTGATGAAGGTTACCGTCTCTCATGGAGTCGTCCCGTTTATAGCACAGGTGTTCAATTAATCAAACGATAAAATTCTGAAGTAAGCGTGAACGATCGCGAGCGAGAAGCGCTCAGTGAATCTCGATTCCGCTCTGACTTACTGCTGGCGCCATTCATTCTGCGGGTTACTTTTGTTCTGTCAGGGGCGCGGTGAGGATTGGAGTCTTGCTTTTGCTGTCCGTATCCGGAAGATTGGGGAAGGGAAATCGCGGCGGCCATCCTGGCCGCCGCGATGATCACTTGATTGATCAATGTCTTGATAGTTTCACTACTGTTCACTCATTTCATTGCGCTGAGTAGTTCGGCGAGACGGTCATGGGATTCCTTCATTCCTGTCTCCATACCCGAATTGTAGTGCCCGTCGCGGTCCTCGACTGATAGGTAGAGGCACGTGACCGTCATCTTCGTTTTTCCGTCCTGCTCTTCAAGGGTCATTGTTTCGACTGATACGTGGCCTGGCATGCCTTCGAATTCAAAGGTCTGAACTATACGCTCCGGAGGCTTGATCTCACGATATTCGCCTCGGAACCCGTAGTCATTGCCGTCAGGCGCCCGCTCGACGAATCGCCATGCGCCGCCCGGGCGAAAGTCCATTTCGCAAGAGACCATCGTTAGGTATCTCGGCCCCCACCAACGCGCCACGTGCTCGGGCTTGGTGATGGCCTCGAAGACGAGGCTGCGCGGCGCGTCGAAGACACGCGTGATGACGATCTCCCGATCCGAAGGCATCGTGAGTGTGGTGGCGTTATCGCCGCTTGTCATATTGATTTCTCCTTTTCCAGGCTCTCGGCGAGCTTGTCCAGAGATCCGTTCCAGCCGGCCTCGGCCATTTCGGACATCTCCGGAGGGAGGCCGATATGCCGCAAAGTCATCCTGGTCTTGCCGTCGAATTCCTCGAACGTAACTGTCACCAGCATTTCCTTCGGCCAGTCTCCGGGCATTCCATAATGCGATGCAGGGACCGGATTGCCCTTCTCATCCGCGAGCGAATCGGAGTAAACAAGCCGCTCCGGCTCGACAATCTCGCGATAGACGCCCGCGCTCCAAAACTCCTGACCCTCGGGTGATCGCATACAGAAGAGATATTTGCCTCCCAAACGAAGGTCTATTTTGCAGGTGGGCGACGTAAAATCTTTCGGTCCCCACCAGCGCATCAAACGCTCAGGCTCCGTCCATGCCTTCCACACCAACTCGCGTGGCGCGTCAAAAACGCGCGTGATGACGATCTCTCGATCGGCGGTCTTCGTGGAGCTACTGTTTAGTTCGGCCATGCTTTTTCTCCTTGGTTTTCAGTTGTCGGTTTTGCGACTCGCGGTTTTGCAACTCGCGCAGATACTCGTCCAGCCGGTCGAAGCTCTCCTCCCAGTGACGTCGATAGCGCCCCACCCAGTCGGCGACCTCCTTGAGAGGCCCCGCCGCAATCCGGCAGGGCCTCCACTGGGCGTCGCGCCCCCGCTCGATCAATCCCGCCTGCTCCAGCACCTTGAGGTGCTTCGAGATGGCGGGAAGACTCATCTCGAATGGTTTGGCCAACTCCCCGACCGTCGCCTCCCCCTCGGCCAGACGCTCGAGGATCGCGCGCCGTGTCGGATCGGCGATGGCGGCCAATGTGACGCTAAGCTGATCGAGCGCCATTACTATGTTTAACCTCCTGGTTAATTAACTCGATGGTTAAATACACCCGGCGAGATCTGCTGTCAAGCGGAAAAATCACAAGGAGTTGGGAATGGGGAATGGGGAACGGAAAGCGCACATTATTCCACTCCCTACTTCCCATTCCCCATTCCTTTATTGCTCGATCTTGCTCGTCAGGATCGAGTTGAACAGGAGCGGGAAGGTCGCCAGGCTCTGTGCGCGGTATTGCGGGCGGAATCCGAATAGGATGACGCGGCCCTTACCGATCTTCGCTTCGACCATCGCCGCGCGACCGCGGATGAGTTTGTCGCCGAGAATCCAGCCGCTCAGCAACGAGTTCTCCGATTTCGAATAAAGCGCGATCGCGCGGGCGCTCGCCGGATCAGTGATCTCGAAAGCCGGGCCGTTTTCAAACCACGCGATCGATTCTTTCTCCATCCCGAACGCGAGAGGGCTTGATGAATCCAGTTGCGCGCGGAGGATCGATCCCGGGCAGTAGAAATCGCGCGCCGGAACGCCTTTGAGAACATTGCGCGCGGGAGCGCCCAGTTTCTCGATCGCGAAATTAGAGGCGTTGTTGAATGTGATCACCGTGCCTCCGGCCTCGATGAATTCCCGCAGCGCTTTGACGCCCGCTTCGCCCAATCCTCCGGAGTATTCCGCCGGATAGACTCCGGCAATCCCCTCTTCAACTCCGGCCGCCGCGCCGGGGGCCGCGTCTCCGGGCAAACCGTTGACCAGCGCGTTGACGGATTGATCGGGAATGATGATCGCGTCGTATTTGACCTTCAGATTGCCCGCGCGGACTTCGGCGTCGAGCAGCGACGAGTAAGGGAACTTGTATTGATCGAAAATCCATCGCGTCCAGCCCTCGTCCATCGAGGGGCGATGATTCTTATAGATCGCCACGCGCACACCCGCGTTGGAGCGGACGCGTGATTGAATCACGAGCGCGGCAGGCTCGGGCTTGGCGTCGACGGTGAAAGACCCCTTGATGAAGACCGACCTGACGTTCATCAGGAGGTTGAGAGAGTGCGCCGTCACGTCGTAAGGGCGCTTCGGCGGCCCTCCTGGGTATTCGCGCAGATCGGGGTAGGCCTGCGATTCGAGCAGAGTCTTCGCGAACGCGCCGTAAGGCTGCTTCATAAAAATTATGTGCGAGCCCGCTTCGTATTTCTTTCCGTCGGCGATGAAATCCTTGTTCGCGCGCATCACTTCTACGCCGCCTCGCCTGAGGATCTGAAGTAGACGGTCGAGGCCCTCGATCTTGTAATAGTAGACCACTTCGGCGGCGGTCGAAGGCTCGCCGGTGATGCTTCTGACGACCTGTTCGCCCTTTTCGTGCTGCTCGTCGTTCGTGCCGCTCACTTGGTTCAAACCCTCTTTGAGGCGTTTGAGCGCGTCGGTCAGTGACGAGGGCGTCTCCGGCTCGGGCAGCAGGATCGCGTAGGGCATGTCTGTGGCTTCGACGGCGCGTTTGCTGATTTCATAAAAGTTGCGCAGATAAAGTTCGCGGTGGCGCGCGGCGTGGTTGAGCAGCGCCATCGCGCCGGCGCTTTGATAATCGACGATGTCGCGCAACGTCCACTTGCCGCCGGTCCAGGGTTTGGGGAAATTCCACGACTGCTCCTTCGCGTCGTAGTTGAACCCGCCGCCGAGTCTGCCGAACGGGACTTCGACCGGAGTCGCCAGGCGCGCGCTCGCTGCCTCGGACAGGACGCGCAAACCCGCGTGGTAATGCGTATACGCTCGCGCGGGCGTCCACGCGTCGTACATCGTGTTGAAAACCACGCCGGCTTTACCCTGGGAAGTCAACTCCCAGGCCATTGAGGTTCCGAGCGCGTTGACGCCGGAGATGATCGCCGGGTCGATATTCGGCTCCCACGGCTCCATGTATGGCGGGACGAAGAGTCGCGCGGCGCCGCCGCCCATCTGGTGAATGTCGTGCAGAATCTGAGGGCGCCAGACATTGAGGATTTTGTCCACCGTAAGTTGCGTTTCGACCTGCGTGAACGCGTACCAGTCGCGGTTGTTGTCGTGACCGGCGTAGTGGTGATAAAGCTCGGGCGGCGCCGAGCCTTCGGCGGGCGTGCCGAGCGTCTTTCGGTACCAGTCGGCGACAATGTCCGTGCCGTCAGGGTTGAGCGAGGGCACGAGCAGAATGATCACGTTGTCGAGGACACGGCTGACCTCCGGCGTGTTTTGCGAAGTCAATTTGTAGGCCAACTCGGTCGCGGTGAACGTCCCGCCGACTTCGGTCGAGTGGATGCTGCATGTGATGACGACAACGGTCTTTCCCGCGCTGACCAACTCATTGATCATGGACTCGCTCGCGTTCGCGAGCAGGCGCGGGTCAGCCAGTTTGTGTTGAATCTCTTTGAATTCGTCGAGGCGTTTCAAATTTTCGGGCGACGAAATAGTGGCGACGACGAAGGGCCGCCCCAAAGTCGTTTTGCCGAGAGTATCCAGCTTGATGCGGTCGCTCTTCTTCGCAAGCTCGCCGAAATAGGCGAGGAACTGATCCCACCTCGCCAGCTTGCGGTCTTCGCCGATCTTGAAACCGAGCGCGGTTTCCGGCGCGGGGACATTATTGTCCCTAGTCGCGTTTCTGGTCTGCTCGGCGGCCCTCATCGAATGAATCGAGGCGCCGGCGCCGGGGGCAGACAAAAGCAGGGCAATCAGCGTAAAGTGGCGTATGCGCGTCATTTTTTTTGACTCCATATTGGTGCTTGATTGGTACTTGATTTCACTTCGTGACGTCGGTAATGTAGGCGCCGCGAACGCGAGACGCAAGCCTCATTTGATCACTAAAGTCTCGCTCTCCTCAAATTATCGTAAAATTTATTTAAATTCTGAGTTGGAGAGAGAATGAAAATATTTATCCCCCTGCTCATAGTGGTATCGATACTAGCAGGCTGCGCGCAGGTTCAGATGGGTGACCCCAAGATGTCCGTCGGATTGGCGTCATCAAAGAAATTGTTGGTCTCGCCATCGAAGGATCGTTCAGCGGATTTGAAGGCGGGGTACGTCGCGCCGCGCGCGTTAAGCGATTTCTCAAGCGCTCTGACCGCCGAAGGGCGCGATTGGCATAAGCACGGCGTCTATGTAGAGACATTGGACGGCGGCGAGCCGGTGGCTATGATGAATGAAGACACCACGTTCAACCCGGCTTCGGTCATAAAACTGGCCACGACGCTCGCGGCGCTGAACAGGCTCGGACCGAATCATCGCTTTCACACCGATCTGCTTGCGAACGGAGAGATTAACGAGAAGACCGGCGAACTGAATGGCGATCTGATTCTCTTCAGCGGGCGCGATCCGTCGTTCTCGATTTCCGACGCGAAGCGCGTCGGGGAGTCACTGCGTAAGTTCGGCGTGCGGCGCGTCAACGGGAGTCTGATCATAATAGGCGATTTCAACTGCAACAGTAATTCGCAGACAGATGTTTCGGCTGGCGTCTTCGAACACAACTGCGGCATAACATTTCGCGATCCGATCAAATATGAAGATTACAACAGCCAGCCTCGCGGCCGCCTTCTGGTCACAGTCGAATCCGACACGCTCTTGCGCATAGCCCAATACCAGAACGCGCACAGCGTTAATTCAATGGCCGAGACGCTCGCCCGGCACATCGGAGGCCCGCAATACGTGAAAAACTTCTTGGTCGAACAGGCCGGGCTTTCTCCAGACTCGATCGAGATCTCCACGGGATCAGGTCTGAACGTGAACCGGATGTCGCCGCGCGACACCGTGAGGATGCTGCGCGCGATGGTCAACTGGCTCGATAAATATAACCTCAAACCCGACGCGGTGATGGGATTGGGAGGGATTGATCCAGGCACGATGCGCGCCAGATTCGCCGAAAAGGGGTTCGCCGGCAGCGTCATCGCCAAGACCGGCACGCTGACCACCACCGACAGCGGCATGGCGGCCCTGGCCGGCGTCATGCGCACGCGCGATCGCGGGACTCTACTCTTCGCGGTCTATGATAACGCTGAATCCCGCCGCATCGTTCCTCTGCGAAAGGCCCAGGATGAATTTCTCAAAAAACTGATGAATGAATTGGGCGGCCCCGCGCCGGAAAAAGAGCGCAGCCTGACGAGCAACGGCGACCACTTGCAGAGCCGGATGATCCTCGCCGAGTAATAGGTTATTATCTCTCTCGAAATACCCCAGAAATAAAAATCCCTGAGCGCATCGTGAAAGGGACTTATAAGTCTCATTCATGATGCTCTCATGAATTTTCGGAGGAACAGTTTTGAGTCCCGCCTTCAAGTGGAAGTGTTTGGTATCGTGGAATGGATCTGTAGCTGACGCTTTCGCCTGAAGGCGGGACTCAAAATCGATTTTCGGAGGGAGGATATGAGAAAAGATTCCTTGGCGCGTTTGCCGATCGTAATCGCGCTCCTGGTCCCGATCTTCGCCGTCGCGCAAACTCCCGACAACGTTTACCAGGCGCCGGGACAGACCTCGGGGTCGCAAACAGCGGACCGTCCAATAAGCGACTGGCGGATCACCGAAAAAGAGGTCAAGGCAGTTCAGGCCGAACTCACTCTTCGCGGCTATTACAAATCGAAGCTTACCGGCGTGCTTGATAGCGATACGCGCGCGGCCGTGCGGGCTTACCAGGCCGACAACGGATTGAATGACTCCGGGCGGATCGACCCGGAGACTTACCGCAAACTAGACCTGCCTTATCCGGCCACTGGCAAGGAAGCTGACCGATTGCGCAGCGACGCCCCGGCGTCGAAGATCGGTTACGAAGTCAAAGACGCCACGGTAGGCGCCGGCGACGCTGCCAGCGGCGACGCGAAAAAGGTTGGATCAGGCGTTCGCGGCAGCCTCGAAAAGACCTGGGACGCCGGCGCCGGGGCAGTCTCAAAATCTAAGGACGTCGCGCGAGGCGCCGGCGACGCGACGATCAAAGGAGTTAAAAGCGCTGGCCGCGCAGGCTCCAGAATCTTCAAGCGCGGCGACTCCGATCTTCAGTTGCAAGTCCGCCGCTTGCTGGAAGAGAACCCTGAGACCAGGTCCTGGCGCTTTGAGGTGAAGAGGGGAATGGTTACGATCAAAACGCCTCGCAATCATAACGCCGATGTCGGCGCTGTGGTCTCGAACATTCGCCATATACCCGGTGTCGAATCGATCTTTGTGGTCGCCTTGTGAGCCGATGTCCGCGCCATATCTGATTTGAGATTTGGCGTTTGTCATTGGTCATTCGTGCGCATTTGCTAATAGCCTTTCTTGTTGAAAAGTGACGAATGACGAATGACCGATAATGTGTTGAGAATGGTAAGTGATTAAACTTTGATGGGATCGCGGTCTGTCTCGAGAGGAGGGAGGAGTCCATGAAGGCTGTTGACCTCCTCCTCTATTTTGCTGAGTTCTTTTCCGATTTCATCACATGCCTGGCTGATCTCGTTCAATTGGTCGGGAGATATCTTATTGATGTCGTCCAGTCGTTGGCTGAGCCTGGTCAGACTATCACTAATATCACGCTTCTTTTCAAAAGACGGCTTGTCCGAGGCCTGAAGTCTTTTGTTGAGCTCGTGTATTTTGTCGCGCAGGCTCCCGATCCGTCCATCCTTCTGGTTCTGATTCTCGATCTTTTGCTTCTTCTGCGCCTGTTGCTCGGCGGCGCGCGCCTGCTGTTTGACATATGCGGTCACCCCGATAGCCAATCCGCCGATTACGAACGCTATCAAACCGGCGAAAATGAAGAGGCTTTTGCGCGAATGTCCGTTCCTCGGAGTGGACTTGGCTCCAAAGGCGTTTGGCGCCAGCTCGCCTGTCTTTGAAGCTGGTGGTTTCTGGGCCGGAGGCGCCGTTGAGTTCTGCGGATGGATGGGGCTCGTATCGTGCGATTCGAACGGCTCGGTCTTCGCTGAAGGCAAGGGCGAGACGCGCGTGTCGTCATTGAGATCTTCGGGCGCGAAGACTGTGGTAATCGGCCCGCGCGGATTCAGCGGATCAGTGGTAGGAGAGAGTTCGGTAGTGGCGAGGCCGGCTGTAGACGTGAAGGGCGTTGACTTCGCCGGCGGAACCGGAAGTGGTTCAGTGGCCGGGGCCTCCTCGGGTTTCGAGAGATCACCTGTGGCGCCTCTCGCCGCCCTCAACTGGTCGGCGCCCGCGCCCGCGCCCCAATTGATCTCGGTCGGCGTGTCGGGCGAGCGAGCCAGGCTCTGCGGTTCTATCGACTCGCTCTCCGGCAGAGCCAACCCGCTGCCAGAAAATTGCGCGATGACCACGGTGATGTTGTCCTCGCCGCCGCGCTCGTTGGCCAGATTGATCAGACGCTGGCAGGCCGATTTGAAATCCTGGGACTCGTGAATGATCCGCGCGATCTCATCCTGGTGAACCTTTCCAGACAACCCGTCACTGCAAACCACCAGCGTATCCATGTTGCAAAGCGTCAGGCGACCGACCTCGACGTTCACGCTGCTGTGCGCCCCCAGAGCCTGCAGGATGACATTGCGGTAGCTGTGTGTTTCGGCCTCTTCTTCGGTAATCTGTCCGGCGTCGATCAACTGCTGCACCAGCGACTGGTCTTTGGTGGTGCGAACGATCTCGCCCCTGCGGATAAGATAGGCGCGGCTGTCGCCGACCTGCGCGAAGAAGACCTGGGCGCCGAGCGCCGCGACCGCTGTGAATGTGGCGCCCAACCCCTTGTGCGCCGGGTTGGTCTGGCTCTCGCCGTTGATCAATATGTTGGCTTCTTCAATGGAGAGGCGCAATCGTTCATGGAAAGGCAGTCTGCCGTAAATCTCGTGCGCCTGAAGTTGCAGCATCCTGTCCCGCACTGTTTCGACGGCCATCCGCGATGCGACCTCGCCCGCCAGCGCGCCGCCCATGCCGTCGGAGACCGCCAGAAGCGAGCCGTAATATCCCTGCGCATAAGTGAGTAAATCGGGCGGCTCCTCTTCGCTGGCGGTCCAACTTCTGCCAGTCGAAAGATCCAGAATCAGGAAATTATCTTCGTTGCCGCTGCGCACCATGCCTACGTCTGTTTGGGCATAAAGCGCCAAGTTGATGGTTGGAAGCTCGGCCATAAAAGCTATAGGGTAGTTTGATTGTTCTCCTGTCAATGGTCGACGGCAAGTGGTCCTGGTTTATCACTTGTCATTGTTTACACGCGCCGGAGCGCCGCATCCAGATCGGCGATGATGTCTTCTATGTCTTCAATGCCTACGGAGACTCGCACGAGGCCATCGGTAATTCCGAGCCCCGCGCGCTCAGCCGCCGGAACCGACGCATGAGTCATCGTCGCCGGGTGCGAGATCAGTGTTTCAACTCCGCCCAAACTTTCGGCCAGCGCGCAGAGGCGCACATTATCCAACACTGAGCGCGCAGCCGCAAGAGAGCCTGTTTCAAAGGCGATCATTCCTCCGAATCCGGACATCAATCGCTTCGCCCGCTCGCTCTGCGGGTGATGTGGGAGGCCGGGATAGTAAACCTTCTCGACCTTCGGGTGGTCGTCGAGGAAGGCTGCGACTTTGCGCCCGTTGTCGTCGTGCTGCTTCATTCTCACAGCCAGCGTCTTGGTCCCGCGAGCGGTGAGCCAGGCGTCGAACGGCGAGATGATCGCGCCCACGGCGTTCTGCAAGAATCCGACGCGCTCGGCGTCTTCCGGCCTGGCAGTAATGACCACGCCGCCGACGCTGTCGCTGTGGCCGTTTAAATACTTCGTCGTCGAATGCGCAACGATATCTGCGCCCCATTCGATCGGGCGCAGAAAGAATGGACTCAGGAACGTGTTGTCGACAACCAGACGGACGCCGCTGTCGCGCGTCAATTTGCCTATGCCTTCCAGATCGGCCACTACCATGGTCGGGTTGGCCACCGTTTCGATGAAAACCATCCGCGTGTTTTCTCTGATCTCCGCCTCGACATTTGCCGCCTCGGTCGTGTCAACGTAAGTGAATTCCACCCCGAAATTTCTCAGCACCCGCTCGAACAGACGATAGGTTCCGCCGTAAGTGCTCTCCGTGACGATGACATGATCTCCAGGCTCGAGCAATCTCAGAGTGGTGTCGATCGCCGACATTCCCGAAGCGAAGCAGTGGGCGGCAAGCCCTCCTTCGAGCGCGGCGAGATTTCGCTCCAGCGCGGAGCGGGTCGGGTTCTGCGTCCGGGCGTATTCAAACCCCTTGTGCCGGCCCAATGCCTCCTGAACATATGTCGAAGTCTGATATATCGGTGTTATGATCGCGCCGGTCGTCGGGTCCGGCTCTTGCCCAATGTGTATCGCCTTTGTTGCAAATCCCATAAAGAAAAAGAAAGTGAGCGCGCCGCTCCGGTCGCCAATCAGGTAGACATATAAATAGACATGTTGAGAGGATAATTCGCAGGGAGTCAGCGACAGATATTAAAGATTCGGCGAAAAAAAAGAAAGCCGCTTGTCTTGAAACATTTCGCCGAAAGCATATACTTGCCTTGACCCGCAGGATCAGCCCCCGCCCCGCAACACGCTTTATGAGACATAATGTCGTCGCAATCATTCCCGCTCGCTACGCCTCGACCCGACTGCCAGGCAAACCGCTGATCGAGATCGCCGGAAAGCCGATGATTCTGCGCGTCGTCGAACGCGCCAAACAAACGGCCTTGATCAGTCGCGTCATAGTCGCGACTGACGACGAGCGCGTCTTTAGGGTCGTCGCCGGCGCGGGCGCCGAGGCGGTCATGACTTCGCCGAATCACGCGACGGGGACTGATCGCCTGGCCGAAGTCGCGGCGGGTCTGGACGCCGAGATCGTCGTCAACATCCAGGGCGACGAGCCTCTGATCGAGCCGTCAACGATCGAGGCCGCTCTCAAGCCCCTGCTCGCCGATCGGTCGATAGTCATGAGCACAACCTGCGAGCCGATCGAATCGGTCGAAGACGCGCTCAAATCGAACGTGGTCAAAGTCGTGATTGATCGCGAGGGGTTCGCGCTCTGTTTCTCGCGCAACCCGATTCCATTCCCGCGCGCGGCGGTTCTGGAACATGGATCGATCAGGGCGGCGCTGCGCGCCCACCCGGAAATGCTCAAAGCGTTCAACAAACACACCGGTCTTTACGCCTACCGTCGCGATTTCCTGCTGACCTACGCCAAACTCACTCCAACTCCGCTCGAACAGAGCGAAATGCTCGAACAGATGCGCGCCCTGGAGCATGGCTATAGGATAAAGGTCGTCGCCGTCTCTCACCGCTCGATCGGCGTTGATACGCCGGAAGATGTGAAATTGGTCAGACGGATGATCGGTGGGGCGGCTTGATTGCGTGGCAGATGTCATTGTTCATTTGTCATTTGTCATTTGTCATTGAAGGAAATCGTCTCTGGTAATGACAAATGAACAATGACAAATGGAATATTATTGCCACACCACTTCAAGAATCCTCAGATTCACGTGCTTGCCTTTCAATCTCTCAGTCCCGAGTGATCTGACCCTGAAAGTTTCGTCGAGGGATTGCATGGTGTTTTCGCTGATTACGATCTGGCTGGGTTGGGCGAGGCTTTCGAGCCTGGCGGCGGTGTTGACGGTATCGCCGATGGCGGTGTAATCGAGTCGGGATTCGGAGCCGATGTAACCGACGATGGCCGGGCCGGTATTGACGCCGATGCCGATCTGGATTGGCGGCAGGCTATCGGCGCGCAGCCGTTCGTTGAATGTGACCATGGCCCGCTGCATCTCGACCGCCGCGCGGACGGCTTTGATGGCGTCGAGTTCGCTCGCGTAAGGCGCGCCGAAGAGCGCCATCAGCCCGTCACCAATATATTTGTCGAGCGTGCCGCTGTGTTTGAAGATGATCTCACTGACCATGGAGAAATATTGATTGAGCAAATTGACGATCAGTTCCGGCGTGCTGGTTTCGGAGAGAGTGGTGAAATTGCGGACGTCGGCGAACAGCGCGGTCACTTTCTGGCGGACCCCTCCGAGTCTGACTTCGTCGGGCGAGCGCAGGATTTGATCAACGACCTGGCGCGGCAGGAAGCGTTCGAAACTCGAACGCGCCTGCGCCTGCTTCTGGAGCCGTTCGTAATTGATGACAGTGTTGATGGCTATTCCCATGTGGACGGAGACGGCGTTGAGCAGGTCCAGGTCGTCGGCGCCGAATCTTTCGATCGCGTCAAAGCGGTCAGCGTATATGATTCCGAGCAAGCCTCGAGGGCCGATAATCGGCGAGGCCATGACCGATTGTACCTGAGTGGCGACGATGCTCTTCGAACTGAGCTCCGGGCCGCCGCTCTGGATGTCTTCGAGCAACACAGAGACGCGCTCACCGGCGACCTTGCTGAAGATGGTCTGGCTGATCGGAGTCGTTTTGCCAGCGCCTTCCGCGTCGCGGGTCCGCGTGGCGGCCTCCTCGAATTCCCCTTGCTCGTTTTTGCGGAAGATGAAACATCGCGAGACCGGAGTGACTGAAAAAAGTATGTCAAACGCCTGTTGATAGATCTCATCCAGCGAAAAGACCGAGCTGAGCTTGAGGCTCAGGTCGTAAAAGAGGCGCAAAATACGTTCTTTTTTCTCCAGCTCCTGATGATATATGAGCGCCGGCACGTCCTCCGGCTTGGTGTAGGACGCGAGAGCGGAAGTCACCAGCATGTCGCTGGGGGGCTTTCGCATCACTTCGCGTAGCGCGTTGGTAGCCTCTTGAGTGCGCAGCGGGTCGACGTCCTGAAAGGTGAGGGTGCAGGAGCCGACCTTGATCTGGGTGTTCTCCGTGAGCTTGATGTCGACGTTAGCCGCGATGCGGTGGCCGTTGACGAAGACGCCGTTGCCGCTCCCCAGGTCGCGGAGCATGACGCCTTCCGCGGTCTTGCGCGCCACGGCGTGATAACGCGAAACGCGCGGGTCGTCGAGAATCAGGTCGTTCTTCAACTCGCGGCCGATGGAGATCTCCGACTTATCTATGTCGAAAGTGTAATTCCGGTTAGTCGTCTGAACGATAAAGCTGGGCATAAGTGTTGCTGGTTGGTGGTCGGTGGTCGGTGGTCGGTGGTCGGTGGTGATTAGCCAGCGCGCAACCAACCTCCGACCACCGACCGCCTAGAACTCGTATTCGCGTCCGACTTCGGCCACGATGATCCGAGGGTTATTGAGCGACTCAATCTCCTCGACAATCTGATCGCGATATGCCGCTTTGACGTGCACGGCGAAAATCGGCGTATCAGGCCTCATCTTCGACATCTCTTCGAGCAGCGTCGCGGGGGAATGGTGCTGCGAAACGCGCGCCAACTCCGTCAGGCGGTTGGGGAATGAAAGGTCAATGAAGATGGCGCGCAGTTTATCGCGCCCGATCGGCGTCCGCCAGATGTTTTCGGTCGATCCCGTGTCTGAGGTGAAGAGCAGCGCGCTTCTGTCATCCTCCACGACAATGCCGTGGGTTAGAATCGTGTGCGTGACCTCGACGGGGGTCACCTTCAGCCCCTCCGCGAAGAAACTCTCGCCCGATCTGATCGGATGAAAAGAGATCAGATCGGCTTCGGCGTTCCTCATCAGTTCCAGCGGTATCCACATCCGATGGTTGAACACATATTGCCTCAGCGCATCGAAATCCGACAGGGTCGCGTAAAGCCTGACCGGCTCGCGGATCTCCTCGAACAGGTCGGTCAGGTATAGAGGGAGTGAGAATATGTGATCCAGATGCGTATGCGTGATGATGATAGAACGAATCCGAAGCTGCTCCTCACGACTAAGTCCGATCGCGATCGCGCCGGCGTCAATCGCCAGCGTGTCGTTGATCAGATAGGTCGTCAGCAACTGAACCCGCCCATCCGTCGTGCTTGGGACAATCCGGAATTTCATTATTGCACTTGGGAGCGCAATGGAGCGATTGCCTTATTATCAGGGTTGACCTCTTCGAGCCGCTTGAGCGTCTCGCCGGCAGCCGACTTGGCGCCTTTGTCGATCAGAGCCTGAGTGAGATTCTGTAGCGACTTCTCGTAGCGCGGGTCGATTTTCAACGCGTCCTGGTAGGCGGCGATGGCCCTGTCCAGATCGCGAGGGGATCGCAGGTAGAAACTTAACCCAAGATCATTACGCACCGTCGCGTCATTCGGATTTTGTTTCAAGGCCGACTGATACCAACGTTCGGCCTCCTCGTAACGCTTCAGTTCGAAATTGGCGTCTCCCAGAGCGACGAGCAGTTGGAAATCTTTCGGGCGCGTCTTGGCGGCGCGCTCGTAAAATTCGATCGCCCCTTCGAAGCGGTTGATCTGTCTGAACAGGTCGGCGGCCTGCATCTGCGCCTCGAAATTGGACGGCTCGCTGCGCGCCTTCTGAATGACCTCGTTCACCTCCGCTTGCGGGCCCCCATTCGATCCACTGCCTGTGGCGCCTGTGGCGCCGGTCGCCCCGGTTTGAGGATGATCGGGCGGCAGCGTGGTTGAAGTCGCCGCCGTGTCGCCGGCCGTAGCGGCGGGGTGGTTGGTCTGGTTGATATAGTTGGTTCCGATGTAGCCGACGATCAAGCCGGTAAGCAAACCGATGATTCCGTAAAGATAGTTTGGTTTATTCATTGCGTGATCAAATGTTATTGGGAGCGGGGCAAACTATAGCCCGTCCCACTTCATTGCGCGCTACAGACAGACTAAAGTCTGCCCCACTCCCGCGTCAATCTGAAGATTGGCGCCTTGCTTTCGCAAAGATGGCGTAATATTATCTAAGCGTTATGATCATGATGCAAACGCGCGCTTCAGGCGCGACAAAAAAGCGGCAAGCGATGTAATTAATCACGACATCTCCCCGAACTTGGTCGCTTGTCTATAAGGAGGCAGATATGAGCAAGCGACTAACCAACCGCGAAAAACTTCTCTCCAAGTTGAACAATTTCTCTGAGAGTGAGATCGGAGAAATCCTCAAATACGCCCTGACGCTGGAAAGAACCACCGAAAGGAATGGATACGGCGACGGCGTCACTGAAGCGATTCCTCAAACATCCGAAGACGAATTATTAATAATGTTGAGCGCGGCTCGCGAAAACCGCCGCGCGCGGCAGGTGTTCGAGTGGGAGTCTGTTCGCAGAAGAGTGGAGGGCAAGGGTTCGGTCCATTGGCGCCGTTAGTGTTCGGGCGATTCCGGCGCCGTAAGCGCGGATAATGAACGAAAACAGATTGCAAGCGCCAGTGTTGTTACTGCCCCTGCTGTTTCTATGCATGCTGTTCGCCTGGGGGCGAGGACAGGAAGTGGATCGGCGAACGGATCGACTGCGGCAGGAGTTGCTGTCGCGACTGGCCTCAGGCGACGAGGAGCAGCGCATCGATGCCGCTGTTCGAATCGGCGCGCTCTTGCTCGACGAGCCTGGCGCGGTTGAAACATCGGTCATTACAACTCTCGGCGCCGCCCTTCGCCGGGATTCGTCGCCGGTCGTTCGGGCGCTGGCCGCCAGGGCGCTGGAAATCAGCGCCGGAAATCAGGCCGAAAATCAGAAAGGAGACAAGGGCGATGAGGCGGTCGCGGCGCTGCTAGCCGCGCTCGGGACAGAGCGAGATCTGGCGGCGCGCAAGGCGATCATCTACGCGCTGGCTCATTATCCTCAACCACAAGTCACCTCGGCTCTGATCCCATTTCTCAAGAACAGGCGCTCTGAATTGCGGGCTGCGGCGGCTTACGCCCTGGCCGAGACTGGCGATCCCGCCTCGGCGCATGCGTTGGCTGAAGTATTGCGCCGCGACGGCAAAGACGAAGACTCGTTTGCCCGCAGCCAGGCGGCTCGCGGTCTTGGCCGAGTCGGCGGTCGTGATTCGATTGACCTGCTGACCGACGCCTTGTCCGGCGATAGATCAGAGGAGGTCCGGCGTGAAGCCGCGCTCTCCCTCGGCCGAATAGCGACTCCGCAGGACACGAAGGCGATCGAGGCTTTGCGAAAAGCGGCGCTATCGAATGACCCTTACTTGGTCAGCGCGGCCGAGAGCGCCATCGCCAGCGTCAACTCGCGCAATCCTTGAGGCGCGCCATCTGCGCCATTCCCATCGATGGATGCTCCATCCACCGCCCCAGGCTTGGATGGAGCAGGATTTCGAGACCATATGTGAGCAGAAGGGCTTGCCATTTCGACCAAACATATGGGTTGACGCCGGCCTCACGACCCAAAATTTAGCGCTGAGGGCCGCTGACGCCATATGCGCCGCAATTTCCAGAATTTTGAATTCCGCTGGACAACCCTCGGCGTCATGCGTATCATCAACATTGTCGTTCTAATATAAGGACACCGTCGCCCTAAGACAAGAAACGATCGCATTCGTGATCGTGCAATAACGAGCGGAAGAAAATAAAAAATGATCGACGCTGTCATTGCTAGCCGCGCTTGCGCAGCGATAGGCGTTCTCAACGGGACTGACAAGATGAGTAGAAAAGCTGAGCTGGATAATCGCCCCCCGGTGTCTTCTCCAATAACGAAATTCCCCTCCGCAAAAACGCCCACATTGATTCTCTCCATTTCGGTGGCGCTCGCCCTGGGCGTAATCTCTTATGCGCGACCGAATGGCAAGGCCACGGCGCCTTCCAAAGCGAGCGTCGCCGCAGTCGATGTCGTTAACTTCGGCCAAGTGACGGAATTCTACTATCGGGGCGGACAGCCGAAGGCCGAAGAATACAATCAGCTTGCCTGCATCGGCGTCAAAACCATCATCGATCTGCGCAACGATCCGAAAGATTACGCGAAGACGTCGACCGAACAGGCCGGAATGAAATACATCAATCTGCCTCTGAGTGATAAGGATTATCCTCCGCCCGACGTCGCATCGAAGTTCCTGGCATTCGTAAATGACAAAGAGAATTGGCCAGTTTACGTGCATTGCGCCGGCGGGCGCCACCGAACTGGCGCGATGACCGCCGTCTATCGCATGACGGTTCAGGGCTGGGACGCAAACCGGGCCTATGAAGAGATGAAAGATTATGATTTCTACACGCGTTGGGGTCATAAGGCCATGAAGCGGTTTGTCTTTGATTACTATCGCGATATCAGTAACAGACAGACCGAGAATCAGATTACTGATTCGGTGAATCGATAAGTCGCTCTCCAAAACCATTCCGAAGAATTCACATCTTTGAAGAGGGAGTGAGATGAAGTTGCAATATATTCCCCTGTTCCGGTCGGACATATTCAGGGGTCTCGTTGCTATGGCGGCGGCGGCGGCGCTGGCTCTTTCACTATGTGACAATGTCAGTGTCGCTTTCGACGGGAAAAAGGACAAGCGAGGCGTCGTCGAAGGCGCCGATCTAAAAAACTTCGGCAAGGTGAATGATCACATCTATCGCGGCGGGCAGCCGGATGAGAGTGAATATAAAAAACTGGCGGCGATTGGGGTCAAAACAATCATAGATCTGCGTGAACGCCCGGAGGGATATGCGCGCCGATTAGCCGAAGGCGCCGGATTGCAATACATCAACATCGGGTTGAATGATAAGCGTCCGCCGACGGAAGCTGAATCGAATCAATTTCTGCAATTGGTGAATGACGAAAATAACTGGCCGGTTTACGTGCATTGCGCCGGAGGGCGCCATCGAACCGGCGTGCTGCTGGCGGTCTACAGGATGGAGGTGGACGGGTGGGACGCCAGACGCGCCTATGAAGAGATGAAGGAATATAAGTTCTATTCGAGATTTGGCCACGGCGACCTGAAAGATTATGTTTTCGGGTACTACGACAAAATGATGGCGAAGCGAGCCGCGCTGTTGATCCAGGCGGCGAAGGCGAAGCAGGCTACCCCAGATGGACAGGACAACTGAAACGATTTCGATAGAGAGAGCGAGGAAGGGCGAGCCGCGCGCGGCTCGCCCTTTTTACACTGCGGCCGAACGGCTCGCGGACAAACGGCCTTAGTTTTGACGCCTTCCCACAACGCGTGATACTTCTGCGGGCGCCTTCGCATCGCCTGTAACGACAATGAAAACCCTTATCCGTGAATCCCTCTTTCCGCTCATTGCAGTCGCGGCGGCGTTTCTCATCGGAGGCTTGATTGTCCTCGCCGTGGGCGACAGCCCGAAGAAGGTCTATCTTCTGTTGATCTCGGGCGCGTTCGGACTGTTCGACAATCTGGGCAATTTCACGTTCGACAACTGGGGCTACACGCTCTATCAGACGACGCCGCTGATATTCACCGGCCTGTCCGTGTCGCTGGCGTACAAGTGCGGATTGTTGAACATCGGCGCGGAAGGGCAGTTATACGTAGGCGCGTTCGCCGCCGCCTGGGTCGGAATCACTTTTACCAAATTTCCAGGATTCGTTCTGATTCCGATGGCGATGATCGCGGCAATGGGCGCCGGGGCGGTGTGGGGCGCGATTCCGGGAGCGCTCAAGGCGCGGTTCGGTTCGCACGAAGTGATCAACACGATCATGATGAACTTCATCGCGGTCGGCCTGATCAGTTACCTGACGCAGCGGTATTACAAGGAGCAAGGCGATCCGATTATGCAGACGTCGCCCATCGCCGGACAGGCACACATCGCCCGCTTCTCGACTCTGCTCGCCCCGTTCGGCGTCGACTTTCCGCAGCGCATTCCTCTGAACGTTTCATTCCTGCTAGCCCTTTTCACAGCGTTTCTGGTCTGGGTATTTTTGTGGCGGACGAAATGGGGGTATGAGGTTCGCGCCGTCGGCTCAAACCCTGCGGCGGCTGAATACGGCGGTGTCAGCGTGCGGAAGCAGATCGTGCTGGCAATGGCGTTGTCGGGCGCGCTGGCGGGAATGGTCGGCGTCAACGAAGTGCTCGGCTACCGGTACCGCTACTATCACGATTTTTCACCGGGCTACGGCTTCTCCGGCATCGCGGTGGCGCTGCTAGGGCGCAATCATCCCGTCGGCGTCGTGCTCGCCGCCTTGCTGATCGGGGCGCTCAATCGCGGCGGGTTGCCCGTAGACATCTTCACTGACAAGGTGTCGAAGGACCTGGTGGTTGTGCTGCAGGCGATCATCATTCTGTTCGTGGCCATGGAAGCCCCGGTTCGCGGTCGATTGGCGCGATTAATCCCCGGATTGACGAAGAAGCCCGCAACTTAAAGCGTTTTTCACTTGGGTATTCAGAAATGACAGCCCAACATTCAAATCGAAGACGCTACAATATTGCATGTCGACATTCAGAGACATTTTCAATTACACGCTGATCGCTTCGACGATCAGACTCTCGACGCCCCTGATTCTGGCCGCGCTCGGCGGGTTGTATTCGGAGCGTGGCGGCGTGATCAACATCGCGCTGGAAGGCGTGATGTTGTCCGGGGCCTTCACCGCCGCGGTCGTCACGGTCTTCACTCACAACCCTTGGGTGGGTTTGCTGGCGGCGGTGGCAGCGGGATTGCTGGTCGCCGCGTTGCATGCCGTGGCGACGATCAATTATCGCGCCGATCAGGTCGTCAGCGGCGCCGCGATAAACATTCTGTTTCTGGGCGCGCCGGCGCTATTGTCCGGCGCATTTTTCGAGTCGACGGGGGCGACGCCGCAACTGCCGCGCGATCAGACGCTGCCCGACATTCCGGTCTTCGACCCGCAGACTTCGCAGACGCTCGCTTCGATCTTCAATCAGAAGCCGCTGGTTTACCTCGCCTTCGTTCTCGTCGCGGCGACGACTTACGCGCTCAACCGGACGCGGTTCGGACTGCGGCTTCGCGCCGTCGGTGAAAATCCCGAGGCGGCGGACACCGCCGGGGTGAGCGTCAAAAGAATGCGTTATGCGGGAGTGTTGATATCAGGCGCCTTGGCGGCGCTCGGCGGCGCATATCTGTCCATCGGCCAGAATTCGCTCTTCACGCGCAACATGACCGCAGGACGAGGGTTCATTGCGCTGGCCGCGCTGATCTTCGGCAAATGGAATCCGGTCGGCGCGCTCGTCGCCTGCCTCTTCTTCGGCTTCGCCGAAGCGGTCGCGATTCGCATGCAGGGCACTGTAGACATCCCCAACCAGTTCATTCAAATGATCCCATATGTTCTGACGATGGTCGTGCTGGCGGGGTGGATTGGCCGTTCGACGCCGCCAAAGGCTTTGGGAATTCCGTACGTGAAAGAGTAAAAGCGCGGTTCGTAGTCCCGCCTTTAGGCGGAAGCGTTTGATGGAGGGAATGGATCCGTAGCTGCCCCTTCCGCCTAAAGGCGGGACTACGAACTGATTTTCCGCTGGAGACTGAGAATGACCGGTTCCATTTTCGACCGCGCGCAAACGTCGGCGCGGCACATTCGTGAACGAATCGCGCGAGACATTGATGTCGCCGTCGTGCTCGGATCGGGCCTTGGCGCTTTCGCCGAAACGCTGGAAGACAGAGTCGTCATTCCTTACGAAGAGATCCCCGATTTCGCTCGTTCGACCGTAGAGGGACATTCGGGGCGACTGGTTGTCGGCAAGCTCCCCTCGACGGCGGTCAGTGTCGCGGTGATGCAGGGAAGGTTTCATTACTATGAAGGCTACTCGCTGGAAGAGGTCACGCTGCCGATCCGCGCGTTCGGGGCGATGGGTTTGAAGAAACTCGCGCTGACCAACGCCGCCGGAGGCGTCAACCCGGAGTTCAAGCGGGGCGACTTCATGCTGATCAGCGATCACATCAACATGATGATGATCAGTCCGCTGCGCGGTAAACATGACAAGCGGCTCGGCGAACGCTTCCCGGATATGACCGAGGTCTATTCGCGCGAGTACCGGCGGATAGCCAAAGAGGTCGCGGCCGAAATCGGTCTCGACCTGCGCGAAGGCGTCTACCTGGCCTTGCAGGGGCCGAATTACGAAACGCCCGCCGAGATACGGATGATGCGGGCCCTCGGAGCGGACGCGGTCGGCATGTCTACGGTCCCCGAAGCGATCGTCGCAAAGCAAATGGGGATGATGACGCTCGGCGTTTCGCTCATCACCAATGCAGCCGCCGGAATCGAGGACGGCCCGATCAATCATGCCGAGGTCATGGAGATAGGCCAACGCGTGGGCAAAGAGTTCAGCGAATTGTTGACGAGGATTATCGCCAAGATAGAAGATCAAGGATAGAATATAGAATATAGTAGATCGAGAATAGAGCGGAGAATTCGATCCTCGATCCTCGACAGTGGGAAATCGTGTTTTTTTACTTCCGCACTTTGTTCGGATGGGGTTGGCATTCGCCCGATCTCTGGTAAAATCAGCGTACAGTCAAGGCGGGAGTTGGACAGTGTGAGACCATAATTTTCATTCCGCCCTATTCTGATTTTGCGAGAAATACCTTTAAACGAACTGATCGACATGGCCCGGCAGGCGCGAGAGCGCGCTCACGCGCCTTACTCCAACTTCAAAGTCGGCGCGGCTGTCGAATGCGTTGACGGACGGACATTCACGGGCTGCAACATCGAAAACTCAAGCTACGGTTCGACGCTTTGCGCTGAACAGGTGGCGTTGGCCAAGGCTATCTCCGAAGGCGCGCGTGATTTCGTTCGCGTCGCGGTGATCGCCGATGCGGATCGCCCCATTCCGCCGTGCGGATCGTGCCGTCAGGTGATCTTCGAGTTGTGTGGGAGAGAGATGGAGGTCGTAATGGCCAAACTGGATGGCCAGTATGAAATTAGAAAAGCAAGCGAACTGTTACCTGCCCCATTTGACCATACATTCCTTTGAGCCCATATGAACGAGTTCACAATAGCGATTCTCTTGGTGGCGCTGCTCGGCGCTTCTGCGCAGGATTCGACGTTGGAAGACAAGGCCGTGAATCGTGTTCAACAGACTCCCGCGTCTCGATATGATCCCACTCTGCCCAGCCGCCCTTTCGGGACTTGGCTCAATCTAGTTGTAGGCCCTCAATCCGGCGTGAGCTGGCGATTGGGGGAATGTGTCGAGCAGGACGGAACGGCTTCCGAATGGGAGCAGGGCATTCCGGCCTGCGTTGAAGCCACTGCCATTTTACCCGACGATCGTAAGATCGTGGCGCAGATCCATGTCGGCTCCTTCAAACAAGGGTTGTCGGTAACGACCAAATTCCATTTCGCCGTCATCGAGAGTGACAGTCAGTTTCAGAGAGTGCGAAGACTGAGCGATCTGCCGCAACTTCTACGGGAGCCGTTTTCCGTAAAAGGCGCGGATGAAGGAAAGAAGCCGAATGTCGTCACGTTGCCGCAGCTGAGGTTGAACGGCGCGCCGCAGTTTTATTACGCCAAGGCCCCCGCGCCATTTGGCCCGCCGAAGATAACGCAGGATGAGACGGTCAATGAGATTCCGCCTCCCCCGAAGCCCGCCATCGCTCCCAGAGTGTCGAAGGGCGTCATCACCGGTGAAGCCATAATTAGGGTGCAGCCTGTTTATCCTACAATCGCAAAGCAGATAAACGCTTCGGGCGAGGTTGAGGTGGCGATAATGATTAACGAGAACGGACGGGTGATCGATGCGAAAGCTATCAAAGGCCATCCGGTGCTCCGTGCGGCGGCGGAAGACGCCGCCAGGAAATGGGTCTTCAAACCGACGCTCCTCGATGGGAAGCCGGTGAAGCAGCCGGGCACACTGAAGTTTCTTTTCACCCCTCCGAGATGAGAGTAGTAAATATTGTAGCCGCCAGAAAAGCCTTTTTGCTTTTTTTGGCCTTCGGGGCCATGTTCGCATCGGCTTTGGCGCTTGTAATCGCCGCCACGGCGCAGCGCCGCGGCGCCCGCGATGTCAGGGTGGGCGCGAACGCCGTTGACTTGTTGATTGTCGGCGGAGCGGTCGTCACGATGAATTCCGATCGGCGGGTCTTTGAAAATGGCTTCGTCGCGATCAAGGGCGAGCGCATCTTCGACGTCGGCGACGCCGCTGATCTAAAGGCGAGAGGCTATAAAGCCGGCCATACGATAGACGCGCGTGGTAAAGTTGTTCTGCCGGGGCTGATCAACGCGCACACGCACATCCCGATGACGCTCTTTCGAGGAATCGCCGATGACCTGAACCTGCAGGACTGGCTCACGAAATACATCTTTCCGGCTGAGGCGAAGAACGTCACGCGCGATTTTGTCGTCGTTGGCGCGCGCCTCGGACTCGCCGAAATGATTCGCGGCGGAACCACGACCTACGCCGACATGTATTATTTCGAGGACGCCGTCGCCGTAGAAACCAGGAAGGCCGGTCTTCGCGGGGCGCTCGGCGAAACGGTCATCGATTTTCCCGCGCCCGACAACAAGACATGGGACGCCGCGCTCAGTTACACCGAAAGCTTCGTCAAACGTTGGAAAGGCGACGCCCTGATCACGCCCGCCATTGCGCCGCACGCGCCCTACACCGTCAGCGCGGAGCATCTCAAAGAGGTCAAAGCGTTCGCCGAGAGGCGCGACGTTCCGATTCTCACTCACCTCGCCGAAGCCCCTGCCGAGACAAAGGCTATCGCCGAAAAATACAACACTAGCCCGACGCTCTTTCTCGATGATCTGGGAATCCTCTCACCGCGGTTGCTGGCCGCGCACGTCGTGCATGTCAACGACCGCGAGATAGAGATTCTCAAAGAGCGTGAGGTCGGCGTGGCGCATTGCCCGCAGTCGAATATGAAGCTCGCTTCAGGCGCGGCGCCGATTCCGCAAATGCTGAAATCGTCGCTGCGCCTGGGCCTGGGCACTGACGGCGCGGCCTCGAATCACGATTTGAGTATGTGGGAGGAAATGGATACCGCGGCGAAACTACACAAGCTGGTGACGATGTCTCCGACGGTCGTGACGGCAGGGCAGGCGCTCGAGATGGCGACCATCGGCGGCGCGCGGGCGTTGCATATGGAGCGTGAGATCGGCTCGCTCGAGACGGGCAAACGGGCCGATCTGATCGTCGTCGATCTGAGCGCCCTTCACTTGACGCCGATGTATAATGTCATTTCTCATCTGGTGTACGCCGCGAAGGCTTCCGATGTCACCGACACCATAGTTAATGGCCGCGTTCTGATGCGAAACCGGAGATTGCTGACGCTCGACGAAGAGGCCGTGAAAGCAGCCGCTCGACAGTATCAAAAACAGGTGAGCGCAAGTTTGAGAGCCGGCGCGCAATGAGCCGGGCCGCAGAGAAGGAGAGACCGCAGAGATGGATAGACAAAGAGAGACAAAGACAAAGAGGGGGAGAGACCGAGAGAGGGATAGACCGAGAGAAGGAGAGGCCGAGAGGTCGGGAGAGCGGGAGAGCGGGGAACCTTACGTACTCAAAATCCCTCTGTCCCTCCGTCTCCCGCTCTCTTCCTCTCTCCCTCTCTTCGTTATTCTGTCTCTTTTTCTCTCCGTCCCACCTTCCTTCCATCTCTCCGCCATGGCGCAGAAGCCGGCTGCCGGCGCGAAGTCAAACTATTCAGCCGCTCAATTGGTCGAGCAGGGAAAGACGCTTTATCGCGCACAACATTTCAAACCCGCCCTGGCGAAGTTCGAGGCCGCGCTGAAGCTGGAGCCGGAGAATGATGAGGCGCTGAGCCTCGCCGCCGTGACCGCGTTCAGGCTCGATCTTCAGGCGCAATCGCGCGATTACTTTATACGGCGCGCAGACCTGAAGGGGCAGAAGGATTCGGTCAAGGCCTTCAGCTATTACAGAGCGGCTTTGACCTATTGGCGCGAGGTTCACGACCTGGTGGCAAAATTCGTTGGGATCAAGGAGAACAGGGTCATAGTGACGATCCCAGATCAGAATCGGGCGGACATTCGATCCGGGATCAAGAACGGCCTGGAATACGCCGACAGAGCTCTCGCCATCATAGACAATTTCGCCGAGGCCCAAAACGTCAAGAATCTGCTGCACGCCGAAGCGGCGCTGTCGGCCGATTCCGAGGAAACGGCGGTTGAGCATCGCTGGCGATCCGTCGAATGTCTACGCCGGGCGATAGAACTCTCAAAGTCGCTGGCAGGGGTGAAAAGGGGCGACGTGGCGGATTTCAGCGCGCCGACCATTCGTGTCTCGGAGTTCGCGCAAACTGATGAGGAAGAAGGCAAGATCGAAGACCCGATGAAGAAGCTGATCGCCGGTGGCCGCCCAGTCAAGAGAATGCAGGCGATCTTTCCGGGCGTCAGACCGGCCAAGGCGGGCAATCAAGATGATCCCTCATCAAAAGGTTTGACCAAGGACGGAGGCGCTTATTCGCTGGGCGCCGGTCGTGGCGCCTTGACCGCCGCTTACGCGCCAGGGATAGTCAAAGTCGAAATCCTGGTTTCAGTCACTGGCGAAGTGGTCTTCGCGCATGTTGTTGACGGACGCTCCGACCTGAACGGCGAGGCCATCTTGGCTGCCCGCGCCTGGAAATTCGAACCCGCGAAATTCGAGGGCAAACAGGTTCAGGTCAGCGGCATGATCACTTTCGATATGAAACCGGCGGGAGGGCGACAGGTCGACGGGGCGACGGGGCGACAGGGCGAGGGAGAAAAGGGGAAACCAGGAGATAAGGAGATAAGGAGATAAGGAGATACTCTTTCATTATATCCACTTCTCCTTGTCGCTCCGTCGCCCCTGTCTCCCCGTCACTCCTTCACCACTCCGATATACGGCAGGTTGCGGTAGCGTTCGGCGTAATCGAGTCCGTAGCCGACCACGAATTTGTCGGGGATAGTGAAGCCGCAGTAATCTGGTGTGACGATGACGCGACGGCGGTCGGGTTTATTCAATAAGGTCGCGATGCGGATCGACGTCGCGCCGCGCGAACGGAAGTTGTTGACCAGGTAGTTGAGAGTGAGCCCCGTGTCGAGAATGTCTTCAACCAGAATGATGTCGCGCCCCTCCAACGGCTCATCGAGGTCTTTGACGATCCTGACCTCGCCGGTAGAATTTTTCCCTTTGCCGTAGCTCGAGACGGCGATGAAATCAATGCTCAGGTTCAGATCGATTGCGCGCATCAGGTCGCTCATGAAAAGCGTCGCGCCTTTGAGCACGCAGATCAGCTCGGGCCGGCGGCTGACGTAATCGCGGGTGATTTCCGCTCCCATTTCACAGATTCGACTCTGTAGCTGGTCGGTGGTGATTAGTATTTCCAGGTTCGGATTGTTAAACTCCGACCCGGAGTAGTGGCTTGAAGACATTGCGGCGCTTCTCCTCAATAAATCCCTTGAGATCGTCATGAATGGGGATTACAAGTCTTTATAGGTCCTATAAGTCCCATTCATGACGCTCCCTGGTAATTGTCGCAGGAAACGGCAATATATTTGCCGTTGTTTTCAGTGTCAAACCGTTGAATTAGCCACAGAGGCGCCGGAGACACAGAGACAGGGAGAAGTAGGCAAGGGGACAAGTAGAAAAGCGTCTTGTCACTGTGTCGCTTTGCCTCCCACTCACTTCTTAACCTCTGTGGCTCTGCGCCTGCGGCGCCAAAGCCCATGTCCCAAAGTTGCGCGGATTGTTTTATATCGAATCTCGAATATGGATTATAGATTTCCGCTCATCGAAAAACTTCCACCCTATGTTTTTGCCGTCATCAACCATCTGAAAATGGAGGCGCGCCATCGCGGCGAGGACATCATCGATCTGGGCATGGGCAATCCGGACCTGGCCACGCCCGATCCGATTGTCGATAAACTGATCGAGGCCGCGCGCAACCCGCGAAATCATCGTTACTCGGCATCGCGCGGCATTCCCAATCTGCGGGCCGAAATCTCGCGTTGGTACGGGCGTCGTTACGGCGTCGAGATCGATCCCGAAACCGAAGCGATTGCGACCATCGGCGCGAAAGAAGGCTTCTCGCACCTGGTGCTGGCGCTGGTTGAGCCTGGCGATAAGGTGATAGTTCCCGACCCGAGCTATCCGATTCATTCCTTCGCCGCGACCATCGCCAGTTGCGAGTTGATCAGGCTGCCGATCATCGAGGGGCCTGAAGCTACGATGGATGCGCTCCGCCGGCTCGATTACCCGCGCTCGCAGCAGCCCAAGCTCCTGGTGCTCTCGTTTCCGCACAACCCGACGACGGTCTGCGTTGAGAAAGAGTTCTTCGAAGAGGCCGTCGAGATCGCGCGCGAACGCGGCTATTTGATCATCCACGATCTGGCCTACGCCGATCTGACTTTCGACGGATACAAGGCGCCGAGCATCCTGCAGGCGCCAGGGGCGAAGGATGTGGCGGTCGAGATGTTCTCGATGTCGAAGAGTTATTCGATGGCCGGATGGCGAGTGGGCTTCTGCGTCGGCGCCCGCCAGGCGATCGCCGCCTTGACACGAATCAAAAGCTATCTAGATTATGGAATGTTTCAACCGATACAGATCGCGGCCATCATCGCCCTGCGCGATTGTGATCACGTCGTGCCTGAAATCGTCGAGGTCTATCGCAAGCGCCGCGACGCTCTGATCAAGGGGCTGGACTCGGCCGGATGGAACGTTCCGGCGCCGAAAGGCACGATGTTTGTGTGGGCCAATATTCCCGATCAATACGCCGAACTCGGCTCGCTCGAATTCGCCAAGCTGCTGATCGAGAAGGCGGGCGTGGCAGTCTCGCCCGGCATAGGCTTCGGCGACCGTGGCGATCGTTACGTGCGGTTCGCCCTGGTCGAAAACGAACAGAGAATCGGCCAGGCCGCTCGCGGAATCAAATCATTTCTTCACGACGAGTCTGATTGGCCCAATCAGATGGAAGCCGCGGGAGGGGGCAAGGCATGAACCGTTCGCCCGTGGACCCTTCGGATCGGCCTTTAGATCGAGAGGAAATCAGCGCGATGGTTCGCGAGGCCATGCGACAGCAGATCGGCGGTAAGTATCCTATAGATGCAGAGGCAGACGCAGGGGCAGGCGCCATGGACGAAGATCCAACGCCGCCGGTCATAGACGAATCGGCGAAAGACGTGATTACCGAGGCCGACCTGCGCGACGTCCATGCGGACGTCCGGGCCGGCGCCAGGTTCCTCATTCGTGAAGACGCGATCATCACTCCCGCCGCGCAGGATCTGATCCGAGAGCGAGGTCTCGAAATCCGCCGTCGCGCGCGCCGCTCCGTCACCGGGAAGCGTCGCATCATCGCCGTCGGCGCAGATCACGGCGGATATGAGATGAAAGAGCGCCTCAAAGAATTTCTCGACGAACTCGGTTATAGTCATCGCGACTTCGGGACGTTTTCCGAAGAGGCGGTCGATTACCCTGACTTCGCCCACGCCGTCGCGCGAGCGGTGGCCAATGGCGCCTGCGACCTCGGCATCATGCTCGACGGCGCCGGCATCGGATCGTGCATGACCGCGAACAAGGTACCCGGCGTCCGCGCCGCTATGTGTTATGACGCGGCCACCGCCAGCAACAGCCGTGAACACAACTACGCCAATGTCCTGACACTCGGCGCGCGCATGATCTCGACGGAAAAGATGCGCGAAATCGTCAGCGTCTGGCTTTCGACTCCCGAGGGCGCCGCGCGCCACGGCAAGCGCGTCGCGAAATTGATCGCCGTCGAAAAACAGTATTTACGCTAAATCGGCGCAGGCTACGGTATAGCCACAGAGCCACCGCAGACACAGAGAGAAGAAGGGAAGAGGGGACAGGAAGAAAAGATGGTTTTCTCCCTGTCTCACTGTTTCTTTGTCTTCCTCTCTGTGTCTGCGGTGGCTCTGTGGCAGGTTCATATGCAAATCTGGTTATCAAAAGGGAGCGACGTGCCGTTGCGCGAACAACTGACCGCGCAGATCAAGCTGGCCATTCTCAGCCAGGATTTGAAGCCGGGGCAGAAGCTTCCCAGCACGCGCGAGATCGCCCGTCGGTTCAAGATTCATTCAAACACGGTCAGCGCCGCTTACCGCGAGCTTTCGGAATCCGGCTGGGTGGACATGCGGGCGGGAAGCGGGATTTATGTCCGAAAGTTCAAGTCCGAAAACACGATTGAAGTTCAACTCGATCTAGACAACATGATCGTGGAGTTCCTGCAGGTCGCGCGTCGCAAGGGGTTCTCGCTGGCGGACATACAATCGCGCATCAGGCATTGGATGAGGTTACAGCCACCCGATCATTTTCTGGTGATCGACCCCGATCCCGGTCTCCGGGCCGTTCTGATGGCCGAGATGAAAGCGGCTACGGGCTTTCGCGTCGAAGGCGTTGGCGTGGACGATTGCGCCAATCCCGGCGTCCTGGTCGGCGCGATTCCGGTCGCGCTCCACGTGCAAGCGGAGCTCATCGCGGCGGCGCTGCCTCCGAAGATGGCTTGCCTGTTGATTCACACGCGCTCGGCGCATGAGACGCTGAAGGATGAGAAGCGTCCGTCCAGGAGCGACCTGATCACGGTCGTCTCTCACTGGCCAGATTTCCTGCGTTACGCCCATTCCGTTCTGGCGGCGGTCAACATCGACCCGGATTCGTTGAGCTTCCGCAACGCCGCCGAAAAAGGATGGGAGAGGGGATTGCGCGCCAGTTCAATTGTCATCACCGACGCTGCCACAGCGGCGCGAATGCCGCCCGGAGTCCGCGTCCGCGTCTTCCGCGTCATCGCCGATTCATCTCTCTCGGAGCTGCGCAACTACGTCGAAAGATTCCTCACGAGGCCAACTCATTAGGTTTGCGCCCATTAGCTTTGTGACGGATGACGAACTGTCACAAGTACTCCGCCGTTGAAAGTTCGCCAACCGTATAGTCCTGCAGGTTCAATGATTCCTCTTTTCGACGGGCGCAGTAGCGAGTGGCCTGTTGCTTGCTTAATGCGAGTTCGTAGATTGAGAAACGGCCGTATCTGGCGTTGAATCTCATTGAAAGTTGACGACTGACGTAATTTGATTGCAGGCAGTAATGAAAATAGCCCCTGGGCGCCCATCGCTTCCAGCGTGCCCGGTTTCGATCAAGCGGTCTGATGGCGAAACCATGCGCGCTGGAAGCGATGCGTACCCAGGAATTCCCTAGGAGGGACACATGGACCCCTCGGTCTTGATCACCCTGTTGTTCGCGATTGCTTTGATCACGCTCGTCGGCCACGGAATCTGGCTTCTGCTCGCGGCGATCTACCGCGCTCTTACCGGTGAGCCTGAGTCACAATCCAGCTCCACCAAAGAAAGTAGCGCCACGCAGACGCGCCCTGGCGCGCTGTGCGCGGAATGCGGGTCGGCCTTGCAGATTTACGATAGCTTTTGCCCCCTCTGCGGGCTGGCGCGATCAAGCGCGGGACCGATGGCCGACCTGACGAAGACCGCGCGCCAGCTCGATAGATTTTTGAATCAGGGCAGGCTCGATGCCGAGACGCATAAACTGGTAATGGGTCTCGTAGAGGAGGAAAGAGCGCGGCTGACCCCACAGCTTCGACGCGACACGATCACGACGCGCCGCGAAGCCGAACCCCAAGCGCCGCAGCAGGCGCCGATAGAATCCGCCACTCAGCAGGCGCCACCTGCCCTGGTCGAGCCGAATGTCTTCGCCGTTGAAAAGAATGTCGAGAGAGTGGGGCTGGATCTCGAAGAAATCGCCGCCGCCTCGCCCGCCGCCTCAAAGGATGTTCCGATGGTCATCGCCGAAACACCGCGTCAACCGCGCCGCTCATTCACCGAGATGCTGGAGACGTTTATGGAAGAAAGCAGCATCCGGTGGGGCGAGTTGGTCGGCGGGTTGTTGATCATCGGATGTTCGATCGCGCTTGTTGTCAGCCTGTGGTCGCAGATTGTGGCGAGGCCGTTCCTGGAATTCTCCGTATTCGTCGGCGTAACCGCAGCGCTCTTCGGGCTTGGTTTCTATAGCGCGCATCGTTGGAAACTGCCCACGACGAGCCGGGGCGTGTTGGTCATCTCGACGCTGCTCGCGCCTCTCAATTTCCTGGCGATGACGGCGTTCTCGCGCGATTCGGCTCCGACTGCTTTGCCGCCCTCTTGGCAAGTGGCTGGCGGAGAGTTGTTTTCTCTTGCTCTCTTTTTCTACCTGGTCTATCAGGCCGCCAAAGTCTTCTTGCCCGAAGCCCCGTGGATGATAGCGCTGGCGACGATGGGGCCATCGTTTGCAATGTTGTTGGCCGAGCATTCGAGCGTCGCCGAGCGGAGATCGCTCAGAGTGGCGTTGCTCGGCGTCGCGCCGCTGATCTGTTACTGCGCCAGTTGCGGCCGTGTATTGCGCGATCAGGCCAGGCGCCCAAAACAGGATGAAAGCGACGAGCGCCGCGCAGATCAAATTTTCACTCACCTCGGCATAGCTTCATTCGCGGCTATACTGCCACTAGGGTTGCTCTTCATCAAACCCGGCTACATCTCGCAGACGCTACGGCAATTCGCGCCGCTCGTCAGCATCTTCGGAATCCCGGCGATAGCGACCGGAGTCGCGTTGCTGCGATGGCCTGAAGAGAGCAAGTCCGGCAGGACTCTGACCGTCGCGACGAGCGTCAGCCTCATCGGCTCGTTGATCTCACTGACCGCGCTGATCTTCGCATGGCCGTACTCTATCGCTGTTGTCATCACTGCTTTGATCAATTGCGCCGTTTCACTGGCGATAGCGCTGGCAAGCTCCGGGCAGTCGCTGCGATACGATCTCAGGCTCGCTCACGCGGGCGCGATCGCGCATCTCGCTCTGGCGGTTCTGATCATGGCGAATCTCTTCACCGGGAACGTCCTCAGGTGGGGCGAAGACGGCCCTCGACTTGCCGCAAGTCTTGTCTCCCTGACGAGCGGGTATGCGCTCGCATTGCTCTTCGCGCTCTTCGCAGCGGCGTCAGAAGGGTGGTTAAAGATAGAGAGAAAGATCGAATCGCGAATCTATGGGATCAGCGCCGTCGTAGCCGGAGCGGTCTGCCTTCTGCTCATTACGTGGCATGGCTTCAAGCTCCCCGGAGACCCATATCAGGCCGCCCCGGTCTACGCTTTTTACGCCGCTGCCGCGTTCGTCATCGCGTGGCGGAGAGAAAATGTTATCGCCAGTTGGATAGGGAGCGCCTTGCTGTCGCTGACCATCTTACAGTCTCTGGCCTTCAAATTCGGCGACGCGCTCGCGGAGTCTCACCCGGTGAGATTGTCGTTCCTGGTCTTCGCGAATGTCGCAACCGTTGCGGCGGTGGTCGTGACCGTACAGAGCGAGCGGGCGCGAAAACTATTTGCTGTGCCCTTCACCTTATCAGCATTAATCGCTTCGGTAGGCGTTGCGCCATTTTTGATCTTCGATGGCTGGATGACTAACGCGCAGATATCCGCGCGAATGCTGTGGTTGGCCGCGATCTGGCTGGCGATCGCCTGGTTGAAGCGCTCGCCCGTATTATTCGCCGCGTTCCAGCTGGCGTTGGCCTCGTCCGTGGCGTTCGAAATCGCGGACCTGTTCGGCCATCAATGGCCGCAATCGTTCGTCAGCGACCTTAAGACGATTCAGGCGCAAGTCGTCGCGTTGACGATGCTGAGCCTGGTCTGGATTGCAGTGAGGCTTGCGCTCAGAAGATTCGGCGTTGACGCTGGCGCCGAATCCCGGAAAGAAGAGGGAGAATCGCCCTCTCGCATATTCGATCCCGGCGCCGCCTCGAAGTTGCTTTACCCCGGCTGGCTCGGAGTCGACCGCGTCATCACGCTGCTATCGTTGGCCTTCCTCGTGGGCTTGAGCCTTTACGGCGTTCACGTCGGAATGGTCGAAGGGCTTCGCTTTGGATGGGGGTTCTCGAACGAGAGCCGGAATATTGCCGCGACGGCGCTCGGCGCAGGCTCGTGGTCACTGCTTCTGGCGTTGACGCTAGTCTTCATCGCCGGGTTGTGGGAGCAGTTTGAAAAGCGAGCCGCGCTGGCGATGTTGATTTTATTGGCCTGCGCATGTCTGCTGATCGGAGGACGATGGGGGGACGAGGTGTTGACGCCGGCGGTTTATCGCTGGTCATCGGCCATCGCGTTCGCGGCGGTGTCATCCCTGATCGTGGCTCGAAATCGTGTTACGCCGTGGCTCAACCGGTTCGGCTGGCCGCGGATGGAAGAGAGATCAAACGGATTGTCGGCGACGCTGCGGACGCTGTCGCTCGCGCTGTTTGTCGCGCCTGTTCTGGTCTTCTCATCGCTGGCTTTCTTCAATGGCATTGTCTTTAGCGACGCGGTGGAGTTTTGGCCGGGTAGATCGTGGGTGATAGCCGGACTGATCGCGCCGTTGTTGATCGTCGGACTTTCATTCGTCGCTCACTCCATCCGCGAGCGCTCCGCGGCCTACGCCTGCGCGGCAGGACTAATGGTAAACCTGTCGGTGACTTTCGGCTATTTGCTCTGGGCCTCCACGAGAGTCTTTGGCATTGAACGCTCCGACGCTTACATGGTCGCCCAATTGAACATCGTTGCAACATCGATCTGTTCGCTAGCCTGGCTCAGGTTTCATCGGCGCCAAACCGCGCTCGATGCCGCATGGCCTCGGTCAGAGGCGTTTCTCAAAACTCAGGTCAGCCTGGCGCTTTTCCTGTCGTTGTCAGCGTTAGCCGTCGCCGACGTCCGCCTCTTTATCGATCCGTTGATACGCAGCGCGCTGGCCGATTCTTTCGGCGGCGTGACGGGCATTTTGGCCGTGGCGCTGCCGACGCTTGCTTACGCGCGGCTTCACGATATCAAACTCAGTCGCTTGCGCGCGGAGCATCTGGGCGTCGGACTGGTGGCTCTCGGATCGCTGTTGAGTTGCCTGGTAGGCCGGCTCGGAGCCGATGGTTGGATCGCGTTTCACGCGCTTGCGCTTGCATTGAACGCAGCGGCGTGGCTGATGCTGGCTTTACGCCGGCCCGCCCGAGTATTGGCGCCGGTTGCGCAGGTCGCAGATCAACGCGCTCTGGAGAACTGGACCACGGCGTTGGCGTTGGTGATTGTCGCGATGATCCTGCGCGGTGTCTCTTCTCCCGGAGAGCCCTGGTGGACGATGGGCTTTTCGATTTCGATCTGTCTGTTGTTTGCCGGATTGAGCCTGGTGAGCGGCAAACGCGGTTATATCTACATTGCCGCCCTCACTCTCAACTATGCCGCGACGAGAGTTTATTTCTGGTTGGACCTCAAACCATCAAACCTCTTCAGCTCGGACTACATAGATTGGATAGGGCCGGTGTCCTTGAACGCCATCGTTCTGGCTCTGCCTGCGATTGCATGGCTGACGATTGATTTGAAGATGCCGCGACAGGACGGGGCGCGGCGGATCACGCCATTCCATCGAGTGGCGGCGCGAACGTCGCTCGGATTGTTGTGTCTCACGCTGCTTTTTCAATGGCTGTCGAGCAACAGTTGGAGCATTAGTCAATTGGTCGGTGATGCCTTGTTGGATTGGTTCGCGCTGGCGTCGGTCGTCGCGCTCTTCGTGGCGTGTCTGTGGGACGAGCGCTCCGCATACGCCTTGCGCGGCTTGCACATCATCGGATTAATCGCCGCCGCGATGGTTTTGCGCTATTTCAATCCCGGCTTCGAGGTTTTGTTGGTCAGCCTGGTCGCCATACTCTCGCTCTATGCCTTAGCGACAAGCGCTTTGTTCCGCGGGAGAGAATCGTTGGCGCGCCTCGCAGCCCGACTGCGAGTGCCATTGAGCGAGGACGAACTCACTCGCTTCTATCCCTGGCTTAAAGCGATAAACGTGTTGCTCGGCCTCGCAGCATACGCGATTACATTCATCATCGTCTGGAACTTTGAGTCATTGTCGCAACGATTGACCGCAGCCTCTATCTCGGTAGCGATTCCGATTTCGATGGCGCTGTTGGTAAGCGCCTTGCTTAACCAAGGTCTGATAACGGGCAAAGGCGCCGAATCGCAAGACCAAGGTCTGATAACGGGGGAAGGGGATCAAAATGAAAATGAGCGACCTGGAGCTACGTCGCGACAAGGGTCTGATAACGGCATACGGCCGGATATAACGCCCAGCAGCGCCATCGGTATGATCGGTCTCACTACCTGGACGTCACTTTTAAGCGCTGTGTTGTGGGGATGGGCGTGGTTGTCGCCTATTGAGGAATTTCAAGCGATCAATCACCTGGCGGTTGTGATGGTCGCAGCCGGAGCGATTCTGATTGGATATAGATTCATCATCAGCCGCAATCTGACCGAGGAGAATGAATGGCGGCGCGGGGTGAAGGCGCAACTGCGGATCATCAGCGCGATCGGTTTAATGGCGTTGGTAGCCACACTCAGCGCCGAGGCGTTGAATTTCTCTTCGCACAAAGAGCCGCCCGCGCCTTGGTGGGTTGTGATCGCCATCTTTGCGGCTTTGGTTTCGCTTTTCTTCGCTTGCATTGCGTTCGCTCTGTCGCCGGAGCGCGATCCATTCAATCTCAGCGAGCGTGGGAGAATGAATTACGTGTATGGCGCCGAGGTTTTGACGATAGTGACAATAGTCCATGCGCGTTTGACGCTGCCGTGGCTCTTCGGCGGATTCTTCCTGACTTGGTGGCCGCTGGTCGTGATGCTGCTGGCGTTTACGGGCGTGGGGCTTGGCGAACTTTTCCGCAGGAGGGGAACTCTGGTTTTGGCAGAGCCACTGGAGCGCACGGGCATTCTGTTGCCGATCTTGCCGGTGTTCGGTTACTTTGTAGTGAATTCCGCAGTCTCTTACTCGAACCTGTTATTCCTGGTCGGGCTGTTTTACGCAGTGCTCTCGGTGATGCGACGCTCGTTCCTGTTCGGAATCCTGGCAGTGCTTGCCGGCAACGGCGGTCTATGGACGGTGCTCGACGGAGTCCAAGGCTACGGCTTTTACCAACACCCACAGTTGTGGCTCATCCCGGTTTCGCTCTCCGTGCTGGTCGCGGGACACATCAACCGCGACCGATTGACGAAGGATCAGATGACGATGATTCGATATGCGACGCTGATGATGATCTACGTCTCTTCGACGTCGGACATCTTCATCAACGGCGTGAGCGAATCGCCCTGGCTGACGATAATATTGCTCGTCCTGTCCGTGATCGGCGTGCTCGCGGGGTTGGCGCTGCGAATTCGCGCATTCCTCTTCCTGGGCACGGCGTTCCTGATGCTGTCGTTGTTGGCGATAATCTACACGGCGTCCGTTTACCTGAAAGGGAATTGGCTGTGGTACGTGACCGGGATGATTTTCGGCGCGATGCTCATCATCATCTTCGCGCTGTTAGAGAAGAAACGCCGCGAGATGCTGGCGCTGGTCGAGCGGTTAAAGCAGTGGCAGGCTTGAACAATGGCAGAGTTGACAGAAAGGATCAAAATCGCGCAAGCTGATGGTCGGCTGCTCTTCATTTGGGTGTAATCCTGTGAACCGCCGAGCCTGCAGCGGGCAGGCCGGGGAAGATGGGAGTTAAGTATGCCTGCTACTCCAGAAGACAGAGCCCGCACGCGCGCTTTCGCGCGTGTCATCGGCCCATTCCTCGCGATTGTTCCCGGCATTATCGTAGCGCGCGCACATAGCATGGGGACGGTTCTGTCCGCATTCTTCGAGAACGAGGCGCTCGTGTGGATTACGGGCGGCTTGTTGCTATTCGGCGGGCTGCTGATCATTGCGCGCCATCAATATTGGTCGAGTCCGCCGGCGATCCTGATCTCTCTATTCGGCTGGTTCCTGGCGATTCGCGGAGTAGCGCTCTTGGCCGCGCCGCAACTGATCGCGCGCGGAGGCGCTGCCATGACGGGTATGACT
>DASTMP010000150.1:0-30277 GCA_035714085.1 Blastocatellia bacterium
GCCTTTTAGCGCGCGGCTCCGACCGGATGTGTGTCACGGTGGCTTATCGAACTGTGAAATTTCGCGGCGATAAGCTTGGCCGCAGCCCGATTACCGAGAGCATTCCAATGATTATCGCATGGTAGAAAAAGCGAGGCGTAGTCGTCGGGCATGTGATCGGCCATATCGATCACTTCAATATCCGTGTTTGTCGCCATCGAACTCAGTTTGTTGAACCAATACTGATCTTTGTAGGATTTTCCGCTACGGATCCTATTCATGTCTTCACGGTTTGGAATGACCAAGATCATCACGCGCCGTGGCGTCGCCTCCCGTACAAGCTTCTCGACGAAATAAAGCGCCGCCTCTTGCTGTTCCGCCGTCGCATCGAAATAGCCGCTGTATCCGAGTTTTTCGAGCGGGCTGCGCGCTAAAAGATATTTAATAGTCCGCACTGTGTCGGCCGTGAACGTATATCGCATGAGATTTCGCAACATAAACCGCTTGATCGTGTTCCCCTCTATCTTGTCTTCATATTGATCGTTTGGCATGGCCTGTTCGGGATAAAAGATGTCATAGCCGCCGTTATTCGTTTTCTTATAATAAGGCCTATACCAGGACGGATGAAAGCCCTTCCAAAATGTGTAGTCATTGTCGGTGAAATCATTCGCCGGCAGAAAAAATAAGATCACTCCATCGTGCTCGAATTGCTTCGCCAAATCTTTGTAGATCAGGTAGTATTGAACAGGGCCAAAATAGCCGTCAGAGCCGAAGTTGTAGATGTCAACACCAACAAGCTTTTCAAGCTGGGTTTGGGCGGCGTCTTTGAAGTCAACGCCGTATCCCTCCGCGAAGGAATCTCCGATCAGCACATAGCGCATTTGTCCATCAGGTTTGGAGTGCTCGAACGCAGTATCCCGCGCTCCAATGGCGTTCGACGCATAACGAACATCAAAACAGGACGATTGATGTCGATCCGTTGCATCGAGCTTGTGCCAAGAGCCCCAGGGATCTTTCTGCGTCCGCCATGAATTGCCGGAAAATCGCGGCCGATAGATTTCCGGATAGTCATTAAACAATAGCAAATTCGCTCGTGCCGCCACAAATGAGAACAGTTCCAGTGAAACTAATGAAACCAGCAGCGCCAAAAGAGCATTTTTCATCACAGTAATCCCCAAAACGACCCTCGTGCAGGGTCTGCACACGTGCTGATCAATCAACGTGAGTCACGGCCGGTATTTCCGAAGGCGCGATGTCGTTTGTCGGTGTCGAATAGCGTGTCCTCTTCGCATGTCATGGCGCGGCGCCCTTGTCTCGTCGCGCATCTGCAACGATCAGCATGTAACAGGCGGGGGCGTCAGGCGGACGTGGCGGGCTAGCGCCGAAAAGAGCGTTCATGGCCCGCAAGACATCGCGAACTTGGCTTTGCCGTGATGCCAAACGTTGTCGGCTCGAGGGGGGGCTTCTAGGCCTTTCCATGACAAACTGATCCGGATCAATTCGTGCGAACAATCTCTTGTTTGACCAGTCCTTTTGTCCGCATAAAGTCAAGCAGTCTCTCGGCAAAGAACTTTGTGCCCTCATTCGTGAAATGCACATCATCAAAAATATATTGACGATCGCCGTGCATCAGCTTCTCCAGATCAAATAGCAGACAATTTTTACATTTGGTGTTGTGCCTGATGTAATTGTTGTATGCGGCGGCGACCCGTATCAATGATCCTTCCGTCAATGCCCAGTCCTGGAAAGGCGGCGTCATCCACAGTCGTTCTCTATATTGCGGATCGGCAAAGTTCTCAGCCGTGTAGCCGGTGGGCTGGGTTGTGATGATACAGGTCGCGGGCGCGATCGTTTCACAGGTTTGCAACAGTTTTGCGAAGTCGCGGCTGAAACCTTGCAGAGCCGCGGCAATTTTGCTTTCCGGCAGTTCGACTTTCTTTTTTTCCTCGTAATGCCCCATAAGCGCTGGCAGATTGAACGACGACCACCAGGCGCCGTGCGATCTCAGCAGATTTGTCACTGAAAATGCGGCCTTGCTGATCGGCCAATTGCGGGGATCCATTGGCGACGATATGCACTTATCGACCAATGCACAGTCCCAATCGTTGATTCCAAGTTGAACGATCACCAGGGACGGTTTGAATTTGCTGATAAAATCGATCGTCGCGATATGATTTATAGTCCGTAGGCCGGAAAGCCCGGTGTTGATGACCGAATAGTCCGGATTTCCGATGCCGCGCTCGAGCAGCGCCGTCGTTGTTTTGCTGTTGTCTTGAGCAATTTGCTCGGTTGTTGACCCGCCGACCATGAAAACCTTGTATTTCGCTCTGTAGGCGCCGGGTGTGTTGCTGCGGAAACCATAAGAGTCAGTGGCGACGGTGAACACCGCGTCGAGTCCCGGAAGTAGGTCGACATTATTCTTTTTGATCGTTGAGAGATGCGGCGGCAGGGTGTGAAAATCAAGAACCAGGAAATGCGCAATGATGGGTTGACTTATGAAGATCGCGTATATCGTAAACAGAATTATTCGCCCGTATTCGCTGAAGAACAAAAGCGCCGCGGCCAGGCTGAGTACCGCCGCATATGCCAGGCTTGATCGGAGTGTCGGCGTATACACTTCGTATAATGTCAAAAAGATCGGCCATGGAGCGGCCACCAGGAGGGCGTAGGCAGCGAGGGTTTTCCTGGTCATTTTTGGATGCCTGTCTGTTGGTCCCGTCATGCGAGGCGTGCCAGTGTGCGCCGCAAGGCCTATGCGAAACGAACTCAGTCCAGCTCGAATTTGCCGCTGTAGTTCTGCTTGAGGCTAGGGTCCTGCTCGGCTTTCGCCAGAACGCAGTTGCCCGCAACCAACAGGTCGAGTTCGGTACCCATGAAGCAATGGAAGGCATCTTCCGGTGAGCAGACTATTGGCTCGCCGCGAACGTTAAAGCTGGTGTTGACCAGAACTGGACAGCCAGTCAGTGCCTTAAACCGCTCTAGCAAACGGTAATATCGAGGATTCGTGTCTTCGTGGACGGTCTGCACGCGGGCTGAATAATCGACATGCGTAACGGCAGGTATTTCCGAGCGTACGACGTTGAGCTTGTCGATGCCGAAGAGTGCCTGCTCGTCCACTGTCATGGCGCGTCGCTTGGACTCCCGCACCCCTGCGACCAACAGCATGTATGGACTGTCGAGGTCGAGCTCAAACCACTCGGCGACGTCCTCGCGCAGGACCGAGGGCGCGAACGGTCGAAAGCTCTCGCGATATTTGACTTTCAGATTGAGGTTCTTCTGCATCGCCGGCGAGCGGGGGTCCGCCAGAATTGAACGGGCGCCGAGCGCGCGCGGGCCAAATTCCATCCGACCCTGAAACCATCCCACCGCCTGCTGGTCTGCAAGGGCTTGAGCGGTTTTTTCAATGATTTCGTTCTCGGTCAAAACGGCAAAGCGCGCTCCCGCCACTGCAAGCCTCCGTTCGATGTCGATTTGAGAAAAGCCGGGGCCAAGGAATGCCCCGGACATGCCGTCACTGCCGTTTGTCCGGCGCGGCCGATCCTGGAAGACATGCACGGCCGCGAGCGCCGCCCCCAAGGCTCCGCCCGCATCACCGCCGGCCGGTTGAATCCAGATGTTTTCGAATTTGCCGTCGCGCAGAACCTTGCCGTTGGCGACACAATTGAGCGCCACCCCTCCGGCGAGGCAGAGATTCCGCGAACCGGTGCGCGATGCGAGGCTGCGGGTAATTCGCAGCACGATCTCATCGAGAACGCTCTGGATAGAGGCGGCAAGGTCCATGTGAAACGAAGTCAGCAGCTTTTCCGGCGTGCGAACCGGAGCGCCGAACAGCTTGGCGAAACGGCTGTTCGTCATGGTGAGCCCGGTGCAGTAATCGAAGTAGGACATGTCAAGCCGGAACGAGCCGTCGGTCTTGACGTCGATCAGATTGTCCAGAATGACATTTCTGTATTTCGGCTGGCCATATGGCGCCAGTCCCATCACCTTGTATTCGCCGGAGTTGACCTTGAAGCCGAGGTAGTAGGTAAATGCCGAATAGAGCAGGCCGAGCGAATGAGGGAAGTGAATCTCCTGGAAAATCTCCAGGCGGTGACCGTTCCCCAAGGCGGCCGTGGTCGTAGCCCATTCGCCGACGCCGTCCATGGTGAGGACGACGGCGTTATCGAACGGTGAAGGATAGAAGGCGGATGCGGCGTGGCTGAGATGATGCTCGCAAAACAGCAGTCGCTTCGCGTCGTCGAAGCTTTTGCAAAATTTGCGAAGCTCTCGCCGCAGCAAATTCCTCTGAAACAATTTTTCGCCGAGCCACACCGGAATCGCCATCCGGAACGATCCAAAGCCGCGCGGTGCCGACGCGATGTACGTCTCCATAAGCCGTTCAAACTTGAGAAAGGGCTTGTCATAGAACACCACATAATCAAGCTCATCGAGCCTGACTTTTGCCTCCTCGAAACAATAGGCGATGGCATTTTTTGGAAAGGACAGGTCGTGCTTCCTGCGGGTGAAGCGCTCCTCGTGCGCGGCGGCGATGATCCGGCCGTCCTCCACCACCGCCGCGGCGCTGTCGTGATAAAAAGCGGAAATGCCCAGAACGCGCATCTCAACGAAGGCCACGCCTAGAAGAGCGCATATATGAAGGGGGCGACCGCCGAGCCTTTGACGAGTACAGCGACGCTGCCGAACGTCAGCATCATGACCAGGATCGGCAGGAGCCAAAACTTCTTGCGTACGCGCATGAAGCGCCAGAGTTCAGCCAAGAAATCCATGTGCATGCCCTCAGAATTGATCTTTCATTGTGATAGGTGCCGGCCCCGGCGGCTGCCTGGGGATCCAATAACTGTCCGCATCCGGTTCCAGCTCGAGCCGCAACAAATCCCTGCCCATGGCCCGCATCACAAGTCCGGTCGGCAGCACGGCTCCATAGAAAACGAGGCCCATTACGACAGGATTGATGATCTTATGGAGCAGGAGTCCAAGTTTGAGCCATGCGCGGTTGAGTGAATGGAGAGCAGCCGGGATGAATAGCGCCGCCAGAAGGAAAAGCAGCGCGATCGCCGCAAACACCGGCCACGCGTGCCCATCACGCCACGCGCTGAGGGATGCGAGAACGGCGCAGCCCGCCGCCATCACCAGCCCAAACGACCGGTCGGACCCGACCGATATCGCTTCATCGCGCGAGAAGTTTTCGTGAGCTGAATACTTCATGGAGCCATCAACCTCTTTCCCGCATTGCAGTTGGAAAATCCGCTTCACGGGGATTTACCGGCCCTGACGCAGTGCCGCGCAGGGGACCTGTCACCGGGGAAGGTGCGATGGGAGGTCGATAGTCCCGACTTCTTGTATTCTGATAATCGTTGTGCTTCTCGTGGATAAGCGAAAGAACGGCATGCGCGTCGAGCAAAAACTCGTTCCAATATCCGTGTGGTATGGATTGATCGCGCCATTGCTTATGGTAGGAGAGGGACTCGGCAGGCAATGCGGCGTGCTGACGTTGCCAAATAACCCTTGCGATCTCCTCGGCTTTTGGCGTCTCCAAGGTAAGGACCTGTTTCTTTTCGGCAGGGAGCGTCATAGCCCCGTCCGGAAAGGAGACGCCATTCGGCCTATCGATCACGCACGCCCCCGCAAAACGATAGCATCAAGCATCTCTGATCGCCGTTTTTTGTCGGAAAATGGCGAAGAACTCACAGTTCAGGCACGAGCTAACTTCCCAAAGAAACGTTCTGCAATTTTATAAGGTGGCATCACAAACACACGCGGTTAATGGCATATATCGACCGTTCTTTTGGACTACTTCGAACGAGCAAGGGCGAAATCTTATGGCTAAGCCGGACGATTATTGGGCAGCTCTGGATCATCCCGCGGCGGCCGCGCGCGAGTTCAAGCACACTCTGGAAACGCACGTTGCCCACCGAAGCTGGCGCCACCACCAGGCGTCACGGCCGGAGGCCTTCAGCTGTCGATCAAAGCGTCGACAAAGCAAGGACGGGATAGGGTCGCACAATACGCGCCGCCTATTTGATCTTTCAGGAAAGAGGGAATAGCCGAAAGCGATGTACAGCAGTCTCGACAGGCGCGCGATGAGTTGCGACGCGGTGTCGGCTTTAGCGTCGCGGATGAAGTCGACAAGCTTGATCGGCTTAAAAAACAGGCGCGCTTCGACGACGAACTTATCCGCCGGCGTGCTCGGCTGGTGCGATAGCTTGGCTATGGCGACATAAGCGTTTCATCGTTTTTTCGAGCCTTTCGACCAACGACGAACGCTCCATTTTAAGTTACCCAATGCCCGCGGATGACGAAGCATCCGCTCGCCGGGTCTGATCATGCGTTATGGAACAGTTGCTGCGGTTTATGACGGCCGATTGTTTGCGGCGTTATGGACGATACGAAGGTGCCATAGATAAATTCATACCATTGTAATAGACCGAAAGAGGCACCGGCTTCGTCGACACAAAGTGGTGTCTGGATAGGATCATCGTGCGTCATAGTCCGAGTACGTCGATCGTTATCGTGGGCCAGCATGCTTTGCTACGACAGGGTTTGGCTGCTTTGTTTCAGCGCAGTCCCCACAAAGTTATTGCCAGCGCAAGGCGCGCATGTGATCTCAAGGAAGTCCGTATGGCATCGCCCCTGGCGATCCTTACAATTGATGGAACCGTCGACAGCACAGCTGAAACGGCCGAAAACATCCATACCTTGCGCGAGCGCTTTACTCGTCCAAGAATTGTTGTCGTTGCCGAAACACGCGGTCCTGTCGACATCCGAAAGATCATGGCGCTGAGGCCGGATGCCTATATTGCCAATCTCACGTCGCGCGAGTTGCTCCTTAAAGTATTGGACCTGCTACCGTTGGCGCAGCCGGTACTCGTTCTTTCATCAGACAGCACGATGGCCTCACCATCGGAGCCTCCGGTGCCGCTCGAGGGCTTGAATGGCAATGGCCGTAGCCCGACCACGGCCCCCGGCAACGGCTGCAATCGAGACGGCCCGCTTTTTTCGCAACGTGAACGGCAGATCTTGTGCCAACTGGCCCGAGGAAGTTCCAATAAGGAAATCGCCCGACTGTTCAGTATTACTGAATCGACGGTAAAGGTGCATCTGAAAGCGCTGCTGCGCAAAATCGGTGCACGCAATCGAACTCAAGCCGCGATCTGGGCGGTGGGCAGAGGTTACCTGGCCCCATCTCCGTCAACGCAACCTCCCCTCACGCAACACGCCGAGAACTCACCGCGTCCAACCGTGATCGATCCGCCCGGCCGGCGGGGCACTGTCCAAGCTCTCGTTTCCAGTCTTCGAACCTGAGCTGTAACTTGCGCGGCTAGTGGGTGCGATGCGGGCCAGCGCGGCCAATTGTGCTCGGCGTCAGCGACGGCTTGAGGACCGAGAGCGCGCGCTTCCGCTTCTATTAAAAGCGACTGTTAGCCATCGGCCGGTCCTTTAGCTGGTTCCGGCACATGAGCGCCGCTCGTATCTGCTTCGCGAAGGAGGTCGTCGAGCAATGATCGGAGTACCCGTTCGTCTGGGTCGTCGGGATCGAAACCGTTAGGCGGCTCCCAGCACGCGACCCGTGCTTTTATGCGAAGAGAGGTCATTGTGGAGGCGGGAACCGCGGTGACAGCAACGCGCACAGCATCGATCGGGCGGAGTACCGCTTCCCGCTCATCTTCGACGGACCCCAGGCCCCTGGCAGTGCGGAAGCTTGCGATGGCTGCTTCCCATGCGGCCTCGGTCGCGAACTCGGCACGCCGCGGATACTCGCGTTCCAGGGCTGCCTCACGGTCGAGGAAGGCTGCATATTCGGTAACGTGCCAGTTGAATTCCTCCCCAAGCTCGGCCAGCCGCACCTCCGAGCCTTCTGCATCCGCGGCAGACGTCGTCGAGCCGGTCACTGGCTCCGATCGTGGAGGCATCGCGTTGCTCTGGCTCACCGCTCTTTATGAGCAAGCCCGGACAAGGGCACGTTTTGCCGGGGGCATGAACAAAGATGGTTCCGCGACCACAATCACGGCCCGCTCCTGCTTAATACCGCCCCATGGCATCATGCGCCACGAGTCATAATACTAATGCGCGCTTCTCAGGGCGCAAACCAGCCAAAAGGATGACCAACGGAATCGTTGATCACCTTGTGCGCGGGCGACACGAAACACGCCAGCCTTCTTCGGCAATTGGTTGTCCCTTTCGTTCTGCGAAAGTGACCCGTTTTGGCTTTAGAATTATTTGGTGCTCGGCAAGTTGACCAAGGGCCGGATCACACGACGCCGGGTAATGCCTCGGGATTGCGGACTGCATCTGGACGATCGGTGCACGCTGCAGTTCGTGGCGAAACGGAGGAAGAAAACGGTTTTATCGGTTCTTATCTTTCGCGCCTCAACCCCACCTGCGGCACTTGGCGGACGTCGTTACGCGGCTCGCCAATGTCCGCCTACTACCCAAAACGGGTCTGGTGCGTCGCTTCGACTTGGCGTCTGGCTTCAATGCGCGAACGCGACGATGCGGACTTCGGGCGTCATTGTCGACCTGCCGGACCGGAGTTGCGGGAAATACTTATGACCAAAAAGCCACATACGAAGGAGAAATTAAATCGCCCTGTCAGGTATACCGACAAGCGGCGGCGAATCTGGATGGCGGCAAGCTGCCGAAGCCGGGCGACGATCGAGATCAGAAGCGGTAAGTCCGCGCGCTGCGCGGCTTTTTTCATTTATGAAGTGACATATCGCGACGCGACGGATTCTTTGGACGAGCCGCAAAGCCGTCACATTTCCATGCGGCAATTTGGCGTTGAGGAGCTGAACGAAACGGACGTTGTAAGGGGTTGCGTCATGCGTACCATGGATGCATTTCGTTCTGCCGGGAATGAACTCGAGACATCAGAAGGCCGTAGAGCGGTGGCGTCCGATCCGGTCAGTCGGTTCGTGCCGGGTGTCTCGATAAACTCAGCGACCGGAATTGATGGCCTTGTGGGTGAGTTGCACATTCTGCGAGCAAGGTTGGTCCTCGATGTCGATCGCATCCAACACGATCTCATGCAGTATGCGGTCTTGGGCCAGGCGGTCGCGCGGCTGACATGGGTCAGTGCTGAAAGTCTGGCCCGGATGACGGTGCCGGACTTCGCCGAAAACCCTTAGCTTCTGTCGTTACCCGTCGTTTCGGGGACGGCGATTGCCAATCAGTTTGCGTAGGCCGTCGCGCCCCTTGGCATCGGGGCGCAGGACGGGCGCTCGCTCGTTGCCGTCAGAATACTCGCTCAGAACGATGTTTGTCGGTGCGCCCCTAGCTTGCCGATTGCAGCGCCGGACAATCGGCTAATATCGCGTGGCCTTCTGGCGCCTTTCCAGTTCGTCTGCCAAGTCGAGCCAAAACGCCTTCTCATCCTCGTCGATCTCTATCGCCGCAATGCTCCGACAGCCGACCGCGACGTTGTCGCCGTAGGTATTGCGCAGACGGCTGATCAGTATCTCGCCAAGCTTATGATGGCCTTCGCGGCGTCCGCGGATCGGCATGTTCCAGCAAGATCCCTGCTTGTTAGATCTGCACAATGACGGACCGATGCCGAATGCCCGGCTGTGGCAGGTCGGATGCCAAGAGATGATGCGAATGGAACCAGTGCATCCGTCCCGCACAGCAAACGATCCAAGTGAACTTGTCGTTCCTCGGGGGACGACCATTTCGGGGTAGCACCCAAGACTTAACGGGAAAGCGACAGTCGCCAGGGCTCACCTCCGCTTGCATTGGCGTCGTCCCGTGCGTGGTGAAGCAAACGCGTTTCCACGCCAGCGCGGTATCGGCTTGCGGCACTTGGCGGAACTTGTCGCAAAGGCGATTGATGTCGCGTTTTGACCCTAGGGAAAAACGGGATCGCCTTGAGCTTAGGTTTTTGCACTACGCGGGCATAAAGAAGCGACATCGCGAATGTCAGCTTTTGGCCCGAATCGCGGACACCGACAGGTCTTCTCCTTCGCTGCCGCCCCGCAAGCGGACTGGAGAGGTTTCTCTTCTTTTGGATATCGGAATTGCACCAACGTAGGGATGGAGCAGCGATACTTCGGAGTCTTAGGCTTCGCTTTGGGGGCATTGCGACCGTAGACGTAGGAGCACCCCAATGGCAGCCAACCTCGTTTCTCTTGTGATGCAGTTTCTAACGCCTGACGTGATCGGACGCATCGCCAACGAGTTCGGTCTTGACGCCAACAAGGTTCAATCCGCCATGAGCGCGGGAGTCCCGGGATTGCTGGCTGGGCTGACCGGCGTGGCCGCAACACCGGGCGGACCGCAAAAGCTCGTTGAAGCCGCCAAACAGGAGACCGGGACGCCGGGTAATCTGGCCGACATGCTGGGCGGCGGCGGTCAGTCCTCTCTGGCGGCCCGTGGATCGCGGTTGCTGGAATCGCTGTTGGGCGCCCGTGATCAGAATGTGCTGAGCGAGGCGGTTGGTCGATTTGCCGGGTTGGGCCAGGGTAACAGCGGTTCGTTGCTTGGAATGCTGGCTCCGCTTGTGATGGGCACCGTCGCTCAACAGCACGGCAGTCTCAATCCGAATGGCATGGCGAGCCTGTTGGCGAGTCAGAAGAATAATATTGCTGCTGCGCTGCCCTCGGGCTTCAGCAGCTTGCTAGGCGGCACAGGCCTGCTCGACTCGCTTGGCGGTACCGCGCGCGATGCAGCTGAAGCCGCGAATCAAGCGGCGCGGACTGCCGGTTCGGCAGCGTACACCGCCGGAAGCGCCGGTCAGCATGCCGTCAGCGGGACGGCAGCCAGATGGCTCTGGCTCATTCCGGTCGCGGCAATTATTGCTGCGCTGGCCTACTGGTTCAATGGAGCGGGGCAGCAGGTAGGACAGCAGCAGGTGACGAGTGCGCAAAACCTGACGGTGGATGGGGTGGATGTCGGCAAACAAGCCTCTGATAGCCTCAGCAACCTACGCACGACACTTTCCGAGGTTACCGACGTCCCATCCGCCCAGGCGGCGCTGCCGAAGCTGCAAGCGGTCACCGGCCAGATCGACAAGACGGACGGCATGATCGGGTCGTTGTCGGCCGAACAGCGCAAGGCCATCGCCGACATCGTCAACCCACAGATGCAGGCGGTCAATCAAATGTTCGACAAAGTGCTGGCGATCCCGGGCGTCGACGAGGTGCTGAAACCAACGATCGACACCGTGAAGGCGAAGCTTGCGACCCTGGCGGCCTGACAGCGCCTCCTCCACGATGCGCGATCCATGTCGCACGCCAGCTGATCGATCGTCATCTATCGGCCGTCGAGAGTACGCACACCAATCCAGGCGTCGCGGACGTGCTGATAATGTGCCTGAGGATCATAAATAGTAGCGGCAAGAGCGAGCCGTTCCATCGATAGCCCGCCGACGGCAGCGAGCAAGGTATAAGAGGCAACGACCCGGTCGTGCTGTGCCGTGACGAGCGCGACGCGGGCGTTGACCAGTTCCTGCTGCGCGTTCAGCACATCGAGGGTTGTGCGCTCGCCAAGGTGCGCTTCCTGGCGCACGCCATCGAGCGCGGTTGCGGCGGCATGCACCTGGGCCGTTGCCGCCTCGATCTGCGCCTTGGCGGCCCCCAGCTGGCTCCAGCTCTGCACTACTGTGGCCCGCGCCTGATCTCGATTGACGTCCAGGTTCAGCCGCTTCTCACCGACAGTCTCCTTGGACTGGCGGATGGTGGCGAACTCACCGCCGCCTTGATAGATCGGTATGGTCAACTGGCCGACAACGCCGGCAACAAACTGCTTGCTGACGTTATAAGCGGGATTGACGTTCTGCGAGACACTGGCCGTCACGCTGAGGTTCGGGTAGAGCGAGCCTTCATTGATCTTGACGGCAAGTTCAGCGATGTCGACGCCATACACCGCCGCCAGTACCGACGGATTTTGCTGCTCGCCTGCGGTGATCGCGGCACTCAGAGTCCTCGGTGAGAGGTGATCGACCGGACTCCCCGGCGCGAGCTTCCCCGCAGCGACGCCGATCACCCGGCGGTAGTTGGCTTGCGCCGTCGCGTAGTTCGATTGTGCGCCAAGCAATGCGGCGCGTCCTCCAGCGAGACGGGCCTCGGCTTGCGCAACGTCGGTCCGCGTCACCTCGCCAACGCCAAAGCGTGTGCGAGTCTGTTGCAGTTCATCGGTGAGGACTTCAACATTGCGTCGATCAAGATCGAGAATTGCTTTATCGCGCAACAAATTCATGTAGGCGGTGGCCGCATCGAGCAGCACCTGCTGCTCGGTCACACGCAGCGTCTCACGGGCACCCAGGACCTGGTGTTCTGCTTGGCGAACCCGGTTCGGCGTTTGAAGTCCGTCGTAGATGGTCTGCGTCGCCGCCGCACCGATCCCGCCCGAGGCATATGACTGCGTCGTCTGGCTGAAGGCGGGCGTGCCCGGAGGCAGCGCGGTTCCGTTGGGGACGACGGTATTAGCGTAGTTATATCCGCCGCTGGCCGTGATACCGAGCTTTGGCCGATAGCCTGATAATGCCTGCGGCACAGTCTCATCGGTCGCGCGCAACGCGGCGCGCTGGGCATTGAGCGACGGATTGTTCTGATACGCCTGAACCAGTGCCCATTGCATGGTGTCCGCGGCAGCACTGGACGCTGCGCCGAGAGTGCCGACCACGAAAAAGGTCGCTGCCAGAGGGCATGTGAACACCCAGCCCATCTCCGAAATCCGCTTGCTTAACGTCCGACCGAGATCGCTGATGGCGCAGGACCGGATGCGGATGGCGTCAGCCAGTCGGCGATGCGCGATAAAAACGTTGGGCCGCCGCCTTTACCGGCAGCCGGCAAGAAGGGATCGGCGAAACAAGTGGCCCCGGCCGTCTCGGCGATGCGGGCCGCCTGCTGGACCGTTGCCGGTCCTCCGGCGGTGTAGATGACGTCGTCCCGCGAAAGCGCCGGCATGTACTCGGTTGGCTGGCCAATTCGGACAGCAGCTGTAACCTGCTGGCGCGCCAATACCGTTGGAATAATGACCACGCGCGGAAACAGCGCCAGACGGCACAGCGCCGGAATCATGTAGAGCGACTCGAGATCGCGTGCTCCTGCGATCAGAACAAGACGCCGGCGCGGATCCTCTCTTATTGCCGCTTCCGCAATTGCCCAAATCGGGGCAAAGCCGGTGCCGCTCGAAACCAGAATGAGTCGGCCGTGATGTTCGCGGCGCAAATAGGCCGCGCCAAACGGCCCGGTCAGCTTCATGCGATGACCGCTCTTGATATCGCGCCCGAGCGCCGACGACACGCGCCCCTTTGGCAGTTGATGGACATGAAATCGGATCAGATCCGGATCGCTTGGCCAATCGAGCGGGATTGTCGGACTGTAGTAGCGTGCCGGGTAGCCGGAAAATCGCACCGAAAGATATTGACCGGGCAGGTAGTTCAGCGTGCCCGGAGTCTCGACACAAACCTCGAACACATTCGCCGCGATCTCGACGATATCGGCAACGATGCCGGATATTTCGGTCACATGGGGCGTGCCCTCCACGGCGACTTGCAGGTCGGAGATCACGCGCGTTTGGCAGGCGTGAACGACGTTTGAGGTGCCTGCTTTGGCCCCGAAACAACGCCCGGCGACAACGCGCACTTGGCAGGCGCCACAATAGCCCGACCGACAATCGTGCGGCAGTTCAATGCCGTTCATGAGCGCGGCGTCGAGCAAGAGGTCTCCGCACTTCGCGCGGATTGTCTCGTTGTCTATTGTCACCTTGCAAATTCTCGCCATTACTGCACCTCGAGATGGAGCGGCTGAACGTGCCGTGTGTGCTGAATCTGCGCGTGATCGAATGCCGCCAGCCGCATCAATGTCCCGGTCCGGATCGGCACGTGGTATGGGCTGTGATCATCCAGTCGACGCATCACTTCGAGCGCCCATCGCCCGGCGTCCCAGCGCCCAGCGCAAGTGACGGCAGCGCGCTCGCCGGAGTATTTGCCGGCGATGACAACCCCCGGGATGACTGTGCCGTCAGGAATGAGCCAATCGATGTCCGGTGAATACGGAAGCGACTCTTCCTCGATCATGTACCATCGCGCGCGTTCGCTCTCGCCGTGGTTAGGATCGAGATCGACACGACCGAGCGCCGCTGTCGTTGTCTTGAAGTCCTTTGGCAGGCGGCGGGGCACGACCCCGTCTGCATAGTCGTTCTGTCGAAATGTCGTGAAATTGCTCTGGTAGTTGGCGGTGCCAGGATCGTGCGCGAAACCGCCTCGATACGGCGTTTGTCCCGCTGCCTCGGCCGATGTGGCATTGATCGGCGGACCGAAATAGTCGTCATCGCAATGATTTGACGCGTTCGTGCTGGTGGCCTTCCATTGCCAGACGTCTGCGAGCATTCCGTTATGCGCCGTGTAATGAAGCCCGCGGCCCGAGAGTGAACGTGGCTCGCCAGAAAGCGGCGTGGCACCGGCGTGAAATGTCGTATCGCCGGCGAGAATCGTGTCCAGGCGTGTCAGCAGGACCGCGAACTTGTCTTCGTTGTAGGCGTGCTCGTCGCCAAGTTCGTAACCGTCATGAAGCAATTGCCAGTGTCCGGCCGACTTTCGCAGCGGCAGCTGCTTCAGGGAGCGTGTCGGATCGTCCCAAACAAATAGAAAATAGGCCGCCGAGCCGTCATGTACGGCCCGAATCGAGACCGTCGTCTCACCCGTGCCATCAAAATTTCCGCCGTTCTCGGTGCGCACGTAGAGCGGCGGTATTCTTCGCCAAATCGGGTCGGATGTTTCGCCATCGATGACGGGAACGTCTGCCCGGTCGATCCGATAAATACGCAGCGTATTGACGATTTGCCGTTCGGATGTGATCGTGAAAATCACGGTCAAACCCGCAGCCACGCAGGCGACCACGAACGCGTTCAATTGAATCATCGAACGTTTATTCGGCGGATCGGACGACCTGGTGCGCCGTGCAATCGGCGCCGCCCCGGCAGGATGGCGCGCATGCGGTTTCGGATCCTGCAGGTCATTGCAGTCGCCGGCCACCACGAATTGCTGGACCGGGGCGTGCGAATGGCTGAGCGTTTGCGCCAAGGCAGCCTGACGCGGTGCCGGTCGTTGGCTGATCTGTTCATCGAGCAGCGCCAGCATTGCGCCAATGTCGAGCGGCGGCAGCGGCGTGGCGACCCGTCCAGGACGGAATATTCTTAAGAGCTGTGCCGCGCCTCCGTGGCGCCACTGCGAAAAGACGTGGCAGACGACGTAGCCCAGAATGAACCACATTCCGAACCAGTGCATCCGCACCATGACGCTGTCGGCGTGCCCCAGATACATCAGGGTACCCGTCGTCAGCTGCGTCAGGAGCGACAGAAAGAACAGCCAATAAAGCGCGATATTGATCGTGGCCCATCTGGCGTGCCGGCGGCCGAACAGGCCCCACAGCCGGACTCTGTCGAGGCGGAGGCGCGTGCCCAGGCGAGCATTCGCGACATACACGACGTAGGCGACACTGATGACGGTGAGCAGAACCGCAGCCTGCAGGTGTTCGGTCCACACCGCAGCTTTGGGCAGGAGAAAATCGAGGACGTTGAGCCAGTCGTGTCCCGGGGTTGCGGCTGCGATTCTCAGTCCTGTTACAACCGCGACCACGAGACAAGCGGCCAACGTCCAGTGGAAAATGACGGTGCCATAGTCGGTTTTCTTTGCCGGCACTCCTTGCCCCTCTTCATACCCCTGGAACGACAGTCATGCATAAAGGCGCGCGTCCGCTCCTCGCTCTGAGGTCAGCGGCGATGGAATCCCGGAGCGGTCCGCTCCGAAATCGGTGCAAGTCGGTTTTCGATTGAGTCGTACGAAGCCGGTCAATTCGCAGGGAATCGACCAACCTTCAGACGCGAGAAATGGCGGCGGTAATCAGCCCGGCGGCCTCGGTGCCAAGACGTGCCCGCCTAAGCGATGACGAATGACCCTGTTTGCCATCGTCCCCCTCCTGTTGGTCCCAACACAAGCGTACCCTAACCCGCAACGAAGCTTTCTCCGCATTGGGGCCATGGCTTGACTGAATTGCGGGCCGGTTGGACAGAATGTGTGATCATTCGCGGGTGATTGGTGGCACTCGCAGTGCGGTCGTTTATTTGCAAAGGGTTTTTCGTGACGCCGATCATTTTGTCATGGCTCCCATGATCAGCGGACGCGTCACCGTGTTTTGTCTTGCGCGATCACGCACCAGCAGTGCGCGATTTTTGTGAGCACGAACCTCGCCGACATTCCGTCGAAATTCTGTCGGGATTCTACGGTCCGCTTTGATCGCTACGCAGCGCGTGTTGAGGTCACGTCTGCGCAGACGGGGGCAAACTATCCGTTCGGTCCATGGGTGAGTTGCGTATGGTCTTTCCCGCACAGGAAGATCTTGTCGGTATCGAATTGCGGGCTAGCGCGCGCCGGCTGGGCGCCGTCGCGATTTTCAGCGGCGTGATCAATCTGTTGATGCTGTCCGGTTCGCTGTTCATGCTGCAGGTGTACGATCGGGTCCTTCCGAGCCGCAATGTCGCGACACTCGCCGGCCTGTCGGCGATGGTGCTCATCGCCTATCTCTTCCAAGCTTATTTCGAGGCTGCGCGATCGCGGATGTTGTCGCGCATAGGCACGCTTTTCGACGTCGGCCTGCAGAAGCGGATCTATCTGGCGCTCGCGACGCTGCCGCTGCGGGGCGCCAGACCCATGATCGCGCAGCAGCCGCTACGCGATCTCGACCAGATTCGCACGTTCATGTCGGGTATCGGACCTACGGCGTTTCTCGATATGCCTTGGATACCCGTCTTTCTCATCGCGCTATTCATTTTCCACCCCGCGATCGGTGTCGTTGCCATGCTCGGTGCCGCAACGATCATCACGCTCACGGTGGTCGCCGAGCACCGGTCCCGCACCGCGGCGAAGTTTTCCATGGATTGCAGTGCGCAACGGCAAGTCTTCGCCGATTCGACCCGGCAAAATGCCGAGGCCATTCGCGCCCTCGGCATGACCGGCCGTTTGACCGAACGGTGGCTGGAAGCCAACGAGCGATTCTTACGCCAGAATTTCGTCGCCGCTGACGTCTACGCAAACATCGGCGCGGTCGCCAAGGTGGTGCGTTACGCCTTGCAGTCGACGATCCTCGGCGTCGGCGCGTATCTTGTCATTATCGAACAGGCTTCCGGCGGCATCATGATCGCGTCATCGATCATGATGGGCCGCGCTCTGGCGCCGATCGAAATCGCTTTGTCGAATTGGCGACAACTGGTCGCCGCCCGGCAGGGTATCGATAGACTTCGCGAAATCCTGGCGACCGTACCGGCGCCCGCGGCCGCGGCGGTCGATCTGGCTCGGCCGCGGCAGAGTCTTTCGGTCGAAAACGTCACCGTCGCGATTCCGGGCAGCGACCGCGTCGTCCTGTCTAACGTCTCCTTTAAATTGACGGCCGGAATGGGCCTGGCATTGCTCGGACCGAGCGCGGCAGGCAAGTCTTCGCTCGCGAGAGCGCTCCTCGGCATTTGGCCCGCGAGCGAAGGTGTCGTCAGGCTCGACGGCGCGGCGTTGGACAATTGGGCTCCAGACGAGCTCGGGCGGCACATCGGCTATTTGCCTCAGGATGTAGCGCTGTTTGACGGCACGGTGGCCGAGAACATTGCGCGCTTCGATGGGGGCGCGACGTCGGATGCGGTCCTCGGCGCAGCGCAGCTGGCCGGTGCGCACGAGATGATTTTGTCGTTACCCGACGGCTACGCCACCAGGATTGGCGAGCGCGGGTCGTGTCTGTCCGCAGGGCAGCGCCAGCGCATCGGACTTGCGCGGGCGTTGTACGGCGATCCATTTCTCATCGTGCTGGATGAGCCGAATGCCAATCTCGACCGCGATGGCGAAGCCGCATTGATCGGCGCGATTCAGGCACTCCGGAAGAATATGCGTATTGTCGTCATGGTGTCGCACCGCCCCGAGGCGCTTGCAGCGCTCAACATGGCGGCGGTGCTGCGCCAAGGCCGCATGGTGGCGTTCGGCCCGCGCGATGAGCTGTTCGCCCGCGTGGCGCGCAGCGTCAACGCAAACGCCCCAAGTCCTTTCAGGCCAGGCCAGACGCAATCGCATGATTCGCAGACGCCGACGGGGGCGACACTATGAGTGCTACGGACCACAGCCAGCACGATCGCACACCCGGCATGCGTTCTCCGGCGAAACACGATTCCAAGCTTGGACTGCAGGGAGAGGCCCTCATCCTCGAGCTGCAAAGCGCAAAAAGAGCCCTTGATCGCCACCGGGGCGGTACTTTGCGCGAGCCGGTGCCTGCTCGCCGCGGGCGAAGCGCAACTCCGGATGCAGCGGTGACGCAGTTTCCCCGTTCCCGGGAGCGCGCCGATCGTTTCGATCAGCGCGTTTTGCAGGAGCCTATCCCCGCCAAGCAGACAGAAACGTCTGGGGTCGCCGATACCCTGGGCGCCCTTAAGCGGAAGGTTTTTGCCGATTTCGGGAAACTCCTCCCTGTTCTGCGGGCGCAAATCGCCTGGCTCCTGTCCGGTACGCCTGCGGCCGAGGATGCAGTCCCGAATCTCAGAGAACTGCTGGTTCGCACCCATGAGGTTCAGGTCAAAGCGGCATCGCGCGTGCTCATCATGAGCGCTACCATCGCAGGGGGCTGGGCGACGCTGGTCCCGCTGTCCGGAGCAGTCGTTCTGCCGGGCACGCTTGTGGTTGAATCAAGCGTCAAGAAAATACAACACCCCACCGGCGGAGTGGTTGCGGAAATTCCTGTCCATGACGGTATGCACGTGGACGCCGGTACGCTTGTCGTCCGGCTCGACGATACGCAACTCAAAGCCAATCAACGATTGATTGCCGATCAGCTCGACCAGGTCGGTGCGCGTATTGCCAGGCTCGTCGCCGAGCGGGACGGAACGACAATCATCAATTTCCCCGAAAAGCTTGCGGATCGACTGCAGGAAGCGGCGGTCGCGCATCTCGTGGCGTCGGAAAGTGCTCTGTTCCATGCCCGGGCCAAGGCGCGACAAGGCCAGAAGGACCTTCACGCGGGCAACGTTCGCCAATTCGAAGAGCAGATTGACGGCCTGAAGGCGGAAATCCAGTCGAAGACATCTCAACTTACTCTCATCTCGAGCGAACTAAACGGCGTTCAGGAGCTCTACGCCAAGGGCCTGGTCCCCTTGACCAGATTGACAACCTTGCAGCGCGATTCCGCTCAGATCGAAGGAGATCGCGCGCGTCTGGCGGCGACAATTGCGGAGACGAATGCCAAAATCGGACAGGCACGGCTGCAAATCACTCAAATCGATCAGGATTTTCGCTCCGAGGTCATGAAAGACCTGCGCGAGTCGCAGGATAAGCAGGCCGAGCTGATGCAGCGAAATGTGGCTGCCAAGGATCAGCTCAGCCGGGTCGACATCCAGGCGCCCACCTCCGGAGTCGTGCACCAATTGGCGGTACATACGATCGGCGGCGTCATTCGCCCCGGCGATGTCATCATGGACATCGTTCCCGATACCGACGATCTCGAAATCGAAGGCCACTTGCCGCCGAATGAGATCGATCAGGTTGCGCGCGGTCAGCGCGCATATCTGAGATTCTCCGCCCTCGATCGTCCGACCATGCCCGAAGTCCGTGGCACGGTGACATATGTTTCCGCTGATTTGAGTCACGACGAGCGAAGCAATGCCAGCTTCTATACCGTGAAGGTCAACCTTCCGGAGGGCGAACGTCACCACCTTAATGGCTTGACGTTGATTTCGGGCATGCCGGTGGAAATTTTCCTGCAAACCGGCAGCCGCACGATGTTGAGCTACCTGCTTAAACCGATCACCGACCAGCTTCATCGCACGTTCAACGAGCCATGACAGCTGGTTGATGCGAGGCAGGTGGCGATCGTAAATCCGCAGATCGCTCGTGCGATGTTGTTATCGCGCGCGGCTGCGATCAGACAAAAATAGATCGCGTGAAAAATTAGATTCGCGTGCAATAAGGCAGGATTTGCCGCTGTCATTCCTTGCTGAGGCCATCATCGCCGGTTCTAAAGACGATGGGGAAGTCATCAACGGAAGAGGGAGCGTCAAATGGCGACGACATTACCTGCCACCGATAGGGCTGATGCACTAAATCTTTCAACCGACCTTGCCCAGGCCGGAGCCGTATATAACGATTCGACGCGACTACTCGACGGCGGTCTCTGGAGCACACCGGCCGACAACAACAATCAAGCAGCCTATCTCGGCATGTACACCACCGATGTCCACGCCGTGCTGGCCGACATCAATGCGGCGCTTGGTAATCCCAACGCTGTCACGGCTGGTGGAAACGCGTACGCGCTCTCGGCGGCGGACACCTCGGTCCTCACCCAAGTTCAGGGTCAGCTTCAGACGCTGCTCAACGCGGCGCCGAATGCAATCGGCAACACGCACGGCGCGACGACTGCCCAGGAGCTGCTCCACACCACGCAAACAGCAATCCTCAATGAGATCAATGGCGATACCGCCCTCGCCACAGCTCTGGGTAACGTTTCGTATCCAAGCGGCACTGGCGCCAACAATGTGGGCTTTGAAGCGCTGCCGACTGGTTCGGATAGTTCAGCCGCGCTAGCGGCTGCGACGGCCCCAGGCGCGACTCTGCAGGATATCGGCAATGTCTTTAATTCTGCTGCGGACCTGGCTGTTGGCGGACTGAATCATTCCAATCTGCCCGAATTCAATGCCGACATGAAAGCCGTCGCGGCGGGATTGAGCGGTCTGATCAACAATCCGACCGAGCTTTCCGCGATCGAGTCTGCCGCCGGCGAAACCGGCACCGATGCGGCACTGACCACGGTTCATCTCGATACCGTCCTCAACCAGATCAACCTCCAGGTCAACGACTTCGACCATAAATACGCCACCGATCCGAATAATGCGGCGCGCGCGACCAATGACAATCTGCTCGATATCATCGATATCGTTCAAGGCGATCCGGCGCTGAATGCGGCCGCAGGGGGCAACGGAAATCCGGACGTCGTTGGCGGGTTTGCCGAGATGCCTTCTTATCTCAGCGGAACCATTTTGCATTACCAGGATAACCAAGCGCAGACGAACTTTTGGGCGCAATTCCTTGCTGAAGGCAACACCATCAACAATCAACTTGATGCTGTGGCTGGCGGGCAAAATACGGCACCCGGCGACCTTCAGGGCCTGATTACCGATATCCAGAATTATGAGAAGTTTGGCGCTTCCTTCGATGCCAGCCAAGGCGGAACGTTCGGTGCGCGGTTCGACAACGAACTGCTCGGCGGCACGCTTCTTGCCGACACCAACAACGCCGTGCAAGGCCTGCAGGGCATACTGAAAGGCGACACCGGTGACGCCTTGGCGGCCGATCAGGCGCAAATCCAGGCGGCCGGGCAAGGCTTTGTCGCAGATGCGGCGGACGTCTCAGGCAATAATACCCCCCTCGGAGGCGGTTCCTTTGTCGACACCGCGACGACGGTTGCCGACGCGACATCGCCGTCGGGCCTTGCGCAAGGAACAATTCCGGTTGCGGGCACAGCATCGGGCAAAACGGGGCAGTCCATTGCGCAAAATGGTGGCCCCCCTCACGGAGGCCGGGGACATCAGGGGGACGATGCCAGCGCTGGTGGCCACCATGCCGGCGCCAGTGGCCACGATGCCGGCGATCACCACCAGTTCCAAGCCACAGCGCTGAGCCATTTCGAGCAAATATGGCACCACGCGTAATCTGCTTCGCGGGCTGTTGAGCCTGGGGAGGCGAGGTCGCGCCACGGCAGATTGGAGGGGGTCACTACGCCGTGGCGCGCCTCACGACCTCACCATTTCGTTCTCAAGCGTTCTGCGCTTCCGCCACCCGAATAGCCAAGGCGTCGGCGATCCTCACAAGGTCAGGTACGCTCCTCGCATTCAATTTAACCATCATCTTGTGACGATGCACCTTGACCGTCACCTCACTTAGGCCCACTTCGGCGGCAATTTGCTTGTTCAATAACCCGGCCGTTACCAGCGGCAGTATCTGTTGCTCCCTCCGGTTCAAGCTGTGGAAGCGGGCGCGCAGCCCGGCAAGTCTTTCCTCTTGTTCCAATTGCGCGCGATGCTGCTTCAATCCAGCATAGATCGCGTCAAGAAGGTCTTGCTCGTGCAGGGGTTTTGTCAGGAAACTGATTGCGCCCGATTGCAGGGCGCGAACCGACATCGGGATATCACCATAGCCTGTAATCATAACAGTGGGGATGTTCTTGGCCAGTCTCTCCAGCCAGTCCAATCCGCTCATTTCCCGCAATCGGACATCCAGGATAAGGCAGCTTTGACCCGTCGTTGAGCCGCGCTGAAGAAACTCTTTTGGCGATGTGAAAACTTCGCAGCGCAAACCTGCCGATTCGACGAGTTGCTTTACGCCACTCCGAACGTCGGCATCATCATCAATGACAAAGACGGTTGGCTGCTCTGATCCGGCAATACTCATGGACGTAGTCTCCAGATATGCAGCATGCTCGGCGCAGCGGCGGTTGGCTGCGGCAAACGACACTCCTCGCGCCGTCCTGAGAATGAAACATTCGTGAGGATCAGTCGAATGAGGTCCATGGTCTGACGTTCGCGGTGGTGAAGCCTCCCATCCGCAGCTGCGACGCGCTGCGCTACGCGCATCACAACAGATCCCAGTGAAAGACCTGCGAGCGGGCGAAACCCCTCCATGATGATATCCGGCGCGTTCCGATCATCGAGCGCGCGCAGTCTGTCATCAAAAGCTGCGGCGAGTCGCCCTTTGGAAATTGAAGGGACAAATCTCTGGCGATCGATAAAGTTGACGAACTCGTCGCGCTCGACGCGCGCCACGGAGCCATCCGCAATGGCAACCATTGCGCCTGCCGTTACAAGCGCCTGCACTATTCCTTCATCGCCCTGATAGCTAAAATGACAGGGAGGCGTCACTTCTATCGGAAGTACATGACACTCATACACTGAGTACCCCTGCGTTTACGCTCTATGCGCCAGCAGGGCTCGGACAAGCTCGTCGGGAGCGCACCAGTCCCCGTAGCGGCTAATCCCGCGCCAACTGATGCGGGAACGCTGATCCGACATCGCGAGGTTGGCCGATACGGCATCCTCGCCAGAGGGGCCCGGATACTTTTGTTAATATCAGTTTGGTGAAGTCCTATGTCAAAATAAAGGCGAGCGATCTGTCCGGCTGACGCTCCAGTGCCGATGCCGAGACTGTCTAGTGCAGCAGCGCGCTGCTGAGTTTCTCGTCGTCGCGGCAGCCCTCGGCGAGGTGCATCTGAAGCATACTTCGCTTCAGCAGTAAGTCGTCGCTGTAGTGTTCTTTCTACTGCTGACCTTGAGGAGCGTGCTCCTTATCCTTATCGCTTTCTTCCACATTGCCGCCTTTCTCAACGCATTTTCTGAAATATTCTGACGCGTCCCGCCCCGTTCCGTGCATGAGGCCTGCCGCGGGGTTGCCAGGCACGCGCGGCGGGAATGCTTTGGCAGAAAGGCTCTGACACTTCTTTGCAACCTCTGCCGTGACAGCGAATGCACTGCGCGTGGTTACAGGAAGGATCAGCCAAATCAGGATGAGGAACGCAATTCGGTATTTCGGTTGCAAGTCTGTTCTCCTGCTCGAACGGTCCGAAGTGACGCTAGCTTAAGGAGATCGAATCCTGCGCTTGTGCATCATAGCATAAAGCGTCGAACCCGTGGACCTCAGCTCGAGCGAGCGCGGTTTGATATTTAGATCTGGTGCGAGTCACGGGCGATAAGGTCGCTGGCGGCAAGCATCTTGCGCTGCTTGAGTAGCGTGGTCGTCTGCAGCGATCTAAACGTCGTGCGAGGTGTTTTCAGTCCGCGCATCCGCTTTTGCTCTGAACTTGGCCCGGCGCGCCCAGGTACCTGGAAAAGCCCGGACGCCGGGAGGCTGCCATGAATGAGCATTATCCCGTCGGATTCGTTCAGCCCAAAATGGGAGCGTTCTTTTGGGTTGCAACATCGGCTCTGGTGGCGGGGGCCTTAATTGTACTGATGCAGGCGCTGTTCTGATTCGACAGGTCTAAGCCCAAGGGCTGCATGTCGTACTATCATTGGACCAGTGGCGGTGAGCGAAAAAAGCTGAATCATATACTTTGGTGTATTGGTCGATCTTTTGGTTAGTTGGATAACTCGGTTCCGGTCGGTGCCAGTTTCTGGAACTTTCGCTATCGGTCCAACGCCGGTCCCTGTTGGGTCGTAGGATCGATATGCTTCGGAAGCTCAGTGAACAAATCCGGTTCTGCCGAAAACGTCTCACGGCGCGTGCTACTGGTGTCGACCAAGAGGTGCGCGCCGATGATCCTCGCTGTAGACAGGCAGGATTGAAATTGGGAGGCGGCTACGGTGACTGTCTCGCGCCCGCCGTCAATGAAAAAATGATGCTTAAAGGCGGTCGAGGCATCGGGCACGTTACCGACGATGGCCGGGGAGGTGGAGCTGCATGGGTTGAGCGCCCCGAGCGTAGGTGCCTAGGCAATGATACGAAGCCTCTCGAGAGTGAGCTTACTCGATCTTTGAACTCATTCGCCGCACCAGTAACGGCGTCAGGGCGCCAACACAAATCGCTAAGGCGTCCACAACCCAATCACTGAACCGGGCATGCCTGCCAGGCACTGTCAGTTGCAAGACCTCGACGCCTCCGGTGAACATGATGAGCAGAGGCAGGAGGAGAAGATGTCTCCGATAGTAGGCCAACCCGAACGCCGTGCCGGTGGCGTAGAAGACGCCGAAGTGCTCCACGCCATGCGGCAGGACGGTTTCGGGCCGAAGGGATGGAGGAACGATCGAAAGCATCACGATGGCTGCTGCCAAACTCCAGGCAACGACGCGGGCAAATAGTGAAGGGCCATGGGTCACGGTTTAACGGGGAGCATCATCAAGCTGAGGACCTTGCAGGCGCGTCCATCAGGCAATTGCGGTGGCGGTGGCAAGCCGAAGCCGGATAAAGTCTAGTGAAAGGTTTCCCTTTAATCTCCTGGGGCGGCTAACGGAGGAACCCGAGAAAGGCACCGATGCCATCGCACAAGTTATGCACATTTTTCGACCTCCGAAAGCCGGCGATCAGGCGGCATGAGCGCAGTGGATTCTTCTACTCCTTGCTGTCAAACCGTCCCCCGCTTAAGCTACTGCGGGTCCAAGGCTGAGAAGAAGGATACTGAGCGATGCGAAGATCGTTGATGGCGGTCGGCGTCTCAGTGACCGCAATCGCGCTTTCCGGCTTTCCACTCAGCGCCGCCGAGTTGCCGACCCCCAGGGTGGCCCATCCTGTGCGGCTAAGTCACTGCGGCCCATGCGGGTGCCTGGGCGTCGCATACGTCTACCATCGAGAACTGCGGTCGACTTATGGGCTGGGCTTCGACCCCCGGAACTATGACACGACGCAGCCGCATTACTATTTCGGGCCAATTCGGGCGTACCCGCGCTATTTCGTCGATGGCGCGCCAGTGCGGGGTCGATGCTGGGGCTGATTGGTTGCAGCGCAGCGAGTGATGGGGACCTTGCCGGTGAGCGGGCACCGCACGCATCGGGGCGGCCGTAGAGCCTCTGTCCTGAACGAGAGGCGCTTCCTAAAGCCTTTCGCGTAAAGGCAAATAGGCGTCACACCTGCGATGCGTTGCGCGGATGCGCTTTATTAACGTGTGTCGCCTATACCACACCCTTCGACTGAATCGGCTAATGCACACTGTTTGCGCGTGCCGGAGCTAGAGACCGCCTGAGAATTGCGCGATAATAGAACTCGGCCTTGTACCGCAGAGTTGGGGGATGAGGGCACTGGCGCGCGGTTTGGCTGTCTTTGCCGCCCTGGGAGGGGCATTACTCTCCGCCGGCTGCGGCAGCCTGCTTTTGCCGGCCTCCGGCCCAAACTCCATTCTTGTGCGTGCGGAAGCGACCTGGACAGGTCCGCCTTACGGCGTGGTGAAGCTCACGCCCAAGGTGATCGACATCTTGGATGAGTACGGCCCTCGGACATTGTCCGCCGCGTTTGGCGATCGTCGGCCTCCGCCGGAGATCAGGTTTGGCGTAGGGGACGTCGTCAGCGTCACAATCTTTGAGGCAGCTGCCGGCGGCCTCTTCATCCCATCCGAGGCCGGAGTGCGGCCCGGCAATTTTGTCACCCTGCCGAATCAGCCAATCGATACCAAAGGGATGATTTCGGTTCCGTACGCCGGGCTGGTGCCAGCGGCTGGCAAAACGCCCGCCGAGGTGAACCAGGAAATCGTCAATCGCATTAAAAACCGCGCTATCGAACCGCAGGTCGTGGTCGCGCTTGTCAATCAAAATACCTCGCTCATCAGCGTGGTCGGCGAGGTCGCGGGCAACAGCGTTGGCACTGGCCGTATTCCTGCGATGCCCGCAGGCGAACGCATCCTCGACTACATCACTCGCGCTGGCGGGCTCCGAGACCAGGGACAAGATACGTGGGTTGTGCTGGAGCGCCGTGGTCGCCGGGCGGCCGTGCCTTTCGGGGCGCTCATCTACGAGCCGGGCAACAACATCTGGGCTTGGCCGGGCGATACGATTTATCTTTACAAGGAGCCTCAGACCTATCTCGCATTCGGAGCTTCCGGTCAGCAGGGTGAGTTCCAATTCAGCGCAGGATCGCAATCGTCGGCATGGCGCATGACCCTTGCCGAGGGCGTTGCGGCCGCGGGTGGATTGCTTGATATCCAAGCCGATCCAGGCTCTGTCTTCCTTTATCGGCGTGAACCGCGCGCCTTGGCTGAGAAGCTCGGCGTTGATTGCTCGAAGATGGAAGGCCCCACCGTTCCGATCGTGTACACCGTGAGCTTTGCCGACCCCGCGGGTTATTTCCTGGCCACCAGAATGCAGATGCACAATAAGGACGTTATCTTTGCTGCAAATGCGCAGTCCGTCGAAATTATCAAGTTTACCACGTTCCTGAATGCGCTCATCACCACCGGAAACAATGCGCTGGATCTTGGGATAAACTCCCAAGTCTTGCGGATTGACAGCAAACAATAGAACGCCATTAGCCTTGGTGGAGTGGCCTAAGTGACGTCCGTCATCGGCGGCCGATTGTCCGTGCCGCCGGTATCAAAGGCGCTGTGATCTACCGCCCATTCTTTCGAAAGCTGCTTTGGTTGGCATAAGCAAGTCCGCGCTTTTGACGATTTGAGTGGTTTGGTTGTCAAAAGCGCCGGCGCGGTAACTGCGGTGTACTTAGGCAGGCTATTTTCGAACGCCGCGGGGGCTCTTTCTAAAATGGTCGATGTGCTCGGCAAACTCGTAAATCCGTGCGAGCTGCTCCCAGCGCCGTTCAAGATTAAGTAATAACTCACGGAGTTCCGGATCGTTTTGCACCATGGCTTGACGGGCGCAGTCCACCGCGCGCTTGTAGCATCTGCTGATTTCTGGTCGGTGCTTACGCAACTTCGACGCCCAACGTTTAGCGCCCGATCGAAAAATAAAAAGATCAAAACGCCAATTTCCAAAATGGGCTACTCAAAAAATGAAAACTGGCCAAGTTTAGGGGGCGGGGAAACTGATCGTGCCCGCTTGCCGACGCTGCATTGGCCCGCATGGGCACGGTTTTCCAGCGAGTCGGAAAGATCAGAGTACCCCTGAAGTGGCAGAAATCTGGGCCAAACGAGGAAGCGTTACCTCCGATTGCGGGCTCTTAGCTGCAAGGTCTCGAAAGAGGGGTAGCTCAAGGAGATAACTCTGATGCTGGATTTCAGCCGCACGCCACGATATTACGTTGACACGTCGGGGCCCTAATAGACGCAGGTACCCTGTTGAGTGAGCTGATTACGCCCCTGGTTATGTGTGGCGGAGCAGGTAACCGACTGTGGCCGGCTTCGCGCGAGAACCGGCCGAAGCAATTCTTGCCGCTATTCGGCCCGACCTCGACGTTTCAGGAAACTGTTCGGCGGGTATCAGACCCCCACTTCTTCTCGCGACCGATCATCGTCACCAATGCGCAGTACCGGTTTCTCGTCGCCGAGCAGCTCGCAGCCATTTCGGTCGATGCCGATATCCTGCTGGAGCCGATGCGGCGGGATTCCGGCCCCGCGATGATTGCCGGCGTAACGTACGCAAGCCGACGTGACGGTGATGCGGTAATGCTGGCCGTCGCCGCGGATCACGTCATTGACGATCCGGTCGCCTTTGCTGAGGCCTGCATGATTGCAGCGGGCGTTACAAGGCAAGATCGTATCCTGACGTTCGGCGTGCGTCCGAGCCGGCCGGCTACCGAGTACGGATACATTCGACCCGGCCCGTCGATCGTTACCGGTATTTTCGCTATCGAGAACTTCGCCGAAAAACCCGACTCGGAAACCGCCGCGCGTTACGTTGCTAATGGCTATTTCTGGAATTCCGGAAATTTTGTTTTTCCGGCACGTTTTTTGCTGGATGAGTACCGCCGTTTTGAATCGGCGAGCAGCGCTGCAGTCTTCGACGCAGTGGACATGGCAACGTCCGACATCGGTTTTACCATCCTTGACCGAAATGCCTTCGAGCGCGCCGAAACCAAATCGATCGACTATGCCGTAATGGAGCGTACTGATCGTGCCGCCGTCATGCCGGTCAGCTACAGGTGGTCGGATGTCGGATCCTGGCAGGGTGTGTGGGAGTTATCGGAACTGGATGCTGCCAGGAATGCGGCGCAGGGCTCCGCGGTGTTTGTGGATTCGTGCGGTTGTTACGTCTCAACCGAAAAGCAGCTGGTGACGGTGTTGGGCCTTGAAGACGTCGCCGTGGTCGCAAACGATGATGCCATTCTGGTCGCGCAGCGCCAGCACAGCCAGGAGCTAAAGCGGGTTGTCCAGGAGGTGAAACATAGGGCGCCGAAGCTCGTCGAGGATCATCTCACGGTCCATCGCCCCTGGGGATCGTATCGGTCCGTCGACGAGGGCGCTCGCTACCAAGTTAAGCGGATCGTCGTGAAGAAGGGTGGGCGCCTGTCGCTGCAGCTGCATTATCACCGGGCGGAACATTGGATCGTCGTTCGTGGTACTGCTCGGGTGACCATTGGCGACACGGTCAAGATGCTGCACGAAAACGAATCCGTCTACGTTCCGATCGGCGCCTGCCATCGCCTGGAGAATCCGGGAAAGATCGATCTTGAGCTGATTGAGGTTCAAACGGGCAGTTATCTGGGCGAAGACGATATCGTACGGATCGAAGACGATTATCGCAGGTGTTAGTTGCTGCGCTGATATGGTAATGTTTTAGTTGCTGGTGAGCAGTGGAAGTTCCATTGGAATCTAGCTGCTCACGCGCGGAGCTTTCGTTCTAAGGCGTTAAATCGGCATCATCGAGAGCGGTCGCGAGATGCTAAACTTTCGTCGCCTTCTACTCTTATTGATCTGTGGCTTTTTAAGCCGGTTCACGTTTCAAAGCGCATTGATTGTCCCTGCGGAAGCCGAAGTGACCTCCCCGAAGGCGATCTGCGAAGAGCTTTCTTCCGCTGCTGTTGCCAACGGCATTCCAGTGGATTTCTTCTCCCGGCTGATTTGGCAAGAGAGCCGGTTCAATCCCGGGGCACTCAGCCCTGCAGGTGCCCAGGGCATTGCTCAGTTCATGCCAGGGACTGCCATGAATGCGCAGCTTACAAATCCATTCGATGCGGCGTCGGCAATCTACAAATCTGCTGAGCTTCTGGCCCACTTACGCACGCAATTCGGAAATCTAGGTCTGGCCGCTGCGGCATACAATGCGGGCCCAAAGCGAGTGGCAGATTGGCTGGAGGGCCGCCGTGGTCTACCGCAGCAAACGATTGATTATGTTCGGGCCGTCACCGGCCATTTCGTGAGCGAGTGGCGCACGGCGGGCACAGAGCTTCCAATGCAGGCAGCACCGGTTGAACGGTGTCTCAATGTGGCGGAGGACGTGATGCGCGAACAGCCGCGGCAAGTCGCGGCAACCAAGGCAAGAGAGGCTCCCTGGGGCGTCCAGCTCGTTGGGGAGAGATCGGAAATTGGTGCGCTTTCCGCATTCCACCGCATGCAATCGGAATATTCGGCGGTCCTGGGCTCGAGCAGGCCGCTGATCATCAAGTCTACAGCGGGCCGAAACGCGTTCTGGTATCGAGTTCGAGTAGGAGCCGCCACTCGGCGGGAGGCTGATCTATTGTGTTCCCGCCTGCGGCAGGTTGGCGGTAGTTGTTTGGTGCAGCCGAACTGAGGCTTATTTTGGCTGCTCCCGTGATGGGCACTCGTCCAAAGGCACTAGGGTCTGTACTCAATAAGGATTCCAGTGCGCACAGAGTTGTGATTCAAGGCTTCCGAATCGGGGGAGGCCTTGATGAGGAAGCAACTGTATTGGCTGAGCAATGAGGAGTGGCGGCGGATCGAACCGTTGTTGCCGC
>DASTMP010000151.1:0-9672 GCA_035714085.1 Blastocatellia bacterium
CCACTTGATCAGAGATGACCCGCTGAAAAAGCTGCCTTTGGGGAGATTGCGAGGTTTGGAGGGAGAATGTTTAATGAAAAGGGAGCTTAACGCCGTGTTATCGAATATGTCAGTACATGACCGCACGCAGGCGAGATTTTCATCGATACAGGTCTTCGTGCTCTTCGTATCTTCGTGGCTGATTTTCCGCAGGAAAGTTAAGCTAATCCGCCGCGACAGTTCCCACGCTTTCTTTGAGCCGCGCGATGTCGCGCGACGGCGGCGCTCCGAACAACCTGCTGTATTCACGGCTGAACTGCGAAGGGCTTTCATATCCCACGTGATGACTGGCCGTCGCCGCGTCCATGGCCTGTCCCAGCATCAGCCGGCGCGCTTCCTGCAATCGAAGTTGTTTTTGATATTGCAACGGGCTCATGGCAGTGACGGATTTGAAACTATGGTGGAGCGCTGACGGACTCATGCGCGCTTCGCGCGCGACGGTTTCGATCCGAAATGGCGATGCGTAATTCCGTTTGAGCCAATTGATCGCCCGATTGACCGCCACCAGCCGGTGGTCGGCCATTGCGATTTGTCGCAAGCGGTCGCCATATTCGCCGGAAAGCAGGCGGTAGAGAATTTCCCGCTCGATGAGCGGCGCCAGGACAGGAATGTCATTCGGCGCTTCCAACAACCGCGCCAGCCGTATCACCGCGTCGAGCAGGGGAGGAGCTAGAGGGCTGATGGACAATCCCAGCCTCAACTGTTCTGCTCGCTGATTCCGAGTCAGGCTTTGCCCCAGCTCAACCATCAGCGCGCTGAGCATCCCAGGATCCAAATTGAGCTTCAGGCATATATACGGTTCCGCCGGCGTCGCTTCGATCACCTGGCCGACCACCGGCAGATCGACCGAGATAACCAGAAACTGTTCCGGACCGTAAACATAGACTTCATCCGCCAGCATCACCTGCTTCCGACCCTGGACGACGATGCACAAGGCAGGGTCGTACATAGTGAGCATAGGCTCCGAGAGTTGTGATTTGCGTATCAGGAACAGACGTGGAATCGCGGTGGCGCGCATGCCATCCTCGCCAATGTTCCGCCCAATCAGGCTGGCCAACTCGGCCAGTTCGAATGGATGATTGCTGACTGTCTCCGTCAAATAGCGCTTGCCGTTTTTTGCAATGTTTTTTGCCGTGGCCGTTGACACTGTCATTTATGATTTACCCCTTTCATTTTTACACCATAGGCAAGAATACAGGATTAGGCAAGGATTCAGCAGGTTCAGATTACCGCTGCCATGACCGATTCGACTAAATTATTCCCGAGCTTGGCGCAGAGATTGCGCTGGCAGGAAAACGAATTCACGGTCTATTCGACGGCCGGTCCTCATTAAGAAATTGTGGCGCGCTAAACAATCGAGAGAAACGGTTATTCAAACGGAGGGAAACGCATGAACAAATTCGAACCGACCAACAAAATCGCGTTAGTGACCGGCGGCAGCCGCGGCCTGGGCAGGAACATCGCCTTGCAACTCGCCCGGAAGGGCAACGACGTGATCCTTACCTATCGCCAGAAGAAAGAAGAGGGCGAGGCTGTCACCGCGGAGATCGATAAGTTGGGGCGGAAGGCCGCGTCGCTGCAATTGGATGTCGCCGACCTGAGCCAATTTGAAGGCTTTCGCGACGCTCTTGCGCGGGCGTTGGAAAACAATTGGAAGAGGAAAGACTTTGACTTCCTCATCAACAACGCCGGCATAGACCGCTACTCGACTATTGACCAAACTACCGTGGAAGCGTTTGACGAGTTATTGAACGTCCACTTCAAAGGCGTTTACTTTCTCACGCAGAAGCTGCTGCCGCTCATCGCCAACGGCGGACGCATCGTAAACACCTCGACCGGACTGGCCCGGTTTGCGATACCGGGATACGCGGCCTATGCTTCGATGAAGGGCGCCATTGAAGTGTTTACGCGGTATCTGGCGAAGGAGTTGGGGCCGCGTGGCATCGCCGCCAACGTCGTCGCGCCCGGCGCTATTGACACCGATTTCACACGCGGCGCCTTCGAACACAATCCGGGGGTGAAGGGTTTTCTGGCATCGCAAACGGCGCTCGGCCGCGTCGGCGTTCCAGATGACATCGGCGGCGTGGTCGCTTTTCTATGCTCGGAGGAAGGCCGCTGGGTGAACGCGCAGCGTCTGGAGGCTTCGGGCGGGATGTTTCTGTAAGGAGCCTTAATGTCGCTATGCGACACCTTGAAATAATGAAAATAGACAAGATTTACAGGGTTTTTCAGGATGCTGTGAATTGAGAACAATCCTGAAAAATCCTGTAAATCCTGTCTATTTCCTGAGGAGAAGGAAACGAAATGGCAGAGCATTCAAATAAAAGAATCGCGCTCGTGACAGGCGCAAACAAAGGAATCGGTTATGAAACGGCGCGGCGCCTTGCAAGCCAGGGCATGACGGTGTTACTCGGCGCGCGGGACGAGCCGCGCGGGAAGGAAGCCGCGGCGAAATTACAAGCCGAAGGCCTGGATGTTCAATTTCTGCGTCTTGACGTAACCGATCAGACGACCCACAAGGCCGCGCATGGTTTTATCGAGGACAAATTCGGCAAGCTGGACGTTCTCGTGAATAACGCCGGTATCGCGCTCGATATAGGCCAGAAGCCGAGCGAGGTGGATATGCAAACGCTCCGAAAAACTTTTGACACGAACTTTTTCGGAGCGGTCGCGGTTACGCAAGCCTTCCTGCCGCTCATCCGCAAATCCGACGCGGGGCGCATCGTGAATGTCTCGAGCGGGCTCGCCTCTTTGACGCTGCATAACGATCCCACCTGGGCAGGTTATCCGTTGAAACTGCTCGCCTATAACACTTCAAAAACCGCGCTCAACGCTTTCACGGTGACGCTCGCGTATGAACTGAAAGACACCACGATCAAAGTCAATTCGGCGGAGCCAGGATACACCGCGACCGATTTGAACGGTCATAGCGGCCACAAAACCGTCGAGCAGGCCGCCGATGTCATCATCCAATTGGCGACTTTACCAGCAGACGGCGCAACCGGCGGTTACTTCGACGATCAAGGCGTTTTGCCCTGGTAATCAATACACCTCGAAGGAGAAACAATGCAGAAACGCAAACTTGGAAATAGCGATTTGGAGGTCTCGGCTCTCGGATTCGGCTGTATGGGAATGAGCTTTTCTTACGGTCCGGCTGGAGACAGGCAGGAGATGATCTCTCTTCTTCGGTCTGCCGTCGAACGCGGCGTCACATTCTTCGATACCGCTGAAGTTTACGGCCCATTCACAAACGAAGAACTCGTTGGCGAAGCCCTCTCTCCCATCCGTGAGCAAGTGGTGATAGCCACCAAATTCGGGTTCAAACTTAATCCCGATGGGGCGCCGGGGTGGGTAGGACTGAATAGTCGGCCAGAGCACATCAAGCAGGTCGCCGAGGCCTCGCTCAAGCGACTCAAGATCGATGCCATCGATCTGTTCTATCAACACCGTGTTGACCCGGACGTGCCAATCGAAGACGTGGCGGGAGCGGTGAAGGAACTGATTCAGGAAGGTAAGGTTAAGCGCTTCGGCCTTTCTGAAGCGGGAGCGCAGACGATTCGCCGCGCTCACTCCGTCCAGCGAGTCACAGCAGTCCAGAGCGAATACTCGCTGTGGTGGAGAAAACCTGAAGCGGAAGTGCTGCCGACCGTAGAGGAACTCGGGATCGGCTTCGTTCCATATAGCCCTCTGGGCAAGGGCTTCCTCACGGGAAAGATCGACGAAAATACTGCGTTCGACAGTTCCGACTTCCGCAACACCCTCCCTCGCTTTACGCCGGAGGCTCGGAAAGCGAATCAGGCCCTGGTCGATCTGCTTGGCAAGATCGCGGAACGGAAGAAGGCGACGCCTGCTCAAATAGCGCTCGCCTGGTTGCTTGCCCAGAAGCCGTGGATCGTGCCGATTCCGGGTACCACGAAGCTGAACCGCCTGGACGAGAACATCGGAGCAACTAAAGTCGAACTTACCTCCGACGATCTCCGTGAGATCGATGGCGCCGCTTCAAAGATCACGGTGCAAGGGGCTCGATACCCGGAAAAGCTGGAGCAATTGACCGGTCGCTAAGGCGCAAAAAGCTATAGTCTGTAGAGATGCGCTACTGTACGGTTGCGCTTGTATCACCGCTTCGGGCACGAAGCCTGGGTTCAATGACCAGCAATGCTACAAGCGCGCCAAGAATCGCCAGCGATGCGGCAAGCATCAGCGCCCACCGAAATCCAACGATGAAAGAGTCCGCGATTATGCGCCTGACGCTGGCGGCAGTTTTCAGGTCCAACATTGGAGGCGCCTCCGTCGCCGCCAATTTCGCGCGATCATTATCCAATTGTCGCTGCGCCTCCGTCGGCAGTCCCATACCTTCGAGCCGCCGGTCGAGCGCGCTATTGAAGGCGTTGAGCATGACCACGCCGAAGATGGCGATCGCCAGTAACGCCGCCACGCGCGCCACCGCGTTGTTGGCGCCGGAAGCGACGCCGGCGCGGTCGGCGCTTAAAGAAGTCATCACGACCGTTGTCAGGGGCGCGACGCTCGTAGCCATCCCCAGGCCGAGCAAAACTATTCCTGGAAAGAAGGTCGTCCAGTAACTTCCACCCTTGCCGGGTAGCGCAAGAAGAACGAAGGCGAGTCCCACAATCAAGGGACCGATAAACAGCGGCCTCTTCGGCCCCCATCGTTCCACCAATCCACCGGCCCAGCGTGACAGGAAAGAAAAGAGCAGGATGAATGGGAGAAGGGCCGCGCCCGCAGCCGTCGCGGAATAGCCCTGTACCTGAATCAAGTTCAGCGGCAGGAAAAACATCGCGCCTCCCAGCGCCGCATATAGGAAGAGCGTCAGCAGGTTCGCGCCGGTAAAATTGCGGTTGCGGAACAGCTCAAGCGGCAAGACCGGAGAGGCGCTGCGCGATTCGATAGCGACAAACAATATAAGCGCTACCACTCCCGCCGCTAGCGCGCCCACGACTCGCCCGCCGCGCCAGCCGTGACTCGACGATTCCAGCAGGGCGAAAACGATGAGACCCAGTCCGACCGTTACCAGCGACGCCCCCGGCCAGTCCAGCCTTTTGACTCGCATCTCTCCGCGGCTTTCAGGAACTTGCCAGAAGGCGATCGCCAGCGTCACTGCGGCCAGCGGCAGGTTGAGGAAAAAGGCCCAGCGCCACGAGGCATGCTCGATCAGCCAGCCGCCAATGACAGGCCCGGCGGCTCCGGTGATCGCGGACATTCCCGACCATGTTCCGATCGCGCGCCCTCGCTCGTTCTCCGAAAACGAAGCGCTGATGATTGCCAGGCTGCCTGGTACCAACAGCGCCGCGCCGATTCCTTGCGCCGCGCGAGCCAGTATCAGTTCAGGGATGTCACGGGACAGCCCACACGCGACTGAGGCGACGGCAAAGATGGCGATACCGATCGCAAAGACTCGCCGCCGCCCATAAAGATCGCCCAACGACCCGCCCACCAGTACCAGCGCCGCCAGAAAGAGCGCGTAAGCTTCCACCACCCACTGCACGCCGACCAGCGTCGCGTCGAACTCCCGCTGCAACGCTCCCAACGCGACATTCACCACCGTGCCGTCAATGAACGCCATGCTCGAAGCCAGAATTGTCGCCGTCAGAATCCACGGCTTGGCGGCCTGCCGGCACGGAGCGGCGGCTATGGGAGAGGTCAAGATGACGCCTTCGTCGCAGGGTTGTTTGAGTATTCCGTTCATATCTGGATAATCCGGGGAAGAAAGTTCGAGGTCAACCTCTTCGGCGGTCGTCACTAAGGTCGGATGCAGCGTGGCGGCGGCCAGGTAATGCCCGTTCGAATTGAGTTGATGCGTGAATTGCGCGGACTCCGCATAACAGCGCTCCCGCTCGGCTTCGCCCAGCGATTGCTCTTCAAGGTAAATCAGCGACATATATCTCATTTGTCCTCCTCCATCGGCTAATCGAACGGCAAAGGCCTGAATCGACACTCCGCTAGAATTTTTTTTATTATTGGGTATGCCTCCGGGCACAAGTATCGCGAGGTTTGAAATAATCATCATTTCGTGCGGAAAGGCTTCCGCGTTTGAGGTCAATTATGTCCATTCGACCAATTAAGCGACTCAGTAAATCCAGGCCGACGCTTGAAGGCGCGGGCGTGCGGTTGCGCCGCGCCTTCGGATTCGGCAATACATCCGACTTCGACCCATTTCTCCTCCTCGACGACTTTCGAAATGACATTCCGGAGGATTACCTGGCAGGCTTCCCGTGGCACCCTCACCGAGGAATCGAGACGATCACCTACGTCCTGGCGGGAACGGTGGAGCACGGCGATAGCATGGGGAACAGCGGCGTCATAGGCGCCGGCGACGTGCAATGGATGACCGCCGGGAGCGGGATCATCCACCAGGAGATGCCGAAGGGCGACCAGGATGGCCGGATGCATGGCTTCCAGTTGTGGGCCAATCTCCCGTCTTCGCTCAAGATGACCGCGCCAAGGTATCAGGAGGTGAAGGCGGCTGACATTCCCGTAGTCACGGACGACGACGAAACCCAGGTTCGTATCGTCTGCGGAAGCTTTTGGGGAACGACCGGCCCTGTGGTCGGGATAGCGGCGGACCCGATTTATCTCGATGTGGCGGTTCCACCGGGACAGAGGAAAACTCTCCCGGTCGAGACTACGCGCAACGCATTCGCGTATGTTTTCTCTGGAGATGGGAAGTTTTGCAACGCTTCAGGCCCGCTTGCGGTTCCGACTGAAGGAATCAAATGGGCTGACACGAATCCTCCGCAGGATGCCGACAATCGCTCGCTCGTGCTCTTCGACCGCGGCGACGAGATCACAATCCACGCCGGGGACGAGGGGATCCGCTTCCTCCTGGTTTCAGGAAAGCCGCTCGAAGAGCCTGTGGCCTGGTACGGCCCGATCGTTATGAATACGCAGGAGGAACTTCGGCAGGCTTTCGAGGACCTCGAGCGCGGGACGTTTCTGAAAACATAACCGCGAGGATAATTCGTCGTCCATATAATTCATGTCAGGCGGCTTCCGATACGAGAAGGAAAAGTAAGTGAAAACATTGTGTGTCTCCATGGCATGTATACTTTGCGCTTCAGTATCACTGAAGGCGCAAGATGAGCCCCCCTTGGGATTGCAAATTCGACAAGCGCTCAAGGCTAAAGAGCCAACTTGGAAATATGTGGCTGGGATCGAGAGTGGCCGTGTTCCTATTGTGCCTAGCGAAAGAACAGTTCTAGTTGAACAGTGGCAACACAATCAGAAAGACAGGCGGCAAGAGAATATCGCCATCAATATCTATCAAGTTGAGAGCCGAGCAGAAGCAATAAAGTGGTTAAAGCCAACTGGTAATGGCCAGGTGGCGATGGGTTGGCGAGTAGATAGGTATAAGATAGGTGAAGAAGGGTATTTAGCGACATTTCAAGCAAGGAATCGATTTGCGATTCACTTTAGAAATGGAAACGTAGTAGGAAAGATTAGTGGAGATAATTTAACTACTGTTGAGCGATTTGCAAAATACGTCATTTCCCAAATACGCGCCACATAATTCACGTTAGAGGTTATTTTGAGGTAAAGCGTGAAAGAAAACGAGACCCGCTGTTGGTAGGTCAACTGAGTCCCCGAACGATCACCTGAACTCCGAATGAGGTCAGAGCGATTCGAAGAAGAGTTCGTCGGCGTAACACCACACCCATTCTTCGCCCGGCTCGAAGGAACGAATCACCGGATGTTTTGTCGCGTGGTAATGTTTCGTCGCGTGCTTGTTCGGCGAAGAATCGCAGCAGCCGACGTGCCCGCACGTCAAACACAGGCGCAGATGCAGCCACTGGCCTCCGCCGCGCAGACAGTCTTCACAGCCTCGCGCGCTGGGCGTTACGTCTTGAATCTGATCCAGATGCGCGCATGTGACTTTCATTCTTCTACCATAGCGTTCGCCGTAGAAAGCGTCAATGGGAGACGTACTTGGAAGCAGGTGTCTCCGGGTTTGGATTGGAAACGGATGGCGCCGTGATGCTTTTGGACAATCCGGTAGACAGCGTCCAACCCCAGTCCGGTGCCCTCGCCTTGCGGTTTAGTGGTAAAGAAGGGTTCGAAGATGCGTCCTTGAATTTCTGGCGGAATGCCGGGGCCGTCATCGCCGATTTCAACCAGGATGTGATCGGGCTTGGCCGAAGTGCGAATCCACAGATTGCCCTGGCCGTTCATCGCGTCAATGGCGTTGACGATCAGGTTGGTCCAGATTTGATTGAGCGCGCCGCCGTATGCGGGAATATGCGGCAGGTTCTTGGCGTATTCGCGGATCACAGTTACGCCGCGCTTCAACTTATGGCCGAGTATGACCAGCGTATTCTCCAAGCCCTGATGCACGTCCACTTCCTGCAAGGCCGCGCGATCCATGTACGTATACTCCTTAATCGCGCGCACCAGGTCGGAGATGCGCGCCATACTATGCTCGATCTCCTTGACCAGTTCCTGCGAGGACCATGCGGCTTCGAGCCATTGCAGCGCGTCGTTGAGCGCCTGACCTTTCATACATTCCGCCAACGCCTCCAGCTCTTCACGATGCAGTCCCGCGCGCACGAAGGTCGGCGCGAGTTTCCAGCCCTCGGCGATCTGGCGCGCTTCCAACCAGTCGCTGATTTCTTCTTCGCATTCGCTTTCGGCCAGCGGGTCTAGCGCGGGCGCGGCGGTCAGACACTCGGCGGCTTCGCGCTGGAATTCAGTGAGGAAGGCGATCTGTTCGGCGGTCAATGTTTGATGACTGAGCGTCAGGCACAGACGGTTGAGCGTTTGCAGCCGCTCGCCCAGATGCTGTGCGGCGCGGCGCGCGGCGGCCGCCGGGTTGTTCAATTCGTGCGCCAGCCCGGCGGAAAGCTTCCCCAGCGCCATCAGTTTATCGTGCCGTTCGTCTATCCGCGTCACCTCGCGGACACGATCGCTCAAGACTTCGACCAACCGCTGTAGCAGATCAGGGAAACTCCGCATTAACTCCGGGAAATGTTTCGCATCCAGCCAGAACACGCGGCTTGGCGCGACGGCGCGAATGGTCGCGCTGTAATGGGTCATGCGTGAAAAAGGAAGCTTGCCGCTGATTGCGCCGCTCGGGATGATGTACACTTGCCCGTCGTGTTCCGGCCCTTCAGCGCGGGCGTGCAATTCACCTTCCAGCACGATGACGAGACGATCCGCCAATTCGCCTTCACGAAGATAGACTTCGTTCGCAGCCAGCCGCAACTCTTTGCCATGCTCGACCAACCAGGCGAAGACTTCATCCGGAAGCCCGGCCAGCGCGGGAATCCCGCGGAATTCTGTTCTCAATCCTAGTGTGTCCATTTCTGTCATCACGACTTGTCCGCCAGCCCGCGAACGCGGGCGCAAGAGTAGAGCCTGGGGTGGAGCGTAGCCGCAGCCCCAGGTACGACGAGAGAATTACCGCACCAGCCCGCGAAGCGGGTGACAGCGATTGACCCAATCTCAATGATGAAATGGCGAATACCAAAAAGCTGCCGCCCGCTTCGCCCAGATTTTGTGCAAAAGAAAACAGAGCCGATCCAGTAAACTGAGGAGTATGAATCAAATATCCCAAATTTACCGGTGGCTCTGTGCGAAAAAAGTTTAGCATAAAAGTGCAATTTCAAACGACAACACAATGGG
>DASTMP010000152.1:0-17488 GCA_035714085.1 Blastocatellia bacterium
CGGGATCCTCGCGGCTTGCTCGCTTAGCTGGAAGAGACCAGTCCCGCCGATGTTCCTAAGGTGAGTCGTCGGCTTAGTTAGAAGGCCGGCCTTCCATATGGAAACTAAAGTATCCCAAATTGAGGATTTTTCCGCCGGCGCGACAAGCGTCCCGGCCTTTGCCGCGTAGTCCTGTTGAACCGCCGGGCCGCGCGCATCCGCGACCTTGACGCCCTGAGAGGCCGATACTTCCAATTCGTTTAAGGGAACGCCTTTAAACTCAGCAACCGGCGGTCCTGCTGGAAGCGCTACGTCCGGCGTGCGGGCCGCCGTCCCGCTTTTCTGCGCTCCGAAAAAGGCCTCCAATTCTCGAAGGTTGGCGTCAAGCTGCGCGTTCGGCTCGCTAGCCGGAATGTCGGAGATAGCGCGGGCCGTCGGTTCACCCGCGACCAGCATCTTGTTGACAGGGGATAATGTCCGCTCGGGCAGGACTTCGGCCAGGGCGTCATGTTCGGCGTTCGTGAGAGTCTTAATCCGGTTGTAGTCTTCGATGGCGGATTGCCGTTCGGCGGATGTAATCGGTCGTTTGGCTTCGCCCGGCTTTGTGACGGTTTCATTAAACCGCCGGTTAGCGTTGGCGATCATATCCGCGATCTCGCCGGGGTTGTCGGTTCCTAGTTTTTGAATCGCCGAATTGAGCGCTTCGGCCTCCTCTTGCCCTGTAGTCAATCCGGCGCGCTGGCCTGATAAGGCCGGAGGCGTTTCGAGTGCTGAGAAGGGGTTTTCCGCCGCAGTGCGGGCCACTGCAGGAGCGGCTGCCGGGGTAGCGCCCCTTTCCATTGATAGCAGCGCCGTGTTCAAAGTGGTAACGTCGCGCGGCGCGCCTCCCGTAACTAAGCCCTCAAACGCTCTATCAATCGCCGAACCGCGCTCGACTGCTGGCAACTTACCGGTTCGAGCGACGCTATCGCGCAGCATTTGACGCAGGTTGGCGCTGATGGCCTGGGCGGCGCCGCCCAGGTTTGCAAGCCCGGTTTCGCTTCCTACGGCTGGCGCTGATGAAGCGACTTCTGGCGCCCTAACCGCCGCCGATTCGATTGCGGGCGCGATCTCTCCAGGCTTGATTCCCCTGAGCCTGCGAATGAGCGGCGCCAGGGCCTTACCTATGGGAAGAGGGGTTGCGGCGAGCGCCACGTTGAACGGCAGGTTTTCAGGACGGTTGAGAGACTGGAGGCCGACGACGGTTGCGATGGCGGGGACACTGCCGCCCGTCGCTATCCCGGTGAGTACGCCTGGAAGGGCTTCGGTAACGAACTCCGAGCCGCCGCGTGTGATCTTTCCGGCAATCGAAGGATCGAGGGCGGCGCGGGCCGCAAGCCTGGCCCTGGTCTCTTCGTCTACCACCTGACTGGAGTAAAGTTCTGGAATCTGCTCGATTCTCTGCTGGCGCTGGCGCGTCAATTCGCTGAGCGGCGCGGCCTGGGCTTCACTTTCAAGGATGAAGGACTGGGGCGCGGTTTGCGGATGCGCCGCCGCTGAAACAAACGGAGCGAGGCCGCGTCCGATCACTTCTCCCAACTGTTTTAACGGCCCGAAGTCGCCCGACGACGCCGCGCTTACCGCCTCGTTGAGCACGCGGCCCGCGTCCGCCGCGTTCAATACCATCCTGTGCGCGCCGATTTGGAGATTTTCGAGGAAGCCTGGAGGCTGTTCCTGCGGCGGAGCGGCTGGCGGTGTCTCCACTGGCGTAGGAGCCGGAAGAGGCGGGAGGTCATCGAACGGATTCCTCGACTTTCTCTTTCTGCCAGCGGCGCCGGGAACCGGGACCGCTGTTCCCGGTGTGGTTAATTTATCGAATGGATTTTGAGGCATCAGAATTTCTCGCTTTCTTTTCCGCGTCCCTTTCACCAAAGGACGATAGGCTGCAGGTCCTGCGTCGTGACTTCTAGTCGGATGTTTGAGACGACGGCGTCTATGCCCGCGCTGGCGAATGAGTCGCCGCCGACGTCCTCGATGTTGTCGGCCTCAGTGTTCAAACTATCGCGCAATCTGATGGATGCGATTGGCGTCGTCGCCGGAATGGAAATGTCGATGGAGCCTGACGCGCCGGTCAGTGAGTTGTCGGAACTACTACTGCCGTCACTGGCGGTAACGGTCCGTTGCTGATCGGTGGCGGTTGTCCACGAACTACCGCCGTTCACTGAGTATTCAAGCAGGAACTGGGAGAACGCGAGCGCCGAGTCGCCGACAACGGTTGAACTCGCGCTAACGGCCTGCGCTGGAATGCTCCAATCGGCTTTCAAGTGGATGGCCCTAATCGGGCCGGTAACGGCTCCGAACGCTGTCCATATGCAGGTTTTCTTTTGCAGAAGTACGCCGCCTGTCGGTTCCGTAACGCCGCAGTGTGTCTGCGCGTGGCCCGTGTTCGCGGCGCCGGTGACGGCAAGTCCGCCCTGTCCCGGATCGGGACTTTGATTGCTCGCCGGTTGGACAGTGACGGTTGCCATTATCGTTCCTCCCTGGTTTGCATAGCGCTATCCGTGAGCTTCGCGGCCATAATGCCGGCTATGGTCCGCGAGTCCGGCCCAGTGTCAACGAATAGCCGAAAGCTTCCCGAGCCTGCCTGGACAAGCAAAACAGCCCAGGATTCGCCGACGACGCTCTCCCCCTGTACGAATGGCGCGGAGGCTATAACGATGGTGAAGTCTGGCCGCCGCGAAACAAAAGCCACGTCTCGGCGCTTGTTCAACTCCGCGCGCAGCAGATCGCCGCGCTCCTTGTCCGGCTCGCCTGCTCCTGAACTCGAAATCTGGAGTCGAATCGGCTCGATTGCTCTCTGCGCCAGCGCCGGCGCGGACAGGATGGCAATCAGCAGCAGTAGCGACGTCATCCACCGAAGCGCGCGCCGCCACAGTCCCCCAGTTCGCTTCGAGAAAGAGAGCGCCGAACAAAGCCGCGCCTCCCATTGATAGCGGACGCCGCTTGATTGCAACAGTTCGCTTAGGGCGCGCTGTTGCTCGAGCGAGAGACTGAGAAGTAGCGCGCTCTTACCGCTATCGAAAAACGTGATCGTCACATCGCATGGTTCGTTTGGATTTTTCATATTTAGACTCCGTCCAGTTTGCTCAATTCGCTTCTCGCCTGTGCGCTGCGCCGCCCGCGTCACGTCCCGCTCGACGCCGCCACCGCTGTTTCGGTCGGCGCCCATTCCCGGGCGAGCGCGGCGGTGAGCGCCCCTTTCAACGTGGGTAAGACTCTCGTCTCGAGCCAGCCCGAGCCGGTGAGGACGCCCGCGCCGAAAGCCACTTTGTATCCGTCGCCGGTCGCGAGGATCGCAAAAACGCCGGCGTGGCTCTTGTCGGCTTCGATCTGGATCAGCTTCAAAAGCGTCAGGACGCCGAAACTGTTGTAAGTTTTCGATTGAGTGTTATTCTTGGTCATACTTTGAATCCTTTCTATTGGAAGTTAATCGAGTCCTGGCGCCGTCGGTTCGGCGCCATTTTCTTTGCAGAGTCCGTAAGAGGCTGCGACGCGTCGAAGGCTGGCCATTCTCCATCGCCCGAGTTCCGCCAGGTCCCCGGTCCTGTCGAGATAGCCGGCCCATGTCCGGAGAAAGCGGCGGTCGCCGTCGTTCTTGAGCGTGATACGGGAGAGGTCGCGGACGAGCGCGCGGGCTTCGTTGAGGTCGTTGTCGGTTATGGTCATAACGTCGCCCTCACCACTTCCCTGCGCTTACTGTCATATCGCTCCAACGCGACAGCGGCGGCCCACATATCAGGGTCAAAGCCCTTAGTCTTCGGCCGCAGGTTTTCCCGCGCAACGATTTCCCTGCCCTCGGCGATCAGCCGATCAAGCGGAATGCGGACCAGTTTTCCGTCGATGTAGTGCGGGACCGCATAGCCGGACGCCGGCGGATCGCCTTCGGGATGGCGAAGCCGCCAGAGCAATTCGACCTTGTAGCAGTAGAGCCGGTGACGGTCCTCGTCGGTCAGCATTCCCGCCGGCGCGTCAACCTTCAGCTCGTCGCCGTCCAGCGTGACGCGAACGCCGCGAGCCGCCATGCGCTCAAGCAACTGATTTGCGGTCATAGGTTGAAAACCTCCCTATTGGCTGAACTTACAGACGGATGCGAGCCGTTGACGCTGGCGGCAAATTCAATTTCTGGAATCGGTGACACGGTGACAGTGGTGACAGTTGAAGCTTTATCGGTTAGCGGCGTCTCACTAACCGTTAGTGAAGTGTCACTACTGTCACCGTGTCCCTGATGTTGAATTTTCGTTTTTGCGAGCCGCCAAACGGCCGGGTTGATCTCGAATTTCTGGGAGTCGCGACGTCCGGCGTCCACTGGCCGGATGTACCCGTGCGCCTCGAGCAAGGTAAGCGCTGGCTTTAAATCGGTGACTTTCTGAAACGCGTTATGGTTCTGGCGCTGCGCCTCTCGCCTGGTGAATGTGGATTCCGCCGAGCTTTTTGCCGTCTCGATCCATTGCAAGAGTTTGCGCGCATCCTGGATCTCAGGGTCTACCCCCATTTCAGCGCAAGCGGCCTGCGCGTGAGGGATCAGGTATCGCGCAATCAAGATGGCGCGCTGTACCGCCTTCGCGGGGATCTCCATAATCGAGCCGGCCTCGAAAGCCTTATCCGCGTAATGGACAATCGCCGCCAAGCGCGCCGTGGCGCCCGCGAGCTTGTTCGCCCAATCACCGATCGACCGTAACGCGCCGCCTTCGGATAATTGCGGCTCGATCTCTTCAGCGAACGCCAGCAAGTAGCCTACGGCGTCGGCCGACAGGCTGACCGTTCGCGGGATCAGCTTGCCGTCTTCGTTTTCCACCGGGGCGAGGGCGGCCAACTTCTTTACCCGCTTGTGGTACTCATTGCGCGCTTCTTCATTCAAAGGCGGCGGTGTCAGGCTGCGACGGCCAACAAGACTTGGCGGCATCGTGAAAAGCATTCGCGCGGTCAGTCCCCGCGCGCGAAAGGTGGGATTCTCGGCGATGCTTCGTAACACGTCCGGCTGAACCGTCATGGCGACGGTCAGCGTGGCGCGCTCGATGATTTCAGATCGGCTGCGACGGTCCACGCGAACTTCTTCGCCCGTATGGCCCTTCAGGAAGATTTCAAAATTCGCGCCGTTCCCGTATCGGCCCGCCAGCAACTGGAACAGCTCGCCTTCGTCGCTGGATATGAGCAAGCGGCCCCCCTGCTCTGCCAGGTTGGACGCAACCGACTCCGGCGTAATGTCCCCGCTGGCGATCAGCTTCGGGACGGCCGGGACGGTCTTTTCCAGTAGCTGGCCGGCGATCTCCTTCGCCTTTTCGGTGAGACGTTTGAACTCTTCGTCGTCGCCTTTCGCTATCGCTTTTGCCGCCGCCTTCTTCAAGCCCTCCAGCGATGCGCTCAGCATGTCGCGCTCAACCTGCGCGTCGCTGATTCGCTGCTGCGCGTCTCGAATCAATTCGCGCTCCTTCTCTTTAAGCGGCGCGCTTGTGGCCGAATGCACGGCCGTCTTGCGGTTGCCGACTTCGAGCGCGGTCACGCTGTAAATATTCGGCGTCTCGGTCCAGTCCTCGCGCACCCTGATTATGATGTTGCCCGCGAGGGTTGAAGAGATATTGGTAATGCCGAGCATTGCCGCCATGTCCACCGGGGTCTGTGTGGTAATGGCCAGCCCTTCCACGTATCTAGCAAGCCAGTCCGGCAGGGCATCGACCGGGAACGGCGGCAGATCGTACTCATCAAACTGAGATGGCGACTCCCATGACTCAGTGACAGTGGTGACAGTCGCAAGCAGTCCGGCCAGGAAGCCGGGCCCGCAGCGCGCCAGTAAGTCATCGACGCCATTAACGCCGTCGATCCCGGTCGGCAGGTTCACCCAGTAAGGAACCGCGCCCCTGCGCTGAACTTCTCGCGCCAGTTCGCGCCTGGCCGCCGCGACGCTCTCGTCGGTCAGCACATTCACATCGAAGACGATCAACACTTCCCTGTTGCGCCACTCGATCCGATCGAAATCGAAAATGATCCCGCTGATGTCTTGCGGCTTGCCCTTGCCGTTCGTCACCTTGCCCACGACGCCGCGAAAATTCCAGGCGCCCGAAATCCCGATCACGAGCCGCTTCTCGCCGCGATCGCAATAGAATCGCCACAGCGCGAGAGCTTTCTTTTCGCCCTCGGTGAATGTGACAGGAATGGTCGCATCGGTGAGCCATTCCACCGGCGTGCCAGGTGGGATGTAGAGCCGATTGATGCTTTTCCGTGGGCCTAGATACTTGTCTTTCTCTTTTATTGATCCGTCTGCTCGACGCTCAAGATCTGGATTGTCGCGCCGCAGGCGATACTCGCGCTCATGAGGGTCGCCGGGCCAGAAGTAAGGGAAGATCAGCCCTGCGTAGTCCTTCGAGGCGGTTGCCGGGCGCCCGACGATCTCAGCTCCATCGATGGTGTTAACGCGCTGGATCTTTGCGGCGTCAACGATCTCGCGGGTCAGCCAGGATTTGTTTTCCAGCTCGGCGTAATCCGCCGCGAGCGGCCCGCGCTCGCCCTGATTGTTCATTTCGCCTCCAGGTGAGTCGCTCTCGATTTGCGACGGGAAACTAGACAGTTTCGCCTACGCAAATTAGCGTGGTGGGCGTCGGCTGTGGTAAAACAGTCCCAGCCTGGGCCCTCGGGTTTGGGTCACAAGAGCAATCTCAGGCTACGGTCGCCAAACTTTCGCCCTGTGGTTGCTCTTCGCTTTTCCGCGGCTGTCGATCCAGTCCGTCCCAAATGGACGGAATCAGCCCAATGGATCTCGCGCTGATTTTGATCTTCCGGCCCAAGCGCACATAGTCCCACGGGAAATCCCCTTCCCTGATGGCGCGGTAGATCGCCTGGGGATCATCGCCCAGGTAGGGCGCCGCTTCTTCAACGGTTAACCAAAGTCTCACGTTTTTTCTCCTCTCTCTAAATTCACGGCTCGATCGCCGAGCCGCGCCCAGAGTAGCGCGGGATTTCGAGCTGGGGTGACCCCAGGGGTCACCCCAAATTCCGTTCGCCCTCAATTTTTTTTGCGATCGCTTCTAGTCCCATCTCCCCGAACCACTCGCGCACGGTCGCAAGGTCCTGTTGGGTCGCCTTCTCGTTCTTCCCATGCTTCTCTTTGACGCGCTTGTAAACATTGTCGAAGCCGTAGCCGGTGATCGCCGAGATGAATCGCGCCACGACGCTTTTATCAACGCCTGCATAGCTCAGGCCGGATTCAATCAACAGATAGTGAAGCGCCCAGACGCATTGAGCGATAGTCAGCCTGCCTGCCTCCGTCGAGGCTGTGGCCGTCGTCCCTTTCTCGATCTCTTCGAGGTTGCGCAGATGTTCGAGCTTGCGGTTAAGTTGATCTCCGAAGACTCTCATGTTCGCAAGGAGCTCTCTCATCTCAGGTGGGAGCGCCGCGCCCAGCCCGGCAATTTCTTCAGCCTTATCTCCAGCTTTGTAATCAAAGTACTGTTTCAACGTGAGCAAATGGCGGATCTGCTCTTCCCTAAGGCTGATTTCGTCAAGCCTTTTCTCGACTATCTCAAAGTCATCGGTCTTGATGTTCTCAAAGTCCAACCAATAGCCTGCGCCGGGAAAAGGTTCCCGCTTTTGCGGCTGTCGTCTCTTCTTTCGCATAGCAATCTTCCCTTGCCTCTTCCGTTGGTGATCGGCTCGCACGGCGCCGGAAGATTGCGCCGCCGATCAACTGATCAGGTCGATCGTTTGCGAGCCGAACTTTAGTGCTCCAGTGGTCCGCCAAACACTTCCCACTGGTTAAAACTCGGTCAAACCAGATAGAATTCAACCGCGCGCAAAGCGCTGATAATTCAATCTGTTTTCAAACAACTAATTCTAGCTAAAAGTGAGAAATGAAATGGAAGCTTTTCGAGACAGCATGCTGCAACTCATCACTCATACTTCAACCAACCTGCCGCCCGACGTGCGCCGGGCCATGGCGCGAATGCTCGAACATGAACAGGGCGCGCGTTCGGCTCAGGCGCTGCAGGTCATCGCCGCCAACATCGACATGGCCTCGGACAACGAAGGCCCGATCTGCCAGGATACCGGCTGGCCCACGTTCGAGATCAAAACTCCCGTCGGCGCCAATCAGATCGTGATGAAGAAAGAGATTCGCGAAGCCATCGCCGAAGCGACCAGGCGCGGAAAATTGCGCACCAACTCGGTCGATTCATTGACCGGCGCGAACAGTGGCGACAACCTCGGCCCCGGCACGCCCACAATGCATTTCGAGCAGTGGGAAAACGACGACGAGGTTGAGGTCAAGCTGCTGCTCAAGGGCGGCGGCTGCGAGAACAAGAACATTCAATACTCGCTGCCGATGGAGATTCCGCATCTGGGCAAGGCAGGGCGCGATCTGGACGGCGTGCGCAAATGCATTCTGCACGCGGTCTGGCAGGCTCAAGGGCAGGGTTGCAGCGCGGGCGCGGTCGGCGTCTGCATCGGCGGCGACCGCACTACCGGCTATCAAAACGCGAAGGATCAATTGTTCCGCACGCTCGACGACGCCAACCCGCACCCGCAACTGGCGAAGCTCGAAGATTACGTCATGCGGACGGCCAACACGCTCGGCATCGGCGCGATGGGCTTCGGCGGAAACGCGACGCTCATCGGCTGCAAGATCGGCGTGCTCAATCGCCTCCCCGCGAGTTTCTTCGTTTCGGTGGCTTACGACTGCTGGGCGTTCCGGCGCCTGGGCGTCACGCTCGACGCGAAGACGGGCGCGATCAAACGCTGGCTCTACCGCGACGAGAAGGAGCCCGCGATCACGATGTCTAGTGGGGACGGATTCGTCCCCACGGGCAAAGAGAAAGCGTTGCGCACGCCGATTACCGAAGAGCAAGTCCGCGGGCTTCAGGTCGGCGATGTCGTGCTGATCACGGGCGAAATGCTAACGGGCCGTGACGCCGTTCACGCCCATTTGATGAAGAACGAGCCGCCGGTCAATCTGCAAGGCGCGGCGCTCTACCACTGCGGACCCGTAGTCATGAAGAACGGCGATTACAGGATCACCGCCGCCGGTCCGACCACCAGCATCCGCGAAGAGCCTTACCAGGGCGAGATCATCAAACGCTACGGCGTGCGCGCCGTCATCGGCAAAGGCGGAATGGGCGCGAAGACGCTGGCCGCGATGAAAGAACACGGCGCGGTCTACCTGAACGCCATCGGCGGCGCGGCGCAGTATTACGCCAAATGCATCGACGAAGTGCTCGATGTGAAGCTGCTCGAATTCGGCATCCCCGAAGCGATGTGGCGGCTCCGCGTAACCGACTTCCCGGCCATCGTGACCATGGACGCGCACGGCAACTCGCTGCACGCGGACGTCGAGAAGGCTTCGGCGGCGGTGCTGGCGAAGTTGGCCGAGCCCGTATTTTGAGGAGCCTTCACTTATTGGCATTTAGCATAGGCGCTCAACATCTATGCCTAATTCGCCGCGTATTTGAAAAATAAATGCAACAACAAGTGTGGCGCGATTTGTTTGCAGCGTTTTCACAAGTAGGCAGAGACGCAAGGCATTGCGTTTCTACTGACGGCTGGGCACTGATGACTGACGGCTGAAGGCAAATCAAAACCGGCTCCATAAGAAAGACAGATTCTATATTTATCATCAGTCGCCAGACGTCAGTGATCAGTGGTCAGTAAAGGCTTGGCGCTTCGGGATAAAACAAATCGCCAGGCGTCGTGAGCAGAGCGTGGTTGCATTATTTTTTCAAATACCTTCAATGGCCGGGCTAAACTCAAGACGCCGCTACGCGGCGCGAGCTGCGATCGAAATGACGCCGAAACAAAATAGGTTAATTGAAGCGAGAAAGGATCTTCACAATGTTCAAGAGACTCCCTACCCTCCTACTGATTATCACTTGCCTGTCATTGGCGGCAAGCGCCCAGCGTCGCATCCCCGCAGTTGACGACCTGCTCAACGTCAAATCGCTCGGCGGCGCGCAGATCTCGCCCGACGGCAAATACGTCGCCTACACCGTCAGCGAGACGGATTGGAAGCAGGACGCCTTCGTCACTCAGATATCGCTGGCAAATACGGCGACGGGCAAGACGTTCCAGCTCACGCGCGGCGAAAAGTCCGCCGGAAATCCGCAATGGTCGCCGGACGGCCAATGGCTGGCATTCACCAGCAATCGCATCGGCGACAAGAATCAAATCTTCGTCATCTACCCCGACGGCGGCGAGGCCGCGCAATTGACCAAGGCCGAGAACGGCGTTAATGGGTTCGCGTGGTCGGAAGACGGGAAGAGCATCGCGTTCACCACGAGCGACGCCGACCAGAAAGCCGACAAGGAGCGCAAAGATTATCTCGGCGCCTTCGAAGTCGTGCGCAAGGAGTACAACTATTCGCACATCTGGACTTTCGACGTGGCCGAGGCTTTGAAAGAGCCGGTCGCCGGGACGCAGCGCACGAAAGGCAAAGATTTCAGCGTCGGCTCGTTCTCATGGTCGCCCGACGGCAAGCTGATCGCGTTCAGCGCGACGATCAATCCCGACCTGATCCAGGGCGGCACGAGCGACGTCTATCTGCTCAATCTCGCAGACAACTCGGTCAAGAAGCTGGTTGCGCAGCCTGGCCCCGACAACGGTCCGCAATGGTCGCCGGACGGCAAACAGATCGTCTTCTCGTCAGCGATGGGCAACCCGAAGTTCTTTCATGCGAATTCAAAGCTGGCGGTCGTATCGGTTGAGGGCGGCGCGCCACACTCGATCACCGACGCCTTCGACGAACAGCCAAACTCCGTTGAATGGAACGCCGACGGGATTTACTTCAGCGGTTTGCAGAAGACGGCTTCGCATCTATTCCGCGTCGATCCGAAGACCGGCAGGATCACTCGAGTGACCGCGCCTGACAACCTGATGGCCGGCGGCTTCTCCTTCACCAAAGACGGCAAGCAGATCGCGTTCAGTTCGCCTTCTCCGACTTCGCTCAACGAGGTCTACGTTTCATCGGTTCAGAATTTCTCTCCCCGCAAGCTGACTTCGATGACCGGTCAGGTCAGGGATTTCACGCTGGGGGCGCGCGAGGTCATCTCATGGCAAAGTAAGGACGGCGCGACCATCGAAGGCGTCTTGATCAAACCGGCCGACTTCGATCCGGGCAAGAAATATCCGCTGCTCTGCGTGATTCACGGAGGGCCTACTGGCATTGACCGCCCTACGCTGCTCGACGCGCGTTATTACCCGACCGACATCTGGGCCGCGCGAGGCGCGCTGATCTTGAAAGTGAATTATCGCGGCTCCGCCGGCTACGGCGAAAAGTTCAGGCAGTTGAACGTCCGCAATCTGGGCGTCGGCGACGCGTGGGACGTGTTGTCAGGCGTCGATCATCTGATCGCCAAAGGCTGGGTTGATCCGAAGAAAGTCGGCTGCATGGGATGGAGCCAGGGAGGCTATATCTCGGCCTTTCTGACAACGTCGTCCGATCGCTTTGCGGCGATCTCTGTCGGCGCGGGAATCTCGAACTGGGCGACCTATTATTACAACACTGACATCACGCCGTTCACAATCCAATATCTAGGCGCCGACCCGGCGGACGACCCCGAAATCTACGCGAAGACCTCGCCGATGAACTACATCAAACAGGCGAAGACGCCTACGCTGATTCAGCACGGCGAATTCGACAAACGCGTGCCGATCCCGAACGCCTACGAGTTGCGACAGGGGCTGGAAGACCGAGACGTGAAGGTCGAGATGGTTGTCTACAAAGGCTACGGCCACGGCATCACAAAGCCGAAATCCATGCGCGCCGTGATGCAACACAACCTGGCCTGGTTCAACCATTACATCTTCGGCGATCCGCCGCCGGATTTCTCCAAGCCTGATTTGCCGAAGAAGGATGACAAGGAAGCAACGAAGAGCCAGGTCGGAAACTGAAATCCGGCGGCCAAGGAACGCAGATGACGCGGATGTGGCTGATCATTGCGGATAAATCCGAAAAAGATCAGCGTCATCCGCGTTCCATTAACCCGTACACCGGTGTGAACCCCGCCAAAGTATCCCGCTTCCCTTCTCGGCATCGGTGTAAGAGTGAATTCGACTAAAGTAAGCCCTTGCGATCTTTTTCGTTGAATTCACTGAGGCGTTCCATTACGCTTTGCGCAAAATCCGCTGTTCAAATTCCACGACAACCAGGAGCCGATTTATGACGATGATGAACATGCCCTTGACTATGCCGGTGCTGATGGATCGCGGAGCCGAGTTGATGCCCGAAAACGAGATCGTCTCAAAGATGCGCGACACGGTCCACCGCTACACATACGCCGATCTGGGCCGGCGCGCGCGGCAGATAGCTAACGCCTTGACCCGGCTCGGCGTGAGACAGGGCGACCGCGTGGCGACGCTGGCCTGGAATAGTTACCGCCATCTGGAGGTCTATTACGCGACGCCATGCATGGGCGCGGTGCTCCACACGCTCAACATGCGCCTCTCTTCCGCCGACCTCGAATACATCATCAATCACGCCGAAGACTCGGTGATCTGCATCGACGAAGACTTGCTGCCGATTCTGGAGAAGCTCGAAGGCAGGATTCCGACCGTCAAACACATTGTCGTGATGAGCAACACCGGCGACTGGAAGACGACGCTCTCGCCTGCCCACGATTACGAGCGGTTGATCGGCGCCGAAAAGACCGAATTCGCCTGGCCCGACATTGACGAGAACTCGCCGATGGGTTTGTGCTACACCAGCGGCACGACCGGCAAGCCGAAGGGCGTGATGTACACGCACCGGTCGAACTACATCCACACGATCACCGGCGGATTGCCCGACATGCTCGGACTGACGCGCGCCGACACGGTGATGGCCATCGTCCCGATGTTCCATGCCAACGCCTGGGGATTGCCTTACATCTGCTGCATGCTGGGAGCGAAGCAGGTGTTTCCCGGTCCGACGATGGACGGCGTCTCGATCTGCCGCCTGATCGAGACCGAGAAGGTGACGTTCACCGGCGGCGTGCCCACCATCTGGCTCGGCGTAATGAACGAGTTGCAGCAGAACCCCGGTAAATACAATCTGTCGAGCTTGAAGGCGATGGTCTGCGGCGGTTCGGCGCCGCCGCGCGCGATGATCGACTGGTTCGAGACCAATCTGGGCGTCAATTTCATTCACGCCTGGGGAATGACCGAGACCAGCCCGCTCGGCTCCAACTCGCGACTGAAGCCGAAGATGAACGGCTGGTCGCGCGAGAAACAGCTAGACGTCAAACAGCGCGCGGGCATACATGCGCCTGGATTGAAGCTGCGCATCGTTGACGACGCCGGCAATGAAGTCCCACGCGACGGAGTGGCGATGGGACGGTTGCTGGTCAAAGGGCCGTGGGTCGCCTCGACCTATTACAAGGAAGAGCCCTCGCCCGAAAAATTCCCCGATGGATGGCTCGACACGGGCGATGTGGCGACGCTCGACGCCGAAGGCTATATGGCCATCGCCGACCGCTCGAAGGACCTGGTCAAGAGCGGCGGCGAATGGATTTCATCGGTGGACCTGGAAAACGCCATTATGGCCCTCTCCGGCGTGGCCGAAGCCGCGGTCATCGCCGTCAATCACCCGAAATGGCAGGAGCGCCCGTTGGCTTGCGTCGTGGTCAAACAGGACGCGACGGTGACGAAAGAGCAAATCTATGACCACCTCGGCAAGAGCTTCGCGAAATGGTGGATGCCCGACGACATCGTTTTCATTGAAGCCGTGCCGAAGACCAGCGTCGGCAAGTTCGACAAGAAGACGCTGCGCGACCGGTTCAAGGATTATCAACTGGCGTCGGATTAGGTTTATGCTCGCAGAAAATATCAAACTGCTTTTCAAGCTCTGGCGCCGCCCGGTCTCCGCAATGAGCGACATCATTGACAGAGGCGACTGGCTCTTCGGGGCCGCGCTGGTTACTGCGACGGCGTTCCTGTTCGCTTTCACGGTGACCAACCGCTTATATGATACCTACGAGTCCGCTTCTACTCCGCCAGAAGAACGCCGGTCGGCGCCGAAGCCGCCGCCGCCAGAGACCTCGCGATCCTCACCACAGGCGCCATCCGGCCAACCACAGGCAAAGCCGAATGAAGAGGTCGAGGAGGATTTGGAACAGAACCTCCCGAAAGTCAAACGGCTGCCGCTGCCCGTAGTCGGGAATGCGGGCTGGCGGCTGGTTTCGTTCAACCCGACCAGCCTGTTCGCCATCGCGCTCTCTCTGGCCGCGCTGTACGCGCCGGCCTCGATCCTGGCGTTGACGGCGCTCTCCAGAACCGCCAGCTTCAGCGTCGCGTTTCGACGCGATTACGGCTCTCTGTTGATCTGCGTGTATATGGCCTGGGCGGCGTCTCATCTGCCGTTCGCGTTGGCGGGTTTCGCGCTGAATCCGCTGAAACTGGGCGCGGAAGGCGCGCTGGCCTTGTGGCTGCTGGGCAACGGCTGTTTCGGCGCGTTGATGATTATCGCGCTGCGCATGGTTTGCGGCGCCAGTTTCAAACACGCGGCGACAGTCGTCGGCCTCGCCTGGATTTCGCTGCGCTTCGATTCTTGGCTGTTTTCAATCGCGACCTTCTCTCCATTTTTCACAGTGATCTGGGGACTGCCGCTGGCTCTGGGGGCCGTTTACGGCGTGCGGACAGCCCACATCCAACGCCAAAATTTCCGCCGCCATCTCGACTCCTGCACAATCAACGAGCGCGACGCGGAAGCGCATTACCAACTCGGCTTGATCTATCAGCAGCGCCGCCAATACAGCGAGGCCGCCGCCCGTTTCAAACGCGCAGTCGAAATTGATTCGAAAGAACCGGACGCCAACTTCGAGCTCGGCCGGATCGCCCGGCGGGAAGGTCGGTTACAAGACGCCATCAACCATTTCAACGCCGTCGTCGCGCACAGCGACAAGTTCCGCCAGAGCGAGATCTGGCGGGAGATCGGCGCGACATACCTGGCCGCGGGGATGCATCAGGAGGCGCATCAGGCGTTGGAGAAATATGTGGACCGCCGGCCGTACGACCCCGAAGGTCTGTATCACTTCGGCGAGACGCTACGGAATCTGGGCGACGCCGAGCGCGCGCAGGAGATGTACAAGCAATGCGTCCAGGCGGTGAAGACCATGCCCTATTATCGTCGCAACGAAGTCAGTAAATGGAGCAGGTTGGCGCAGGCAAAGCTGACGTAAGAGATTCGTCGCTAAGCGTCTGCGTACAAAACGTTCGGACAAAAATTATGCTCGCCCAAAACCCTGCCCAAAGAATTGACGAGGTCATCGCCCGACTCACCGACATCATTGACGTCTCTCGCCAGGAATCCAACCGCCTGGGTTATTTCGCCGCGCTCTATCGCAAAGTCACTGTCAGCGTGAAGCAAGGCGCCTTGAACGGGCGTTTTGAAGACGGCGCGAGGATAGAGCGGCTGGACGTGAATTTCGCCAACCGCTATCTGGAAGCTTACGAGCTTCATCGCAAAGGCGAGGCTCCGAGCGCTTCGTGGCAAGCCTCGTTCGAGGCCGCCGGGCATTGGCGCCCATTGATCCTGCAACACCTGCTGCTGGGCATCAACGCCCACATCAACCTCGATCTGGGCATCGCCGCCGTCGAGACCTCTTCCGGAGGCCAACTGGCGTCGCTCAAACACGACTTCGACCTGGTCAACAAACTTCTGGCCGATCTCGTACAGCCTGTGCAGGACGAGATCGGCGAAGTGTCACCCTGGATAGGTTTTCTGGAAAAGATAGATCCGAGCGCCGACGACGCGATCATCAACTTCAGCATGGATCGGGCGCGCGCTTCGGCGTGGGATTTCGCGGTGAGGTTGAACTCGCTCGGCGGGAACGAGCGAATCGCCGTAGTGAAACTGCGCGATCAGGAGGTCGCGGCGCTTGGTCGCCTGGTTCATAAGCCGCTCGGCGTTCTTCTGAATCTCGGTCTGCTGGCGATACGGTCGCGCGAGAGCAATGATGTCGCGCGAGTCATTGACGCGCTCAGCTAAATCAGGATAGCGAAGATTGACACAAACCACGAAGACACGAAGAACACGAAGAATGATTTTGGAGCTGATATATTCCGGTCTTCGTGTTCTTCGTGGTTTTTAGCTATTAATGCATGAATCTTGTCACTGTCTCGCTAACCGCAGACTGCGAATGATCTTCTCGAAAGCGGGTTTGTAAATCTCGGCTTCATCCTCCGGCGCGATGGTGATGATGTAAAACATCCGTCCGTCGGGAGTAATCGTTGTATATGTAGCGTCGACCTCGACGACGCCGTTGATCGCCGAGGGACCTGAGAAGACGGCGTAATAGCCTTCCTGACCGCCGAAATCGATCTGCTGCGGCTCGCGGGCGATCTGGAAATCGGAATTGCCTTCGATTTGCTCCTGGACGAAAGCTTCGGTGGCCGAGAGCAGATCGGGCTGTTTGACCGCGCGCACGCCGACGAAAATTCCATGCGTGACCATTAGTTTGTCATTGTATTTTCCGTAAGCTCCCTTCGGCGAGAAGATCAAATCGGAATCGCTCGTCCTGAGAGCGTCCCAATTCGCGGGAACCTGAACGGCGAACGACCTGTCATCCGGCTGGTAGCCGTTGAATTGCGTAGACGGTCGAGGCGGGCGGGCGCCGAGTTCGATATCGGTCGGGTCTTCGCCGATGCGCCGCAAACGGCTGTCCTCGCTCAATGACGGCTCACGTCCGATCAAACGCGCCTTGACGGCCTCGAATTCTGGCGTCGTGTGAACCGGTTTCAAGGAGACGGGCAGGTGGGAAATCTCATCGTCGATGTATTTGACCCGGTCGCCGGGATCCGGGTGATCGCTCAGCATTTCGGGCACGCGCTGCCCGCCTTGCTCCTCTAGCGTTTTGAAGAAATTGGCCATGTCGCGCGGGTCGTATCCGGCTTCGGCCATAATCCGCGCGCCTTCCAGATCGGCTTCTTTTTCGGCGGCGCGTCCGTATTTCAAAAAGAGCATGTTTGCGCCAAGCCCGCCGATGGCGCCGACGATTTGCCCCAGATCGGAATCGGAGCCAGCCCCCGCGATTCCCCCTAAAATACCCAGCCCCGCCCGCGCCAGTCGCGCTTTCGAGGCCTGATTGGTGCCGTGACGTAGGGACACATGCGCGATCTCGTGCGCTATCACGCCGGCCAATTCGCCTTCGTTACGGGCGGCCGCAATCGCGCCGGCGTTGACGAACAGAAATCCGCCGGGCAGAGCGAACGCGTTGATCTCGCGCGTAGCGACGACTCGAAATTGATACGGGAATTTTTCGCCGGCGGCTTTCGACGCCAGCTTTGCGCCGAGTTGTTCGATGTAACCGTCGATTTCCGGGTCGTCGAGCATCGGCGTCTCAGTCAGAATCTGCTGAGCCGATTGGCGGCCGATCTGGACATCCTGCTGCGGGCTGAAGAGGTTGAAGCCGGGTTTGAAACGGGGCTGCGAATGTGAACCCGGCGGCGTCTGCATTCCGCCTTGCCGCTGCAAGTTACAATTCAACTGCCCGACGAGCAACGAAACCGCCAACAACGA
>DASTMP010000153.1:0-7763 GCA_035714085.1 Blastocatellia bacterium
ATTTTCCATGTGACATTTGAGGTTGACGGAAGACAACGGATCGGCGCCGCGGGCGGCGCTGATCCGAATGGCGAATATCAGATGTGATATGGAAAATGGGAAATGGAGACACGCATTGAAACAAGCTTTCGATTACAAACAAGACTCAACCCCCAAATTCCAAAAGTCCCAAAAGTCTCAAAAATCATTGATCTCGGACGGGCTGAAGCGGTTTCTGCCGTTCATCAGTCTGATCGCGCTGTGCGCGCTGATACCGCTTTGCGAATATTTCCTGCTCGATAAGAATCCGGTCTTTCTGACTCTGGGCAATCTCGCCGCCATTGCGCGCCAGACCGCGGTGATCACGATCATGGCGATGGGCATGACGATGGTCATGGTTTCGGGCGGGATCGACCTTTCGGTCGGCTCGATCCTCGCGATTGCGAGCGTGGTTGGAGCGCTGGCCATGACCGGTGGCGCGCCGGCGACGGTCGGATTCCTGATCTGCCTCGCCGTCGGCGCGGCGTGCGGATTGATCAACGGCGCCGCCGTCGCCACGTTGAAAATCCCCGCGTTTATCGTCACGCTCGGCGCGATGGGGGTCTATCGCGGGCTGGCTCTCTATTTTTGCGACGGGAACGCGGTGGTCGGACTGCCTTCCAGTTTCGGCTACCTGGCCGAAAAGAATTTCCTGGGCTTCGTGCCGCTGCCGATGCTGATCGTGATCGCGATTGCTCTGATCGTCCATTTCGCGCTGAGCGACACCAGGCTCGGACGTTACTGTTATGCGATGGGCAGCAACCCTGAAGCTGCGCGGTACGCGGGCATTCGCGTTTCACGCTACCAGATCCTCTACTTCACTATTCTCGGCGCGCTCTCAGGACTCGCCGGGGCGATTGAGACTTCGCGTCTGGTGACCGGGCAACCGAACGCGGGCGAAGGCTACGAGCTGAACGTCATCGCCGCGGTCGTCATTGGCGGCGGTAGCCTGAGCGGCGGGCAGGGCGCCGTCATCGGCACGGTCATCGGCTCTCTGATCATGGGCGTGCTGGCCAACGGAGGAAACCTGCTACAGATTTCCGCATTCATTCAAAAGACCGTCATCGGCGCGGTCATCGTGCTGGCTGTGACTTTCGATGAATTTCAGCGCCGGCGATTGGAGGCTACTGAATAATAATGAAATTGACACAATTCAAAACCAAAATCTCAGACGACAAACGGTTGGGCATGCTCAAGGGCGGCGTCATCGTGGACATTACCGAGATCGCGCCAGACATGCTCTCATTGATCAAGCAAGGCTCATCAGCGCTGCTCGCGGCGGACAATCTGACCCCGAGATCGGCCTACGCGCTCGACGCCGTTGAATACCTGCCGGCGGTCGACGCGGGCAAGGTCGTGGCCATCGGCCGCAATTATCATGACCATGCCGTCGAGGGCGGCAACGAGCCTCCGAAATCGCCATTGCTCTTCACCAAGTTCACGAACGCGCTCGCCGGCCATAACGCTAAAGTCACGCTGCACGCGATCAGCGGGCAGATCGATTTCGAGGCCGAGATGGCGGTCGTCATCGGCAAACGCGCGGGCAAGGTCGGCGAAGCTGACGCGCTCAAATATGTCTTCGGCTACGCGCCCCTGAACGACGTGTCGGCGCGCGATCTGCAATTCAGCGACGGCCAATGGGTGCGCGGCAAGAGCCTCGACGGCTTCTGCCCCATCGGCCCCTTCATTACCACCAGCGACGAGGTCGCCGACCCGCAGGCTTTGAAGATCGAAGGCGTCCTGAACGGCGAGGTGATGCAATCGTCCAACACGAAGATGATGATCTTCGGCGTGGCCTATCTGATCCATTACATCTCGCAAGCCATCACGCTCGAACCGGGCGACGTGATCGCCACTGGCACGCCGGAAGGCGTAGGCGTTTTCCGCAAACCGCCCGTGCTGTTGAAAGACGGCGACGTGTTCGAAGTGGCTATCGAAAGCCTGGGCGCGCTTCGGAATCAATTCGTCGCGCCCAACCAGGATTAACCGTAACAATGGCCGCAGGAGTCGTTCATGTCGCAAGGAGCGGCGCTCTGAAAAAAAATGAGAATCAACCACGAAGAAACGAATAACACGAAGAACACGAAGAAAGATCAGGAAAAGCCTTCGTGCTCTTCATTTCTTCGTGGTTGATTCTCTGAGGGGTCAACTATGAGCGAATATTTCATCGGCATAGACAGCGGCACGCAAAGCACGAAAACAATTCTGCTCGACGCGGCCAGCGGCGCCGTGGTGGCGAGCGCGAGCGAGTCTTACGAGTTGATTGAAGGATTGCCCCCCGGCCACAAGGAGCAACATCCGAGCGAATGGATCGCCGCCGTGCGCGCGACAATCAAAGCCGCGCTCGATAAATCCGGCGTTGACCGCGCGAGTGTGCGCGGCGTAGGAGTTTCGGGACAGCAGCATGGCTTCGTCGCGCTGGACGAAGACGACCGTGTCATCCGCGCGGCCAAGCTCTGGTGCGACACGGCGACAAGCTCCGAATGCGAGGAGATCATCGCCGCGATTGGCGGATTGGGTAAGACCATCGAAGCCGTTGGCAACGGCGTGCCGGCCGGGTTCACCGCGTCGAAGATTCTCTGGCTGAAGAGACACGAGCCGGAAAATTACTCGAAGCTGCGCTGGATTCTGCTGCCGCACGATTACATCAACTATTGGCTGACGGGGCGCAAGACGATGGAATGCGGCGACGCTTCGGGCACGGCGCTGCTCGACGTCCGCAACCGCAATTGGTCGCAGGCTGCGATCTATGCGATTGATCCGCGCCTGGTCGAAATGCTGCCGCCGCTTATCGCTTCCGACGAGATCGCGGGAACGTTGCGGCCGGAACTCGCCGCCGAATTCGGCCTGAGCGACGGAGTGATCGTCAGTTCGGGCGGCGGCGACAATATGATGGGCGCCATCGGCACTGGCAACGTTCGCGCGGGCGTCGTCACGATCAGCCTCGGCACGTCCGGCACAATTTACGCCTGCAGCGAGCGGCCGGTCGTCGATCCGCGCGGCGAGATCGCGGCGTTCTGCGACTCGACCGGGCGCTGGCTCCCGCTCGTCTGCACAATGAACGTGACGGTCGCCACCGAGATGGTGCGCGAACGATTCAACCTCTCGCACGACGAGATGGCGCAGGCGGCCGCGGCCGTCCCCGCATGCAACGACGGATTGATGCTGATCCCATTCTTCGAAGGCGAACGCACTCCGAACGCGCCGGACGGGACCGGGGTCTACTTCGGTCTGCGCGACAAGACTTTTTCAATCGGACATTTCGCTCGCGCGGCGATGGAAGGCGCGACGCTGGGGTTGAATTACGGGTTGAACCGCCTGCGCGAGCTCGGCATAGCCCCGCGCGAGATCCGCGCCACCGGCGGCGGATCGAAGAGCGCCGTCTGGCGACGGATACTGGCCGAGGTCTTCAACGCCGAGGTCGTTTGTGTGGCGAACGAAGAAGGGGCGGCGGTCGGCGCGGCCGTTCAAGCATTGTGGGCGCATCGCAAACGCGCCGGAAAGCCGGAAAGCATCGAAAATCTCTGCGACCGATACATCGCCGTCGACGAAGCGACGCGGGCCAAACCCGACCCTGAGCGCGCGCATCGGTACGCGCGAATGCAGGAAGTCCACGACGGCATCGTGCGCGATCTCGCGGCGTCTTTCACCGCGCATCGCCGTTTCATTGTCAACTGATTTTGACGACACACAGAAACAATTCGAGCAGACAGAATTGACAGGATTTTTCAGGATTTTGTGAATTGAACTGAACCCTGAAAAACCCTGTCAATCCTGTCTGTTTTTCAAGGAGAGGACTATGACTACTATATCCCGACGTGATCTGCTCAAAACCGGCGCGCTCGCCGCCGCCACAATCCCCACCTTCAACATGACGTCATTCGCCACGCCCACGCCCGAAGAGGCCGACCCCTGGCTGGGCTTGAAGATCGGCGTCGCAACCTACACCGTGCGCGATTTGCCCATTGAAGAGGCGATCAAAGTCGTGCAGCGGGTCGGATTGAAATACATCTCCATCAAAAACGTCAAAAACCACATTGACCTCACTCACACGACAGAGGAGCGCAAACAGCGCGCGCAGATGTTCAGGGACGCCGGTCTCGTCCCGCTGAGCGTGGGCAATGTGGGAATGAAGAACGATGAGGCCGACGTCCGTCGCGCTTTTGAATTCGCTCGCGACATCGGCGTTGCGACGATGGTTTGCGCGCCGGATAAAGACTCCATTCCGATCCTCGACAAAATAGTCAAAGAGTTCGACATCAAACTCGCCATCCACAACCACGGGCCGGAGGACAAGCAGTTCCCTTCTCCCTACGACGTGATGAAAGCCGTCGAAAATTACGACAAGCGCATCGGCCTCTGCATTGACGTCGGCCACACCGCGCGCGCCGGAGTCGACCCGGCGGAAGCGATCCTCAAATGCCGTGAGCGCCTTTACGATGTGCACCTTAAAGACATCTCCGCGCTCGGCAATCGGAATACGCCAATTGAATGTGGACGAGGAATCCTCAATTTGAAAGCCATTCTCGCCGCTCTGCTGAAAATCAAGTTCCCGAACCTGGCCGGCTTTGAGTACGAAAAGGACAGCAAGGACCCGGCGATGGGATTGGCCGAATCGGTGGGATATGCCAAAGGCTTGCTGGCCGGATTGAAATAGGGAGCCCAAAAATGAGCAAGAGAATCATCCCTCTCGTCGCCTGCCTCTGCTTCGCAATTTCGTTCACTGTTATCTCGGCGCAAACCGGCGAACCGAAACAGGCGCCCAAACGCATCGCCATCAAAGCCGGGCGCTTGATAGATACAAAGACCGGCGCTGTCACAAACAACGCCTTCATCCTGATCGAGGGGAACAAAATCACCGCCGCCGGCCCTGACGTGAGGGTCCCGGCCGAAGTCGAAGTCATTGACCTGAAAGACAAGACCGTGCTGCCAGGGCTGATTGATTGCCACACGCATATGACTTCACAACCGGGCAATTATTATGAAGACATCTTCCGCAAAAGCCCGATTGACGTGGCCGTCACCGCGCATGTCTACGCTCGCCGCACGCTCGAAGCCGGATTCACCACCGTGCGCGACGTGGGCGCGGGCGAATTCATTGACGTGGCGCTGCGCAACGCCATCAATCGCGGCGATGTCGTTGGCCCGCGAATGCAGGTAGCCACACTCACCGTGGGCGCAACCGGCGGACACGGCGACACCAACGGCTTCTCGCCTTATCTGAAATTCGGCGGTTTCTCCGGCCTCGCCGACGGCGTTGACGAGATTCGTAAGCTGATTCGTTTCGAGGTCAAATACGGCGCCGATTTGATCAAGATGCTCGCGACGGCGGGGGTGCTCTCCGAAGAAGAGTCGGTAGGCGCGCCGCAGTTTTCGCAGGAAGAGATGAACGCCATAGTCGATGAAGCCAAAATGTGGGGCAAGCGCGTAGCCGCTCATGCCCACGGCGCGGAAGGCATCAAGCGAGCCGTCCGCGCCGGCGTGACTTCGATCGAACACGGCAGCCTGATTGACGACGAAGGCATCAAGATGATGAAAGAGCGCGGGACCTACCTGGTCGCCGATATTTACAACGACGACTACATCCTGGCCGAGTTCGCCAAGCTCGGCTACCCCGAAAAGATCATCGAGAAAGAGCGGATGGTCGGCCGCACACAGCGCGAAAATTTTCAGAAGGCCGCCAAAGCCGGAGTGAAGCTCGCATTCGGCACCGACGCGGGAGTTTATCCGCACGGTTGGAACGCCAAACAGTTCGCGCACATGGTCAAGTGGGGATTGACTCCGACTCAGGCGATTCAGGCCGCGACGGTCAGCGCGGCTGATCTGCTCGGCTGGAATGACAAGGTCGGAGTGATCGCGCCCGGCGCCTTCGCCGACATCATCGCTGTTGACGGCGATCCGCTGAAAGACGTGACTGAACTCGAGCGGGTCAAGTTCGTGATGAAGGGCGGCGTGGTTTACAAAGCGGCGAAGTAACCGAGGACTGCGCTCCAAAGGCTGTCGCCATTTCAAGTAGTTGATTGTTTTCAGCTTTAATTTCCAAACACCTCAACACTACTGACAACTGGCTACTGCCACCTGACTACTGGATGAAATAAAAACAAGCGTGATTTGCGCAAAGCGCCGGTTTATTTTTCATCAGTAGTCAGTTTTCAGTCGTCAGTCATCAGGAATTTCTTTTCTTCAACACCCGAGCGAAAACGCCATGAATAAAAATACTAAACGACTTCGTTAATGGAAGCGCGGGGTTTCCATCCCTTACCCCACGATAATTCAATAGCCGTGGAATTTTGCATTCAAGTGGAATAGACTAGCTCACATCCCACACCCTTCCCTATATCCCTATATCCCTACATCCCGAAGACCTCCCCTGATACTCGGACGACGCAGAATTAATTTGCGACCACTTGGATTCATAATCACGGAGGCAAATACATGCTCAGTCGAAGAATCAAGCTCATACTGCTGGGCTTTCTGGCGGCGGTTTTTCTCTTTTCGGTCTCTGCTCAGAATCCGCCTCAGCAGAAAGACAGCAGTTATCTTCCGGTAGACATCAAGGAGCCATTTGCGACGATGATGGGCCGAATGAAGGCGGCCAAGGCTGGAATCATGCAGCGTCAGATGGCTCTGCTTAACGAACGCTACGACCTCTCCAAACGGGTCTCGGATGAGGTCAAGATGACGCGTGGCAAACCCATCCCTGTCGGGCCGGCGGCCAGACTCGCCAGCGGTCTCACTTGGGAAACATTGAGCGCAATGTCCCCGGATGAGATCAAAGAGAGGGATTTATTTCCGAAGGGCTTTCTGCCGCTGCCTCACCCCAATCATCCTGAAGGCGGAATGGTCTTCCCGAAGATGATGATTGATGAACTTATCAAAATGGGCGAGGGCAATCGGCTGGAACGGTTCGATCTCGATTTCGACCTGCCCGAACATTTTCTGCCGGAGTTCCCGCCGGCCATGTTCCTGACCACGCGCCCTGACCTGGGAGATGTCTCATGTGGCAAGGTTGTCACGCTGGATAATCTCAATGAGTTGTTCAACGGCATTCTCAATCCGAAACAGCTCGAAGGGTTACGCCTGTTGCTGACCCAGTTTCCTCAACAGCAATTCAACATCACAGAGGATCGCCGGACGGAAAAGCCGAGCCGTGGCGTGACTTGCCTTGATTGCCACGTCAATGGCCACACCAACGCGGGAACGCATCTGGTCGGCGACATCCGTCCGCAGGCTCACCGTCGACGGATAGACACTCCAAGCTTGCGGGGAGTAAACATCCAGCGCCTCTTCGGTTCGCAGCGCGCTCTGCGCTCGGTCGAGGACTTCACGGAATTCGAGCAGCGCGGAGCCTACTTCGACGGCGATCAGGTCATCGCCGCCAAGAAAGGCGTCAATCCGCTGGAGCGCGGCAGCCAGGTTCACTTCATGGCCGAGATGCAGGAACTGTTCGACTTCCCTCCCGCGCCGAAACTCACCATCTATGGCCGTCTCGACCCGTCTAAGGCCAGCCAGTCAGAGATGCGCGGCGAGGCGCTCTTCTTCGGCAAGGCGAATTGCGCAGTCTGCCACATTCCGCCTTACTACACCGACAACCTGATGCATAACCTGAAGGTGGAACGCTTCTACAAGCCGCAGATCATCAACGGAATGGTGGCCACGGCGCAGGGGCCGATCAAGACCTTCCCTCTGCGCGGCATAAAAGAGTCGCCACCTTATCTGCATGACGGACGATTGCTGACGCTCGA
>DASTMP010000154.1:0-20905 GCA_035714085.1 Blastocatellia bacterium
TATGCGATCACGCCTACGTTATGTTCGGCGCAGTATGGCAGCGCGCCAGCTTCGACTTCGCGGCGGATCAGAGAATACGGCGGCTGCAACGAAGTGATTGGTGCGATGGCCTGCGCGCGCTTCAACTGATCGAGGTTGAAATTCGACACGCCGATCCAGCGGACCTTGCCTTCTTCCTTCAGGCGCGCGAGCGTCCCCCAACCTTCTTCGACATCTTCATCGGGTTCAGGCCAGTGGATTTGATAAAGGTCAATCACGTCCACCTTCAACCGCCGCAAGCTGGCCTCGCATTCGCGGCGAACCGAATCGGCCTTGAGCGACTTGCCGATCTGGCGATTCTCGTCCCAAACGCGGGCGCATTTGGTGAAGACATACGGCCTGTTCGCGCGGCCTTTGAGCGCCTTGGCCACGACCTCTTCCGAATGGCCGAGGCCGTAAACCGCCGCAGTGTCAATCCAGTTCATTCCGGCGTCGAGCGCGGCGTGAATCGCGGCGATCGAGGCGTCGTCGTCCTGATGGCTCCATGAGAAGAGCCAGCCCGCGCCACCCATCGCCCATGCGCCGACCCCGAGTGGGGTAATGTGAATATCGCTGTTTCCGAGTTGTCTTGTTTGCATCTTAAGCTTTGCGCCTTTGCTCCTTTGAGTTGAAAACGTTCTCTACTATCGCGCGATCAAAATCCGCATATCACGCACGTTGTTGCCGGTCGGCCCTGTAATGATCGCATCGCCCAGGGCGTTGAAGAAATTGAACGAGTCGCTGTTCTGCAAACTTCGCTCCGCCGAAACGCCTTTCTCTTCGGCCCGCCGCAGCGTATCAGAATCGGCGATCGCTCCGGCGGCCGGGCTATTGCCGTCAATGCCGTCAGTGCCCGCGCTCAAAACGACGACATCAGACAGTCCGCGCTGATGCAGATGAATGGCGGCGCGCAGCGCGAACTCCTGATTGCGCCCGCCCTGCCCGTCGCCGCGAACCGGGCAGACAACTTCACCTCCGGACAACTGGCATACGGCCTTACCGGGATGTCCATGGCGCAGCGCGACGACGCGCTCGACATGAGTAAGCATCGTCGTCTCGACGTCGCCCTCTACCAAATCTTCAGCGATCTCGACGTCGAGCCCGAAATCCGATTCTGCGATCCGCTTCGCTTCGATCAGCGCCTTGCCATTGTCGAGCAGCAGGCGATGCGAGCTCCGGCGCGCGTCTTCTGCGGTCGCCCGCGGGAGATCGGGAAATATGCAGCTGGCGATCAACGCCGAGACGCGAGCAGGGAATTTATCGAGCAGGCCGTATCGTTCGACGATGCGGTCGAAATCGGCTCGCGTGGCCTCGCCAGGCAGCGTCAGGCCCGAAGAGACGGTCGATAGATCATGGCTGTTGACATCGGAGACGTAAAGCGAAATCTGGCGCGAGCGCGGAGCAGCCGCCGCGAGACGACCGCCCTTGACCGCTGACAGGAACCGCCGCACGACATTCATTTCAGCAATCACTGCGCCGCAGCCGACCAGAACGCGGTTGATCGCCTGCAAATCGTCGAGTGTGATCGTGGCGTCAATCGGGAGTTCGAACAGCGCCGAGCCGCCGCCGGAGATCAGAAACAGAACCAGCGTCTCTTCAGAGTCATTCGCGCGCAGTATCTTCAGAGCCTTCGACGCCGCTTCGAGACTCCCGGCGTCAGGTAACGGGTGCCCGCCGGCGATCACGGGCAGCAGTCGTGGCTGGCGCCCGATCACGGCGTTGGTCACGACCAGTCCGTCGCTGATGCGGTCGTCGAGCTCATCTTCAACCGCTCGCGCCATCGGAAAGCTTGCCTTGCCGACAGCGATGACGACCATGCGTTTGAACTGCGCCAGATCGATACTCTCGTCGCCGATTACAAGCCGGTCGCCATCCATTCGCACGCTTTCGCGCACGACTCTTTCGACATCAATCGCCGCAAGCGTGCGACGAAAGATTTCGAGTGTAATGGTTCTCAAATCAAAGGAAGATTGTAGTGGCTCCATAAAACCGGAGGCAGTTTAGCCCAGTTTATGGCGGTTTGCGATTGTAGGGACGGGAAGTCTTGCCGGATCAGCGCCGCGAGCGGTAACGAGCGCGGCTCGACGTGAGGCCCGCCCCGATACTGATCCGTATCTCCGGCGCCTTTATTTTGTGAATCGCTGTTGGTACGACTTCATTCAGGAGGTTGATACCGGGTTCGGCGGGCCGAGCAAAGTTCTGACCGTCGTCATCAGGCTCTGCCGGTCATTGGATGATTTATCGATGAAGCGGTCTATACCTGCATTCATCTTTTCGGGCAAGTCGTAATCGGGGAGGTTTGCGCTGAGCGCGATGATCGGAATCTCTGCTATCTTGCCTCTCTGACGGCGCAAGAGCCTGGCAAATTCAATTCCATTCAGAATGGGCATATTCAAATCGGTGATGACCAGGTCAGGTTGGTGCGTCATCGCCTGCAAATACCCCTCGTCACCGTCGCGCGCCGTGACTACTGTAAACCCTTCCATCCGAAGCAATTCGGTCAACGTCAGGCGCAGGTTTTGATCATCTTCCACGACGAGAATTTTGTACCTACGGTTCGACATTACCATTCCTCCCGATTTATATATATTTGCTCCGGATCAGCCCGCCTTACCGGTGCGCTAAGTCAATCTTCAGGCTAATGACCGCATAGAGTTTTAAATCGTTGAGCAACGTATGTGCCATCGTCATCGCCAGGGTCTTGCCGGAGCAACGATGTAAACATTTGACTTACATCCACTCTAATTTGGGAAGAATGTTGTTATGGCAGAGGTAGTGTAAGGTTTTCGTGCGGTTTAACTCCTGCTATGTTCTTTCTTTACACACTATCAATATTCTATTCATTGCAGAAGGCGTCTCCGATTCATTGCCTGATGCACATTGGGCGATTTTTGGGGCAATGACAAATGTCAAATCTCAACTGACAAAAGGTAAATGCTTTTCCTTCTCGATTTCGTGATTTACTGACTATAGCGGTCAATATCCTATGGACTTGCCGTCCGACCGCGGGTCGCTGCCGCCCAACCGCATATCGGTCTTGTCCTCGATCATCACTCCTTCAGCGTCGCCCATATAGCGGGGATTGGCGAATTGGTGTCCCATTGATTTCAAGCGGTTGATTACGTCCGGCGCCAGCCCATAAGGTTCGTAAACGATCTGATCGGGCATCCACTGGTGATGGACGCGCGGCCAATCAATCGCCTGCTGAATGTTCATCCCGTGATCGATGATGTTGACTATCACCTGAGTGACGGTGTTGATGATCGTCGGGCCGCCCGGACTGCCGACTGCGAACCATAGCTTTCCGTCTTTCAACACGATGGTCGGCGTCATCGAGGACAGCGGCCGTTTGCGCGCCGCGACGGCGTTGGCTTCGCCCTGAATCAAGCCATAGGCGTTGGGAGCGCCCGGCTTGGGCGCGAAATCGTCCATCTCGTTGTTGAGCAAAAAGCCCGCCCCTTCGACAGTGATCTTGTTTCCGAAACTGTCGTTGATCGTGTAGGTGTTCGACGCGACGGCGCCGTCTTTATCGACGACCGTGAAATGCGTCGTCTCTTCGGACTCGTAAGGCAGAGGGTCGCCGTTTCTGACCTCCTGCGAGGTCGAAGCGCGATCGGGATCAATGGTCGCGGCAAGTTTGTCGGCGTATTTGCGCGAAATCAGGCCGGCCACCGGCACTTTGACAAAGTCAGGGTCGCCCAAGAACTGAGCGCGGTCGGCGAACGCGCGGCGCATTGTCTCGACCATCGTATGAATCGCCTGTGACGATCCCGCGCCCATTAATTTCAGGTCGTAGCGTTCGAGGACGTTCAACATCTCGATCAGCGCCACGCCTCCCGAAGACGGCGGCGGCATCGTGATGATCTCGTGGCCGCGATAGGTCGCGCGCAGCGGTTCACGCTCGACGGCCTTGTAATTCTTCAGATCTTCGACGGTCATCCAAGTCTTCCCTTGAGTTTTGCCGTCTGTGGCCGCGCGCCGCATGCTCTCTTCGATCAATTGCGCGGTCTTGCCCTCGTAAAATTCGCGCGGCCCGCGTTTGATCATTCGCTCGAAGACCGCCGCCAATTCCGGCTGTTTGAAAATCTCTCCGGTCTCATAAGGCTTGCCATCCCGCAGGAAGATTCGCTTCGTTTCGGGGTACCGTGAAAGTTGTTTGCTTGCTCCTTTCAGGCTGCGTTCGAGCTGATACCAGACAGGGAAACCTTCGGCGGCGAGCCGGCGCGCCGGCTCGGCGACCTCAGCCCACCTCATCGTGCCGTATTTTTCGAGGGCGTAAGCCAGACCGGCGACCGTGCCCGGGACTCCGGCCGCCGCATGGCCGTAGGTCGAAGACTCGTCAATGTATTCCCCTTTGTCGTCGAGATAGACGTTGCGATGAGCCGTCGCAGGCGCCATCTCGCGATAATCAATCGCGGTCGCCTTGCCGCCGGCCTGCCGGATGATCATAAATCCGCCGCCGCCCAGGTTGCCCGCCGGCGGCCACACGACCGCCAACGCCAGCCCGACCGCCACGGCGGCGTCAACCGCATTGCCGCCGCGCTTCAATACGTCGACGCCGACCTGCGAAGCGATCTCGCTGACCGATGAGACCATTCCGTTTTTGCCGCGAACCGGCGGACGCGAGGCGGCCCGGGTTGAAGTAAATGAGGTAAGTTGTGATGGCGTGGCCGTGAACGAAATCAGCAACGCAAAACATAGGAAAGCGGAAATCGGTTTCTTGATTTTCATATTTGAAGTTCCACGTTGATCGGCTTATTCATTTTTCCGGCGATTTAGAGAATTCAGTACTCTGTAAACAAAGTATTTTGGCATGTTGAGCCTGCGAAGCAGGCGACAGCATAAAGCCTGGGGCGTGAGCTCCAGGGAAGCGATAGTAAAATACACAAAGCCCACGAAGTGGGCGACAGTTGACGCTCTGTCGCCCGTTTCACGGGCTTGATGCGCTCCATACCTGACCTGGGGTTGCGGCCTTCGGCTCCACCCCAGGCTTTACTCTGACGCCCGCTCCGCGGGCCTGAAAAACATCAGAAGATTTAGTTTCCAGAGTATTCAGTGTGAACCTCATCCAAGGCCCGCAGCTTGGCGCGCTATGACAATTGTTCGTAAGTTACCAGGGAATCAAATAAGAGAAACGCGACGCCTATCGCAACGAGCGCATATCCGACACGCTTATTGATCCGTACTGGCGCGGTTCTGAAGAACTCCTTGACCTCCGGCGCCAGTTGTCGCGCCAATAGTCGCATTGCGCGAAGACCCCTAAACCTTTTGAATCGGAGATAAAACATTTCATCAATGAAGTGCGCTTGTGCAAACAGCTCATTGTTGAGCGCGGGCAAACGAAAAGCTTTGGCGGACTCCTCGTAAGACACGCCCAGTCTGCTAAACGCCTGGCGCAAAGCGTCGCGCAAGGTCGTCCATGTCGCTCCGATAACAATGCCTCCGCCGGGCGCCCACAAGATTAGCCCTAAAAGTATCGCCATGCCGCCAATAGCCACAGATGCGAAAAATGCCCATAGCTGGCTTTGCCACAGATATTCAGGCCACAATATCAATATCTTGATACAACTAAGCATCAACGGCGCAATACTTAAGGTTCCCCACCATCGGTTGTCCACGATAAAAGGTCTTTTCGCAAGCAGGAGTCGTAAGCCCGCTGCGATAAATAACGAGGATATGCCCGCCAGGACGATCGCATCAATGATTATGTCTCTCATAGATCCTCCTGTTGGATCAATCTCTGGGATACAAACTGAAGAACAGAGACTCGATCCCTTCCGTCTTCTCCCGCGCCCGGTTGATGAGATCGGTGATTTCAGTCCGCTGCCGGCGGTTGAAATCTTCGTCGCTGATCGTCATCAGATTGGAGAGCAAAGCGTAGGCCGCGCCGCGCATCGAGGTCATCGCCAATTGAGCCCCGGTAGCCACGTCGGCGAAGACGATCGGATTGCCGATCTCGGTCAGTTCGTTGAGCAGTTCCAGAACCTCCATGGAGTTTCGCGCGATCCGCAGGGGCGACGATACGGCGTTTTTCGTCGCTTGCTCCAGCGCCATCGCGCGCGCAAGGCGTTTGGCCTCGGTGTCGCGAGGCAGGGCAAGGGCCTCGGCCACCTGTTTGCGGCCTTTAGATTCCTCGAGGGAGGCGTCGCGCAAATCGGCGCTGAGTTGATCGAGTTGACCGAGGACGCCTCGCGCCTCTTCTTCGGACGATTTTTTCTGATCGATCATCAGCTTGCAGACCAGTTTGCCCAGCGCCGCCGCCAGCGATCCTGCGATGGCGGAGGCGGCGCTGCCGTCCAGCGCCACATTGTCCCCAATATTGTCCCCGACATTGTCCCCGACATTGTCCCCGACATTGTCCCCGGTATTCTGCATGGAAAAGACGCCTGGCGGCGGCAGTTCCCGCGCCTCGACGTCGCCCTCGTATTCAAAATCCGGTTCGATCTTCGACAGCTCAGCCTGCATGCGTCTTTCGAGAACCAGGTCATTGCTGAAGCTCTCGATCTGTAGATAGAACTCGCTGCAGGCGTTGATCGCGGCTTGGGGGACGAGGCCGACGAACTCGCTTCCCACGATCTGCGCCCCGTAGCGCGCGGCCTCGCGTTTGACCATCTCGAACGCGCGGTAGATCGGCGTCTCCTCGTAATCAGTCAGATTCATCGAGACCTGTGTCTGGCGGCGGCTTTTGAGTTCCAGTCCGAGAGCCTTGACGTTGAGCAGTCCGCCGTCGCTCGCGCGCACGGCCTTGGCGATCTTCTCGGCCACGGCCAGATCCTCCGTCGCCAGATTGACGTTGAAAGCGATGAGCGGCGTCCGCGCGCCAACGGCCATCGCGCCGGCCGTCGGGTGAATGCGCCGGGGGCCGAAATCTGGCTTGCGGTTCGGGTCGTTCTCGATCAAATGGCGAAGGGCCTCGAATTCGCCACGCCGGACGTTCGCCAGATCAATACGGTCACGGCGCGTTGCGGCTTTTTCGTAAAGATAGACGGGAATGCCCAACTCGCCCGCGATACGTTCGCCGGCGCTCCGCGCGATCGCAACGCATTCCTCCATCGTCACTCCCTTGACCGGCACGAACGGCAGCACGTCGAGAGCGCCAAGCCGAGGATGCTCGCCGGCGTGCGTGTTCAAATTGATCAGCTCTGTGGCGACGGCTGCGGCCCGGACGGCGGCTTCGACCACCGCATCAGGCTCGCCCGCGAAAGTGATCACGGCGCGGTTGTGATCAGGGTCCATCGAATAATCGAGCACCACCACGTTCGGAACCGTTGCGATGGTTTTGGCGATTAATTCGACCTTGTCGCTGTCGCGGCCTTCGCTGAAATTCGGAATGCATTCGATGATCTTTTTCATATGGAACCCGCCTTTTAGAAAACAGTGTCAACTACCGGTCGCTCATCAATGCCTTCGATAACCCGAGAAGAACCCGAAAATTGAAAAAGTGCTTGGAGGAGTCCAGCTGTAGTTTAGCTCAACTGCCGAAGGGGTTGAAGATCGAGGATAGAGGATGGAGGATCGAATGTCGCGTCCTCGCGCTCAGGCGTTTCTCGATCTTCTATCCTCTATCCTCGATTGACCCTCTACTCGCGCCGTCGTTACGGCAGCCGCGTCTTATGCGATTCCGTCAGAGTATAATTTGATGAGGCCGAGGCGCCTGCGTCGCGGGGATTGCTGATAGTTAAGCGCCGCTTCTTATTTCGCCTACGCTCCATCGTTGGGTTGAACGCGAGCCTACTCGCGTCCCCTTATCGAAACCCATGCCTTGATGACTCTCAGGTTTAGATCATCAACAACAATCTCGCCCGCCGGCAATCTCTTGAATACTCTCAGACACCAGTCAGCGAGTGGATTGATGTGTTCCTTGCCCGCCCAATCATTGAGCGACCTTTCTGCTTCAACCTGTTTACCCAGCTTTTGCAGCGCCAGCGCGCTGATCAATGTGTTGACGCCCTCCCTTCGACTTTTGAACGAAACGATCCTGTTCAACGCCGCGCGAGACTCGTCATGTTTGTTCAGCTTCTCGTAGCAAAGCGACTCGAGCCAATCCGCCAATCTTTCGTCAACGTCTTCCTGATACGGTTTGCCCGCGCCGAGGTTCTCAGGCCATTGCTTCGCGGCCGCGACCAATCGCAGAGCCGCCGAGTGATCGTTCGCCTTCATCCGTTCCAATGCGAGCATCAGTTGAGTCTCTTTGTAAATTCGCACGCCATCGGTGGCGCCTTCGTAAGGCAGAATGTCGAGCTTCGCCAGCAGATCGCCACATTGCTGGTATTGCCCGGCGCGCAGCAGCGCCTTCGCGTAGAGCGCGCCGAGTTGATAGTTTTCAGGAAACCTTTCGTAGTAAGCCTTGGCGACTTGCAACGCCTTGTCATCTTGCGGGTGGACGCCTTCGGCGTAATAGTCGACCAGGAATTTTCCGTATCGCCATTGTCCGGGGGCAAGCTTTGCGGCTTGCTGCAAATCGGCGAGTGATTGATCGAACTCGTTGAGATCATCCGCCAGAAGCGAGCGCGCCGCATAGAAAGCGTCGTAATCGGGCGCTGAGCCGCAAGCCTCAAGCAAACTCCAGGCTCTTTTCTTATCATCTCCGCTCCAATAAATCAGCGCCAGATAGTATTTCGGCTGCCAGCCATCGTTCTGTTCCAATACCCAGCGCAACACCTCCGCAGTTTCCGACCGGAACGGAAAGACCAAGCGCGGCGGTAACGAATTGGCTTTCTGAATCAGCTCGGCGGAACTCTCGCCCTGCCGCTTGTATCTCAGGAACGCCAGCCAGTAAGCCGCTTCGGGATTTTCGGGCGCTAATCGCAACACGTCTTCGCACTCTTTCAACCGGCCGGCGTCGTAGTACCAGACGGCCAGTTCCAGAAAAGTCTCGCGCGGCATTTCATTGCGGATCATCGAAACGAATGCGCGGCGGCTCTCGCCAGTCCCCTCCCAAACGCTCTTTTCAAACCTGGCGAAATGATTGAGCGGATCAAAAGACAGAATCCGGTTCAACTCTTCGACGGCCTTCTCTCTTCTATTTTGCAGGCGATGAATGACGGCGAGAGTTTGACGGGCGTCGAGATTGTAGCTATTGAAATCGAGCGCTTTGTTCGCGTAATCCTCGCTTCGATCGAAACGCTTTTCGCGGAGGTATATTTTGGCCAGTTCGGTGTAAGCCGCGCCGCGATATTCTAACGACATCGCGGCGATTTCGAACCCGTCCTTCGCGTCGGCCATCTTACCGATCTGCGAACTGGCCAGGCCGTAGTAATAATTCGCCGCCGGATCGTAGGTGTCAATGCTCAAAGCCTTCTTCGCGTACCCGACCGCTTTCGCGAAATCCATATTGTGATATTCGACCATTGCCAGATCAGCCAGCGCCGGCATGAAATTCGCGTCTTTCTTCAAGCAGGCTTCGAGCTTCTCTTTCGCCGCGCGGTAATAACGTTGGCGAATATCCTCTTTGCCTTGCAGGTAAAGTCCGTACACAGAATCCCAATCGAAATCCTTCGGCGTCTCAATCGGACGACTTAAAACGTCGGCTTCCGGGTCGGCGGAATATTCCAGCTTGTCTCCGCCGAGTCTGACGCTCAGTCGTTTCAGATCCACTTCGGTTTTGACCGAATCGGAAAATGTTTCGAGCGGCTTCAATGACAGCGGTTTTGAATAGATCACCTTCTCGCCGTCAAGGACTTCGAGCTTGTCGTTGATGTTTTGCGTGGGGGAAAAATAGAGCTTCAATTCGCCGTCTTCCGCTATGACGTTCAGAGCGCCGAATTGATTGGCCTTCACGAAACCTTTCACGCCTTTGACAGGAAACCAGTATTCCGTCCAAGTATCGGTTGAATAAGGCGCGAAACCTCTATGCTTGAAGGGCGTGAAGGCGCTTCGGTCGGCTGATTGATTGAACAGCCGCCCCGATTGGACTTCGACATACTGGCCGTCGCCGTCGGTCAACAGCTTCTCCCAGATCATCCCCTGCCGTGACAGCCCCCAGATCCAGATCTTTTTGCCGGCCTTGTCGTCGCGGGGCGAATAGCGCGCCATCCCGAAATCCTCATCGCGCCAGTAGCCGCCGAAAAATTCGGCGTATTTGCCGAAGACGTGGTACGACTTGTAGCCGCCGAAGTCGTTCCGCTCATAAAACGAAATGTCTCTGCCGTTCTCTTTGTTGATCGGCCACGAAGAGTATTCGCCGTCGTGGCCGACGTAATGCGACCCCGGATAGATGAATTGCAGATTGCCCGAGGCCTTGATCCCGGCGTTCATCCACGTGTAGTAAGGTTGTTCAATCGGCGTGGCGTTATGCCAGGACGAAGTGGTCGTGAAATAGGCTTTATCGGCTGGCAGCCTAATCTCCAATCGCCAGGGCGTGCGCGTCAGCAGGTCGAGAACGCCGATGAAGCAACTGACGCTGCCGTCTTCGTTCTTGCGTGTCAAATAATCGACTGGCGTGGCGCAATTGGGCGTGTGCCCGATGATGCCGTAATTAGCTTCGATGCCGCCGCTCGTCCAGGGCCCGCGCATCGCGATGTCGCGGAATTTGACCACCTGGTTGTAGTAGATGAACGGCTTGCCGGTTGACTTCTCAATCGCCGTCCAAATCTTGCCGCCGATCTCCGGCAGGATCATCACGCGAATGTAATCATTCTCCAACTCGACGACCGTCCACTCTTTGTTGACCGGCTTGTCGGTGTACATGTCGAAACGAAAGTAGGGATAGATTTTCCCGACGATGGGAATGGGGTTGGGATCGGAGTACGGATATGTCACGAAGACTTTTTTGTATTCCTTGATTGTCGCTGCGCTGTTTTGGGCGAACGAATAAGCGGTCGGAAACAGAAGGGAGAATAGAATTGCCGCAAGTGGTCGAAACATAATTTTTACATTCCGGCGAACGTTCGCCTATGTATCGGTGATGCCTATCGGATGCGCCAGGCGGCGCTGAATGCGCGCCGCAAACTATTGAAGGCCCGCAAACGCCACGTATTGGAATGATTATTACGCGGCGTAAGTGGGCCTTCGAAAATCCGGGGTGGCGCGGCATTGGACGCGCGATTACTTTGCGCGTTCGATGTAGCGGCCTTCAGCCGTGTCCACGCGAATCTTCTCGCCCTCTTTGATGAAGGCGGGGACCTGAATGGTGATGCCGGTTTCGAGTTTCGCCGACTTGCCGACGTTGCTGACCGTGGCGCCCTTGATCTCAGGCTCGGTCTCGACGACGGTCATCGTGACGACTGGCGGAATCTCGATGCCGATCGGCGCGCCTTCGTAAATATCAACGTTGATCAAGGTCTCCGGCAGCAAATAGCCCACCGCGTCACCGAGGTCTTCAGCGCTCAATCCGATCTGTTCATACGTCTCGGTGTTCATGAAGTAATACATGTCACCTTCGTTATACAGATAGCTCATCTCGTGCTGATCGAGGATGGCGCGTTCTACGTCGTCGGTCGAACGGAAGCGGTGCTCGGTCGTGGAGCCTGATTTCAAATTGCGCAGCTTGGTCTGCACCATTGCCCGAAGGTTGCCGGGAGTGTGATGATGAAAGTCGACGACCTTGTGCGGCGCGCCGTTGTGAATGATCACCATGCCTTTGCGAATCTGCGTCGCTTGTATACCCATTGCTGAAAAATCTCCTCAGAAAACTCATGTAGTGATGAAAATTTTCGTTACTACATGGCGCCCTTTCAGAACTCATGCGAGGTTTGAAAAGACGAAAGGATATCCAACGCCTCGACGCGGGTCAAGATGGAGCGTCCTCGAAAGGGAGCGCCCACGAGGGTGGCGCGAAGATCGCGAACGGTCGAAAAATGTCTTGATAAGCCATTGACCCCATATACCTTGTAAGATACTATGCAAAACGATGCAGGACTTCTGCGAAGTTAGTGTGCGGTGGCAATTCAATTTGAGCCAATTCATTTGAATGGGAGACCGATGCATAAATTTGACGGCGTGCACGCTCGCCATAGTCGCGAGTATCTAAGCCGCAAAGCTCAGGTCACCCACCTGTTACGAACAGGTTCAAATGAAGCCCCGGCCACGGCCGAGCGGAAGTCCTCGCGGAGTTAATCTCCTCGCCCGACCGACTTCACTTCAACCAGGCTCATTTCATTGAATCTGAACCGGCGCCAGGCTTAGAAAGGTCAGTGGAAAATGATAAGGATTCTGATGACCGGCGATACTGTCGCCCGCAGCGGTCGCCGCGCGCTCGAAGAACGGCTCCATGATTTGCGCTCGCAGCGCGAGATCGATTTCGTCGTCTCGAACGTCGAGAACGCCGCCGGCGGTTTTTCGATCACGCCTCGAATAGCCGAAGACATGCTCGCCGCCGGGGTCGACGTGATGACCTCCGGCAACCACATTTTCGACAAGAAGGAGATACTCGAATACATCGACAAGCAGCCGCGGTTATTGCGTCCGGCGAATTATGCGCCAGGCGTTCCGGGCAAAGGACGGTGGGTCGGCAAAGTGCGTGGCGTTCCCATCGCCGTAATCAATCTGCAAGGCCGGGTCTTCATGAGTCAGTGCGACGATCCGTTCCGATGCGCCGACGCGCAAATCGCCGCGCTGGGGCCTTCGTACAAAATCATCCTCGTCGATATGCACGCCGAAGCGACCTCGGAGAAGATGGCCATGGGGCGCTACCTCGACGGCCGCGCGTCGGTCGTGGGCGGCACGCACACGCACGTTCAGACCGCCGATGAACAGATTATGCCCGAAGGCACGGCCTACATAACCGACCTGGGAATGGTCGGCCCGCACGACGGCGTGATCGGGATGCAGACCGAGATCGTCCTGGAGAGGTTCTTGCGTGGCGTCTCAACGAAGTTTGAGCCTTGCGACGGCGGGATCAAGCTGAACGGATTGCTCGTAGATGTTGACGAAGAGACTGGACGCGCTTCGCGCGTCGAGCGATTGAGTTTGCAGCATAGTTGAATCACACAATGAGCGCAGCAGAGACAGCGAATGTTGTCGTCATCGGCGGCGGCGTCGTCGGAACAGCCATTACCGCCGAAATCTCCCGTCACTGCGATGACGTGTTTCTGCTCGAAGCGGCGCCGCGTTTGGGCATGGGGACTTCGACGCGCAACAGCGGGGTCATCCACGCCGGGATTTACTACAAGCCGGGGTCGCTCAAGGCCTTCCATTGCGTGCGCGGCGCGCAGATGCTCTACGAGTTCTGCGCCGCTCACAACATCCCGCACGAACGCACAGGCAAGTTGATCATCGCCGACAGCCAAGATCAACTCCCCGTCCTCCAAGACCTGAAACGGCGAGGCGACGAGAACGGCGTCGCGGGCCTGGAGATCGTTGACGACGAATTCATCCGCCGCCTCGAACCGAATATCGTTTCGCCCATCGCGCTCAATTCGCCGAACACCGGCATTGTCGACGCCGAGGCGTTGATCAAGTCCTTCGAGCGCATCGCCAAATCGAACGGCGCGCACATCCTGACAAACACCCGAGTAATCGGCGCCGGCGCCGGCCCGGCCATGATCCGCACGGAGCGCGAAGAGTTCGGCGCACGCGCCGTCATCAATTGCGCCGGCCTCTACGCCGACGAGGTCGCGCGGATGTTTGGCTACGACAAACACACGATTTATCCGTGCCGGGGCGAATACGCCGAACTCCTGCCGGGCGCGCGCGGGTTGGTCAACGGACTGGTCTATCCGCTGCCTCTGCCGACCGGACATGGACTGGGAGTCCATTTCACGAAGACCACGGCCGGGGCCTTGCTGATCGGTCCGAACGCGAGATACGTGAAAAACAAAGACGATTACGAGAATGATCGAACTGACCTGCGTGTCTTTTACGAATCGGCGGCGCGAATGGCGCCGGCGCTTCGATTTGAGGATATGCGGGCGAGTTACACTGGGATCCGCCCGCGCCTCACGCCCGAACACGAACATTCAATCGCGGATTTCGTGATCGAACACGACCCGAACCATCCATCAATCATTCACCTCATCGGGATCGAGTCACCGGGTTTGACCTCATGCATTTCGATCAGCAAAAGCGTAGCCGAAATGGCTCGAATGATTCTGTAAAGACGTCGTACCTTATATTTAGCCTATCGTCTGGATTGCGCTATAACTCTGGGAACGCACAGTCCTGGGAGCGCAGGCATCCTTGCCTGCCATGCTTGCGAATCTGAGGCCTCGAAAAGAGATGAGCGCAATACGCAATCAGACCAGACTGGGCTTATAAATGGACGAATCGAAAATAAATGATCGAGTTGCGAAGCCAGCAGGCAAGGATGCCTGCGCTCCCAGGGCCATCACAGGAGGAAATTATGAGTGACGCATGGAAAAAGAGGGCTATTGTCTCGAAGGTGAAAGGGCAGACTATTGGTGGGCCAGGATGGTATTCACGTGGCTACCTTCCGCATTTTGACGCCGAGGGACAGACACAAACGGTGACCTTTCGTTTGTTCGATTCAATGCCGCAGGGAGTTCTCGATGGGTGGCGTGAGGAGATTAATTCTCTGCCAAAAAAAGAGTACGATCTCGAACGCCGCAAACGCATTGACGCTTATCTCGATCAGGGTTATGGAAGTTGCTATTTGAGAGACGGCCGCATCGCGGAGATCGTTCAGAATGCGCTGCTTCATTTCGATGGAGAGAGATACTTTCTGCACGCCTGGGTCGTAATGCCTAATCATGTCCACGTCTTATACACGCCTCAGGCCGGACGAGAATTGAGCCAGATAGCGCATTCGTGGAAATCCTACACGGCCAATGCTTGCAACAAAGCGCTAGCTCGAAAGGGCGAATTTTGGCAGCCGGAAGCCTTTGATCGGTACATCCGCGATGAGAGGCATTTCGCGAACGCCGTGTCCTATATTGAAAACAACCCGATCAAAGCAGGACTGTGTGACAAACCTGAAGACTGGCGATGGAGCAGCGCATACTCGAAAATGCTGGGAGCGCAGGCATCCTTGCCTGCGGGTTTGACAAGGTAATCGTGTCCTTTCCGTGCGGTTTCTCCCGATACCACGCAGGCAAGGATGGGCGGCGCTCCCAGATTACTTCGCGCCTGGCGCCTCAAGCTCGTTGTTCAAGTGCCTGCGCTTGAGCAAATTGTTGAGCAGGAAAATGATCACTATGGCCGCAGCGATGCTGAGTCCGATCTTCGGATAGTGCTGTTTAAAGATCTCAGTGGCCTGTTCGCCGTAATTCACCGCCATCCAGCCTTCCAGGGCGAATCTGACGCCGCGACCGATGACCATCGCCGCGATGAATCGCCAGAGTCGCATGCGGAAGGCTCCGGCTGAAAGCACGAACAGTTTGAACGGAAAGGGCGGAGGCATCACCGCCGCCAGCAGCAGCGCCCAGACGTCGTAACGATTGATTAAATCTTCCACGCGCGCGCGCTTTTTAGGGCTGAATTTTCTGAGCGCGGCCTGGCCGCCTTTGCGTGCGATAAAGTAGAGAAGGAGCGAGCCTATAGTCGAACCGGCTATCGCGACGGCGACATAGGCCGCCGCCATTGGGTGATTTTGATGAGCGAGCAACATCACCGCCCCATCCGGTCCTCCCGGCAACGGGATGAACGCGGCGTCCAGGAGCGCAACGACGAACACGCCGAGCGCGCCAAGTCCGATCAGCGCGACTTTCAGCGATTTCATCGCGCCGCCTATGCCCATTAACGGAAATTTCATTTCTTCTTATCAGTCCTTGATTTGATCTGAGGTTCAATCGGTATACGAGGCTTGAGTCTCGCGTTCGGGCGTTTGCCCTCTCAACCGCGCAAACACGCGGCGCCCTACGAACGAGAGAAGGAAAAGCGCGATTACCCCTCCGAGGATTTCGATGAAATGAGACTCCAGCCAGCCCAGAATCTGTAAAACTTCATCGCGGAAAAAGAAGGCCACCCATCCCCAGAAATAATACCGTACGGTTCGCGAGATCATTACGACAACGGCAAAACGAGCCGCCGGATAATTCAACGCGCCCGCCGCCGCCACGAAAATCTTGAATGGCATCGGCGGGGGAAGCAGGGCCGGAATAACCAGCGCGAAGATTCCCCATCTGCGGTAAAGCTCTTTGACCCGATCCAGATGTCTGGGATGAAAGCGCTTGGTGACGAACTGTTCGCCCCGTTGCGCGATGCGATATAAGATCAAACATCCGATCACCGAACCGATCGCCGGAAAAAGCGGGAAATAATAAACCTCGGAAGGATTGTGCGCGACGCGGTAGGCGGTGATGTAGTCGTTGACTTCAGGCAATGACAACAGCGACGAATCGAGCGCGCCGATTAAAATCATGATCGGCGCGGCGAAATAGGCCGGCAGTATCTTCACCTGCTCAGAAATACTATTAAACCAGTTCAGAAACCACTCAAACATTTTCCAGTTGTCGGTCATCGGTTGCCGGCCGCCAACCATCGCCAGCAAACGGCAACCAACAACTGCTTTAAATCCTTTTGATAAAACTCTTGCCCGGAAGCTCCCTGATTCTATCTTTCATTTGGAGACCAAGCAATGCGGTCATCAAATCCGACGAATTCATTCCGCTGGAGATTAGTAATTGATCGATGTGCGATGGGGCGTCAGCCGTGATCATCTCGAGCAATTTGCCTTCGTCATCGCTCAGCGCCACGGTTTCAAACATCGGCTGAACGTTTGATTGCGCGGCGCTCCTCTTAGGCCGATTCACGCCGAAAATCCTCTCCTTTACGTCGCGCGGAAGTTCCTCGACGACGTCCCGCCAATGCTGAACGAGTTTCGCGCCATCTTTGATCAGGAAGTTCGGCCCGAACGAAGTTTGGGAGGTGATATTGCCGGGCACGGCGAAGACCTCTCGGCCCTGTTCGTAGGCGAGTCGCGCGGTGATCAGGCTCCCACTGTGCTCCGCCGCTTCGACGATCAAAACGCCGAAACAGAGTCCGCTCAGGACACGATTGCGATATGGGAAATTCTGCGGCAGCGGCGGCGTACCCAAAGGGAATTCCGAAATCACTGCGCCGCTCGACGCGATTTCGCCCTCAAGCTTCTTATGTTCTTTCGGATAGGTCGTCTCCAACCCCGTCCCGACAACGGCGACCGTCAGTCCGCTGATTTCTTTGGCGGCTCCCTTGGCGGCTTCGAGCGCGCCTTGGTGCGCGGCCGCGTCGATCCCGCGCGCCAGCCCGGAGACTATCGTCAATCCGTTTTGGGCCAGTTCGCGAGAGAGACTCAGCGCGGCGTTGACGCCGTATGTCGAACACCGACGCGAACCAACGACCGCGAGGCAAGGCCGCGCGCAAGCCCTCTGCAAATCGCCGCGTACGTATAAGGCGATCGGCGGGTCGTAGATCTCGCGCAGCAGCGGCGGATAAGCTTCATCTTCGAGCGTGATGACAATGGCGCCGAGTCGTTCTAACCGCTCGATCTCGGCGTTGGCTTTTTCGAGGATTTCAGAATCGTGGAGCTCCCGGATGGTTTCCGGCTTGAGACCCTCTTTCTCGAGTGACAATCGTGAAGCGGCGAAAATATGCGCGGGAGACCCGAAACGATCGATCAGTTGATTGGCCGTGCGCGGGCCTATTCCGCGAATCATGTTGAGCGCGATCCAATCGGCTAAATCAGCGCGCATCGTGATTACCTCCAAAGGCTGTCGGCGCCGCGCCGCGCGCGTAAGCAAGCAGCAGCGCCCGCGAACTACCCCCTTGCTCATGCGCGCGGCGCGGCGCCATTTAGAACCCGCGGATTATATGCCGGCGCCCGGGAAAATCCCATGCTTAAACCCGTTCAATGAACTTTTGTCGGGAGAATATTAAGGTCGATCATTCTCCGACCTCGCTCCCGCCAACCTTGAGCCTTTAAAACAGACCGTCATAAAATGGGTGAGTGGCGCCCCGCTGGAGTAAATTTATATGTATGTACATGAACCTCCCCGCTCGGAATCTGTTGAGCAATTGGCAAGACAAGTCTTCGCCGATCTTCATCAAACCATTATCTTCCATGAATCCGGAACGCTGGCCGGAGATGTCGACTCCGTCCACGATATGCGCGTCGCCGTTCGCCGTCTCAGAGTCGGGCTGAGTAACTTCTCGATCTGCGTGCCTAAAGAAGACAGAAAAAGATTAAGATCGATTCTGGAGAATCTTGCCGATACGCTCGGCGGGGTGCGGGATATGGATGTGATGATCGCAGCGATGAAAGCTTTGTCGCCGATCCGCCCCGGTCAAGAGAAGGCCGCCATCTCATCGCTGATTGGCCGATTGCGGGCCAGGCGCAGATCGCGATTGCGGGCGTTGATGAATTATCTGGGTGGCGAGGAATACGCTGGTTTCAAACGCGAGTCTCCCTCCAACTGGATAAAAATGAATGGGACTCAAAGATCTTATAAGTCTCATGAGGCCGATTCAGAATGCTCCCAGGCGTTCCCCGAGGAAGAGCATGGCCAAGCCGCTTAAAATCAGAAAGATTTCTCCCGATGACCGGCCGGAGAAGGCCGCCAGGCGAATTCTGCGGACGCGTATCAAGGAGTTTTATTCATGCTGGCCCGATCCTGATCACACGCCCACTCCAGAACAACTTCACAACCTGCGAATTTCGGGAAAGCGGTTGCGGTACAGCGCCGAAAGTCTGCGCGAACTCTATCCTGACAGGCTGGCCTTGCTGATAGACCTGCTCAAATGCGCCCAGGATCTGCTCGGCGCGATTCAGGATTGTGTGACTCAACGCGGTCTGATCGAAGCATATATAGCTCGGATGCGCCGCCGGGCGCCGCAGAGCGATCAGATCGCGGCGCTTGAAAAAATCGTCTCGGAGTACGAGCAGCGTCAAATAACGCTCTGTGCGCAATTCCACGAAACCTGGCGCGGGATGACAATGAATGAGTTTCGCGCGAGCTTGAAGGCGATGGTCTCGCGCGTCATAAAACCCAAACGGGAGCGACCCGCTCCGAGTGAAGACCTGGAGACTCGCGAGCCTGTCCTGCGCATGATCGCCGCCCCGGAATCTTTCCATGCTGATCAGGCTGGCGGCGAAGAAATGGCGCAGCGTCGCGCGCGTAAGAAAGCGGCCGCGGAATCATTCTCTGTTGATCAAGCTGGCGACGAAGCCCGCGCCGAAGCCGTTGTCAATGTTGACGACGGCGACGTTCGAGGCGCAGGAATTGAGCATCCCGAGTAAGGCGGCGAGGCCGTTGAAACTGGCGCCGTAGCCGATGCTAGTCGGCACGGCGATTACCGGCGCCCCGACCAGCCCGCCAACCACCGAAGGCAGCGCCCCTTCCATTCCCGCCACGCAGACGATCACCCGCGCTGATTGCAGCGCCTTCCTGCGGCTCAAAACACGATGAATGCCCGCGACTCCGACGTCGAAAATTCTCTCCACCCGATTGCCCATAATCTCGGCGGTGATGGCGGCCTCGTCGGCAACGGGGATGTCGGACGTGCCTGCCGTGACTACCGCAATCACGCCGCGCCCGCGCATCGTCCTGTCCCGCCGCACTGAGATCGCGCCGCAGGACTCATGAAATTCGGCGTCCTCGGCGATCGCCCTCACCCGCTCGAACGTCGCGCGACCCACGCGAGTGATAAGTAGATTTGACGAACGTTCGAGTAGAGATGACGCGACTCCGATAATCTGCTCGGGCGTCTTCCCCGGTCCGAAGATGACTTCGGGGAAACCCAGTCGGATCGAGCGATGATGATCGACCTGCGCGTACCCGAGGTCTTCATACGGCAGATGGCGCATCCTCTCCAGCGCCTGATCAAGCTCAAGGCGACCTTCCTTGAACTCCAACAGCAAATCTTTCAATCGTTCCTGGTCCATAGCAACCAACAGCTTTGTATAGCGTTTAAGAGAACAACTTCAGCCACGAACACTAATGGACACGAATCTTATCGCTGATCTTCTGATTCATTCGCCTCCTCCTAGCCGCTATTCGTGAACATTCGTGTTCATTAGTGGCCGATATCCTTTTTCTTGAAATCTATAGCGTTTGATAGGGCTTTTGCAAATGAGTGATGGTCTGAAGCGTTGCTTGACAAGCTTTCGAGGCGCCCAATATAGTTGCCCATCAAGCTCGAACGCACTGTCATCGTAGTAGCGCACGGTCAAATGAAATCAATCATAGTCGGCATCACCGGAGCGAGCGGATCGGTATACGGCCAGAGGCTGCTCGCGAGCCTCAATGCGAGTCCCGAAGTTTCCCGCATCGACCTCGTCTTCTCGCAAGCCGGGGCGCGCGTCGTCGGCGAAGAGTTGGGGCTGAACGTCGCCGGCTCCGACCGGCGCGTCGTCCGCGAAATGCTCGGCGAGGATTCAGAGAAGGTAACCGTCCATCCTACTAACGACATCGGCGCATCAATCGCCAGCGGATCCCATCTGAGCGACGCGATGGTGATCATCCCGTGCAGCATGGGGACGCTCGGCGCCATCGCCAACGGAGCTTCCCGTGACCTGGTGCACAGGGCCGCCGACGTGACTATCAAAGAGGGCCGCCTGCTCCTACTTGTGCCACGTGAAACGCCACTTAATGTAATACATTTGGAAAATATGCTTAAATTAGCGCGTTTAGGCGTCAGGATATTACCTGCAATGCCTGGGTTTTATCACCATCCAAAGACGATTGACGACCTGATCGAGCATTTCATTCACCGTTTGCTGGATCATCTCGGCGTTTCACACGAGCAACGGACCAGATGGGAAGGTAGTAAGAAGAGGGGGAGAGCGGGAGAGCGAGAGAGCGGGAGAGCAGGCGAATAAGAATCTTTTCTCCCGCTCCGCCGCCCTCTCGCTCTCCCGCTCCTAAAACTATGCGGCGCAGTCTGAAAATCACACTCGAGATGATCAAGATCGAGCACACGGTCTTCGCGCTGCCGTTCGCGTTTCTTGGAGCGGTGCTCGCGGCGAGAGGTCTGCCGGCGTGGGATCGGATTTTGTGGATAGTGTTAGCAATGG
>DASTMP010000155.1:0-16902 GCA_035714085.1 Blastocatellia bacterium
CGCATCAAAGATTCCAGGCGCGCGCCTGGGCACGGTCGAAATCCGTCCCGTGATGGAGATCGCGGGACTGCCGGAGAAATCCTGAAATTCATAACTCGCAACCACGAAGAAATAAAGAACACGAAGAATGGTCAGAAAAAACTTCGCGCTCTTCGTTTCTTCGTGGTTGATTTTCTACAGGAGAATAGAAATGTCACTTGAGAACAAGCAGGTTATATCGAGGGAGGAATGGATCGAGGCGCGTCGAGCATTACTCTCGAAAGAAAAAGAGTTCACGCGGCGGCGCGATGAGCTCAACAGCCAACGGCGCGATTTGCCGTGGGTGAAGATTGAGAAGGAATACGTCTTCGACGCGCCGAAAGGGAAGGTCACGCTAGCCGAACTGTTCGACGGACGCAGTCAACTCTTCATCAAACACTTCATGATGGGGCCCGGCCAGGTCACGCAATGCGTGGGCTGCTCCTTAGAAGTCGACCATATCGAAGGCGTGCTCGTACACCTGCATAACCACGATATCACTTATGCCGTCGTGGCGCGGGCGCCTATCGATCAGATCGAGGCCGTTCGTAAGCGGATGGGTTGGCGCTTCCCCTGGGTCTCGTCCTACAACTCGGATTTCAACTATGACTTTAACGTCTCCTTCACGCCCGAACAACTCGCGGCGGGCCGCGCCTTCTACAACTACGAATACATGAATCCCGGGCTCGAGGATCTCTCCGGTGACAGCGTATTCTTCAAGGACGACAGTGGTCAGATCTTCCACACCTATTCGACCTTTGGTCGAGGCGGCGAGGAGTTCCTCGGGATATACAGGTATATCGACACGACGCCGAAGGGGCGTGATGAGCGAGGCCCGTACCGCAGCCTCGGCGACTGGGTTCGACCCAGAAACAGGTACAATGAGGGCGGTATTGTGGAAGCCAACGGGCGCTACCACCACCCCGGCTGCGCCTGCTCAAACCACATCAATTCGGAGGAGGCCCGCTCGTGAGCGCTCATCGTTGCTGCGAAGGCGCTGCGTGCGGCTTAGGGACTGAGCCGCAATCGCCGACCTTCGCCCGGCGTTGTCTCGACATAGCCGGATGGATAGCCCCGGGCGCCGTCCTGGCGCTCTTGCCAAAGTGCCCGGCATGTCTGGCGGCTTACATTGCGATTGGGACCGGGATCGGACTTTCGGTGTCAACCGCGACATATTTGCGGATGCTACTCGTGAGCCTGTGTGTGGCGTCGCTCGTATACCTGGCGGCCAGACTGGCGTGGCGCGTTCGCCGATAAGGAGCTGAGCGATGAACACATCTCTATTGCGTTTTAGCTTTGACAAAAATGATTGAAATTCCGGTGATGGAGAGAGAAAATGCCGGCCAAGCGGGAATAACGGAACAGACCGAAAGTTCAGACAGGATAATCTGGGTTTTTCAGGGTAAGTCGGGGAAGCAGACGGATTCATTCTCGAATGCTCTGATTTTGCCAGAGAGTCCTATCTCCGGGCCTTCTCGTCTGTTCCGTTATTCCCGTTTGATTTTAAATTGAATTGTTGACGCGCCAGCGGCCCCGCGACGGGGCTTGCCGGCGCCAAATCGTCAAGTAGATTGCGAGATTGACGCCCAAGACCAGAATCCCCAGGGAGATGTGCAAACTACGCGTCAACGACGCCGGGTAAAGCGCTGGAAGAAGATAACGCTCGATAAAGCCGGTTTGATAGCCGGCCTCTCCGCCCAGGCGGCGCAGCCAATTCTCCAGCGGAGTGAGCGGACACTCCCATCCTGCGAATTCGATTAGCCCAGCCCACACCGCAGCCGGTATGTGGAACCAGGCCACGCGCCGCCACTTGAACGCCAAGAGGCCGCCCATCGCCGCGAACAGCACGAAAGCAATATGGAGAACCACCACGATGTCAGCGAGCGCCCGATAAGCGTTGATGGAAATATTTTGAGGTAAAATCATGTTTCATTTTTCATATTCAATTTTAGATTTGTCATTAGTCATTGCTAGTCATGCGGTTTCGCCAATGACAAATGACGAACGTAATATGGAATACGAAAAATGGAAATGCCTCAAAATCTTTGTCTGACCGCTTGAATCATCTATGAATGGTCCTGTTGTGAAAGACAAAGGGCCGGATGGAACCGGCCCTTCTAAAGTCAACCGCCGAATAACTCGGCCATGATGCCATTACCAGCGACGGTAAAACGGATAACGCCCGAATCTATTATTGTACCGGTACCGCTCGAAGCGTTCGTGACGCCTCCATGCATCCCGTTCGCGCTCTCGATGGCGCAGCCAATAGTACCGCTCCTGTTGCCGATGCCTGATGATGGCATTTGGGCGATGGTAGTTGCGATAAATCCCCTGCGCCTTAGCCTCCGACCCACCGGAGACGCCGGCGAAGGCTACGAAAGCCAGAGCCAGAGCAACAGCAGTCAAAAATTGTGAGAGTCTTCGATATAACATAAACACTCCTTTATGTGAGTCTTTCCGGCGCCATTCGGATCTGTGGATCGGAGCCGCCGGAATAATTTTGCCTGAATAATCCTCATTGATGATGTAAACATAGGCAGATGGCGTGCCTGACTGCCATTGGAACGAGTAAGTGATTGAGCCCAGGCGGGATGTGCGCTTAAAGATGGGCGAATGGCCGAATGCGACAGCGTCGGGTTTATACGATGTCGGATATCGTGGGGCGCAAATAGTGTTAACTACTCCACCAAAACGTTGACGATTTTGACAGCGTCGGCCCCACGAATACATTTTTTTGGTGGGAGTTTGGGTGGACGCTCTTTGCTCTTCTGGTCGTTTATATTTCTGTAAAATTGGATCTCGCGTTGAGAAGCGGTTTCGCCCGTCGAAGGCAATATGATCAAACATGGCTTTGTTTGAGCTGTGGTTATCAGTGGGTTGATACAAAGGGCAATGCGCGGCCATGAGCGCGACATCATTCGGCGCCGGTCTTGCCTCATAACTTTCCATGAGAGTTGCGGTCTTCAGTACCAAAAATTATGACCGGATGTTTCTGGAAGGCGCCAACGCGACCTACGGGCACGAATTGGTTTTTTACGAGCCACGCCTGACCGAGGAAACAAGCATGCTGGCGGCGAGTTTCCCGGCGGTCTGTGTCTTCGTTAATGATCAGTTGAGCGCGACTGTGCTCAATGCGCTGGCCGGGCAGGGAACTCGTCTTATCGCGCTGCGCTCCGCCGGATTCAACAATGTAGACCTGATCGCAGCTCGGGAGTCAGGGCTGACCGTGGTCCGCGTCCCGGCTTATTCGCCGTATGCGGTGGCCGAACATACTGTGGGTTTGATCTTGACGCTCAACCGCAAGATACACCGCGCATACGCTCGCGTGCGCGAAGGCAATTTCGCCCTCGACGGGTTGTTGGGTTTCGATCTGCATGGCCGTACCGTGGGCGTCATCGGCACGGGCAAGATTGGCGCTGTCGTAGCGCGGATCATGCAAGGCTTCGGTTGCCGGCTGCTGGCGCATGATCCGTTTCCAAATCCTGACTGTGAGCGGCTGGGCGTGACGTATGTCTCGCGCCATCATCTCTTCGCCGCTTCGGACATTGTCACGCTGCACTGCCCGTTGACGCCTGAGACGCATCACTTGATTGACGCGAAGGCGCTCAGCGGGATGAAATCCGGCGTCATGTTGATCAACACGGGCCGCGGCGCATTGATTGATACGCAAGCAGTGATTGAGGCTTTGAAGTCCGGAAGGATAGGCTATCTCGGCCTGGACGTCTATGAGGAAGAGGCCGATCTCTTCTTTGAAGATCTCTCGGACAAGGTCATTCATGATGATGTATTCGCGCGCCTGCTCACCTTTCCCAACGTCGTCATCACCGGCCATCAAGGCTTTTTCACTGAAGAAGCCCTGAAAAATATCGCGGAGACGACACTCGCCAACATCACCGCTTTCGAGCAGGGGCATGGCGCGATGCGGGAGGTCTCGGCGGAAAGAGTCGCGCAGCATCGAAGCCGCCATCAGTAGGCGGAAAGCCACTGGCGAACTCACCCCGTTTTATCTCTTCTTCATCGTGACTGCCGTCTTACGTCTTTTCGCCGGTGTTCGAGCGCTCGACGAGGCTCTTGATCACGATAGCCAATTCATCAGGATCGACCGGCTTGGCGACGTGCATCTGGAAGCCGGCGCTCAGGGCGCGCACCCGGTCTTCGACTCGTCCATAGGCCGTGAGCGCCACCGCCGGGGTATGAGCGCCGCGCGCCTTCTCCCACTCGCGCACGCGCCGAATCAGGCTGTAGCCGTCTTCACCCGGCATTCCTATGTCGGTCACCATCACATCGGGTCGCCACTTGGGCGGAGTCGCGGTAATCAGCTCGTAGGCTTCCTCGGCGGAACTGACGGCGAACACGTTTGCGCCGTAATGCGTAAGCGCCATCTCAATCAATTCGCGCGCATCATCTTCGTCGTCAACTACTAACGCGCGTACGCCCGCGAGTTCGCCCGAACTCTTGACCGTAGCCTGCGCGCCACCGATTTCTCCGAGCGGCGTGGCGACGGCGCGGACCGGAAGCGTAACTTTGAAAGTCGCGCCCTGGCCTTCGCCCGAGCTCGAGACCTCAATCGTTCCGCCATGCAACTCGACCAGGTATTTGACAAGCGCCAGACCGAGGCCGAGGCCGCCGTACCTTCTGGAGCTCGACGCGTCGGCCTGGCTGAAGCGGTCAAAGATATAGGGCAGGAAATCAGGGCTGATTCCTTTGCCCGTGTCGCTCACGGCGATGCAAATGTACGGGTCAACGCGTTCCAGCCGCGCTTCGACGCGGCCTCCCTGCGGGGTGAACTTGACCGCGTTCGAAAGCAGGTTCCAGACCACTTGCTGTAAGCGAACGGGGTCGCCGGTGATCTGGCCGATTTCGGAGGGGAGGTCGGTCTCGAGCGAGATACCTTTGGCGTCCGCCGCCGGGTTGATCGTCTGAACAGCTTGCTCAATTACTGAGACCAGGTCCACCGGCCCAACTTCCAGCCTCAGCTTGCCGCTGATGATGCGGGCCGTGTCGAGCAGGTCATCAATCAGTTGCGCCTGCGCCTTTCCGCTACGCTCGATGACCTCCGCCGCGTGCTTGACCTTCAGGGCGTCCAACCCGCCGTAGCGCAAAAGAGTGGCGTATCCGAGCATTGCGTTCAAAGGCGAGCGCAATTCATGTGACACGATCGCGAGAAATTCATCCTTCACCCGGTTGGCCTCTTCGGCCTGGCGACGCGCCTGCCGCTCGACTTCGTAAAGTCGCGCGTGCTCGATAGCCAGCGCGACGCGGTCGGCCGCCAGTTGCAGCAACCTGATATCGTCATCGGTAAAACGCCTGGGCTGAGTCGTGTTAGCGTGAATTACGCCGATGAGCCGTCCTTCCACAATCAGAGGCGCGCCGATCAGAGAACTAGCGTTTTGTCGCAGAACCGGGCTGATCACCTCCGCCGCCGAGATGTCTTCCACAACGAGCGGGGCGCGGCTCGCCGCGATAGAACCGGCCACGCCCTGTCCGACCGGAACACTCTGGCCCGTCGCACCCTCCCCCAATCCAATTGTGGCGCGCACGGACAACGACTGCCCGTCTTCCGTCAGCAAGAGGATCGCGGCTGAGTCGGTCGCGAGCAATTCCCGAATACGTACCAGCATCTCGCGCAGCAAATCATCGAGCGTAAGGCGCACAAGAGCGCTGTCGGTCAATGACTGCAACCGCCGGATACTCTCCGCCGCATGCTCCGCCTCGGCGCGCGCCGCCCGCTCGCGGGCGAGCAACTCCTCACGCTCGGCTTCGGCCTGCTTGCGGTCGTGAATATCGGTCGAGGTCCCGATCCACTTTACAATCTGTCCCTGCGCGTTGCGGATCGGAGCCCCGCGCGCCAGGTGCCAGCGGTACTGCCCGTCCTTGCGGCGAAGGCGGTGCTCGGTCTCGAAAGGCTGCCCCTTCTCTCCCGACTCCTTCAACAGGCTCCGCGTGTTTTCTCGGTCGTCGGGGTGAATCGCCTCAATCCATTTTTTTCCTGTGGATTGCTCCACAGGAACGCCCACATACTCGACCCACCGCAGATTGCCATAATCCACCAACCCGTCCGGGCCGCAAGTGTAAACGATTTGGGGCATGGCGTCGGCGAGTTGGCGGAGGCGCGACTCGCTTTCGAGTATCTCTTCCTCGGCCCGTTTGCGCGCAGTGATGTTGGCGTGTGTGACGACGGCTCCGCCACGACCACCGAGTAGCGGCGTGACCGACATCAGGAACCAGCGCTTCTCGTCCGGCGAGTGGCATGGATATTCAACTGTGAAATTGGGCCGCGCGCCGTCCAGCACCGCCTGAATGCCCTTTAGCGTCGCCCTTATCTCGCCGTCGCTATGCTCTTGAGCGCGGCGGCAGACGCCCAGGTAATTGATGCCCACGCTGTCGGCAATAGCCGCGCCGCCGTTTTCCCGCGCGAAACCTTTCCAGGCTTCGTTGACGGCGATGATTTTTCCATCCCTGTCGAGTACGGCGATATTGGCTGCAAGCGAGTCGAGTACGGCCTGGTTAAACTCCTGGCTCTCGCGCAGCGCCGTCTCTACGCGTTTGCGCTCAGTGATGTCGGTGGCGATGCCGCAGACGGCGTAGGGGCGCCCGCTCTCGTCGCGTAGCGGAAACTTGCTCACGACGGAGTAACGTTTCTCGCCGGCGACCAGCGACTGCTCTTCGAACAGAATAGGCTTGTTGGCCGCGATTACTTCCCGATCATTGGCGAGAAAGGCGTCCGCGATTTCCTTCGAGTGACAGTCGTAATCGGTTTTGCCCCTCAGCTTCGCGTCCGTCACGCCAAACGACTCCTCGTACTTACGGTTGACTCGCAGGTAACGCCCCTCGAGGTCCTTGACGAAGATCAGGGCGACGGAGTGATCGAAGATGGCGCGCAGTTGCGCCTCTTTCGCCCGCAGCGCTTCTTCCGCGAGCTTGCGCTCCGTGATGTCTTGGATGCTGGCGACCGTGCGCAGCGGCTGCCCCTCGGCGAAACGGATGACCGTCCAGATGATCAGCACCCAGATGATCGCGCCGTCTTTACGCACGTAACGCTTCTCAATGCTGAATTCTTCAGACCCGTCGGCGAAGGAGGAGCCTAACCGGGCGCCGCTAATCTCGCGATCGTCCGGGTGAGTCACATCGTAGATAGTGAGGCGGAGCAATTCCTGTTCGGAGTAACCCAGCATCTGACAGTATTTGTGATTGACACGGAGGTATCTGCCTGCGGGCGAGACTTGCGCCATGCCGATGGCCGACAGATCGAACAACGAGCGAAACTCTTTCTCGCTCATAAGCAACTCCTCTTCGACTCGCCGGGCTTCGGTCACGTCGCGTTGCGCGGCGGCGATATGCGTCACTTCGCCGCGATCGTTGCGCACCGGCCCAGCGGTCCATTCGAGATGAAATTCCGAACGGTCCTTGCGGTAATTGATCGCCTCGCCATGGAAGACCTTGCCCGCCGCGCAATCCTTGCACAACTGGTTGAGCACGGAGCGGTCGGTTTTGTGTCCTTGCAGGATGTGAGGCGTTTCGCCGATTACTTCTTCGGGCGCGTAACCTGTCATCCTGGTGAAAGCCGGGTTGACGTAAACGATCTGTGGACCTGGCGGATCGGGGCGCGCCGTCATAACGATGACCGACTCATTACTGTGTTCGATCGCCGTCTTGAGCAGACGCAACTGCTCTTCAGCTTGATCGTGAGACGCGTTCTCCGGGCGTGAGACAACCAGGCGCGTGGAACCGGCGCCGGCTCGGGCGACTTGCCATGCCTCCTCGTCCTGCTCGCGCCCCGCGTCCTTACGCCGCAAGGCGGCGAGGTTGGCTTCGAGCGAGCGATTCTTCTCGATCAGTTCACGCTCACGCGCCGCAGCGCGCCTCCGCTGCTCGGCCTTTTCGATGGCTTGGCGCACAGCGCGGCGCAGTTTCGCTCCCTTGGCGCGGTCCTTTTCGAGGCAATCATACGCGCCTCTCTTCAATGCTTCCACCGCAATATGCGCGTCGCCCGCATCAAACAATACGACAACGGCGCAAGCTGGCGAGCCCTCTTCTGCGGCAAGTTTCTTGAGCGCATCCAATACGCGCAAGTTTGGTAAGTCGCCTTTGAGAATCAGGCAATCCGGCTTGCGCGCGCGGAGCAATTCGAGCGCTTGGCCGACGCTTTCCGCTTCGATCACCACATAGCGGGCCGCCGGATCGCGCGATAAAGCGTCATGCAAAGCTGCGCAGTCTTCAGTCGCGCCGCCCGCAATCAGCACAGAGAATTGTCGTTCTTTCATATACACCTCTCGTAGCGCGCAAACCGCAGCCAGGCTCCTTGGTCAGACGAAACTGCGCAGAATGGAATAGGCAATATATATATATAGAAGCAACAGTCGCGCCGGACAATAGGGAACTACTCGGGCGCCTCCGCAAAAAGCGCGCCCCTGTTTAGTCGGCGCTCAGGCGTCGACCGGTTGAAAATATGAAAGCCGTCAACCATGCGTCACAACTATCCGGCGCGAGGTATGGTACTTGCTTGATATGTATCTATAGTTATAACAAGGTCTATCAGCCCTGCTCTACAAATCCAATTATGTCGGTAAAAGGTGATCTTATGATACAGATGATACAGAAGCCGCGCGAAGGCCATAAGAAGATTCAGGCGGCGCGCGGTGGCGAAGCGTGGTTCAGGGCCATCTTCGAAAACGCCGCCATCGGTATCGCCCGCGTCGCTCCGGACGGACGTTGGTTGGATGTCAACCAGCGATTGTGCGACATCGTCGGTTACACTCGGGAGGAACTGATGACGAAGACATTCAGCGACATCACCCACCCAGACGATCTGGAGTCGGACTGGAACCAGGCGCGGCGGCTATTGGCGGGGGAGATCGAGAATTACTCGATGGAGAAGCGCTACTATCGCAAGGACGGCTCCATCGTATGGGTAAGTCTGACTGTCTCCGTGACGCGCAAGGCGGACGGCTCGCCGGATTACTTCGTCTCCGTCGTCGAGGACATTTCCGCGCGCAAGCAGGCTGAAGAGAAGCTGCGCGAGAGGGAAGAGCGACTGTCACTGGCGTCGTGGATATCTCGGTTGGGCGTCTTCGAATGGGACGAGCAGGCCGATCGCGCCGTTTGGGAGAACGAGCGGATGTACGAAATCTTCGGCCATACCCGCGCAGACGGAGCGCTCGGCAAGGCCCGGTTAATCGAGCGCTATGTGCATCCGGACGACGCCGCCACGTTCGAGCAGGCGCTTGCCGATGGAATGAAGTCCGGGCGCCCGTTCCACGCCTTTTTCCGCATCCGCCGCAAGGACGGCGCGCTGCGTTGGTTGGAGTTGGCCGGGAATTTCGAGCTGGCGCGCGACGGCGCGCCGATGCGGATGATAGGCGTGCTGGCGGACATCACCGAGCGCAAGCGGGCTGAAGCGCGCGAACGCGAGCAACTTGCGCAGGCGCAGGCCGCGCGCGCGGCTGCCGAAGCCGCCAACCGCTCGAAGGACGAATTCCTGGCGATGGTCTCGCACGAACTGCGCTCGCCCTTGAACGCCATTCTCGGCTACACGCGTATGCTACGCTCCGGCTTGGTGGACAGAGACGCCATCAACAATGTCACCGCCATCGTCGATCGCAACGCGAAAGCGCAACTTCAGATCATTGAAGACCTGCTCGATTCGGCCTGCATTATCACGGGCAAACTGCGGATCGAGACCTGCCCTGTTAATCTCGCGCTGGTCCTCGAAGCCGCGCTAGACACGGTGCGCGCGGCGGCGGAAGCGAAGGGCGTCATGCTTGTCGCCGATTTCGGCCCCGGGCCCGAAGAGGTGGCCGGCGATTCGGCGCGCTTGCAGCAGGTCGTGTGGAACTTGCTTTCGAACGGTATCAAATTCACGCCCGAAGGCGGCCGGGTCGAATTGCGGATGGAGAGTGACGCCAATCATATCAGCATAAGAGTTAGCGACACTGGCAAGGGCATCGAGCCGGATTTCCTGCCGTTCATCTTCGACCCCTTTCGGCAGGCCGACTCATCGAGCACGCGGCGTTACGGCGGGCTGGGTTTGGGGCTCTCGCTCGTCAAAAATCTGGTTGAATCGCATGGCGGGACGATCACGGCGGCGAGCGAGGGCGCGGGGCGCGGCGCGACGTTCACCGTCACGTTGCCACGCCGCCAACCCGATTTCATCGAGCCGCCGGCTATTGCGGCGCCGCCCCGCGAAGCGCGCACTGAGGATTCTATCCAGGTGGATCAGGAACTGTCGCTCGAAGGCATGAGCGTACTTGTGGTGGATGATCAGGAAGATGCCCGCGAATTGCTGAATCAGGCGCTCAGCCAGTATGGAGCGAAGGTGACAACCGCGTCGTCCGGGGTGGAGGCGTTGGCGTTTCTCTCCAACCCTCCTGAAGGCAAGCGGCCTGACGCGTTGATTCTGGACATCGTCATGCCGGACGAGGACGGCTACACGGTGCTCAAAAAAGTGCGGGCTCTGGAAGCCTCGCAGGGCGTCTCGGCGGATCGGATTCCGGCCATCGCGCTGACGGTCTATGGGCGGGGCGTAGACCGATTGCGCGCGCTCCAGGCTGGTTTTCAGATGCACGTCGCCAAGCCGGTCGCGCCGGCTGAACTGGCGGTTATCATCGCCAGCCTGGCGACCAGGCGCGCCTGGGAGCGGGGGCGGGAAAAATAACTTTAAAATCCGACGCTTATTTGTGAGGCTTTCTGATACGGGGGCAAAAAAACAGCCGGGACCGGCAGCCCAGCTGTTGAGAGCCCTAGGTTAGCTAAATAACAACATATGCAACTGCGGCGCCGCAATGATGGCGTAGAAAGTAAGGCATCTCCCCAGTTCGGTCGTTGGAAATGTCCCGAAACGCCCCACAGTTTTGATGTAGGCGAGTCCCGAAACGCCCCACAGCAGCTTTTGGCAGGCCACCTTGCGCAAATAATACCCCCAGCCTAAGAGAAGACTGGCGCAAATAATCGTCAACATTCTTCCTTGATGCCCCTATGGCGACAATCTACAGAATCTGAAGCCTCGCGTGATCGAGACTTGCGGCGCTCTCCGGCTCCGGGTTCTTGGAAAAAAGTGACACAGTGTCACTTTTTTTGAGACGCCTGCGCGCTTCAGTCGAATTGAGTAAGCGTTACTCTTCTTGTGGAATCAGGAGTTTAGCGAAATGCGGACGCCTGGCGCCTGTTTTGCGGGGCGATTGGCGCAGACAACGGTTACAAGTGAACCCTGAATAGGGCGACTTTGAGTCGCCTCATCCTACGGCAGAGGGCGCCAGGCTAATGGGGCATTCCTGGCGCCCTCGTTTTATTGGCGCTCAGGAATGCGACACTTTGCCATCTCTCCAGCTCCGCGCCGTCGAAGCGTTCAACACGATTAGGAAAGCGTATGACAGAACAAGAGGCCAAGCCGCTCATCGTCCAGCTATATGCAGATTTGCTCACCAGACTCAACGCGGAAACACACGGCGCCTCTGATAAAGATGAAATAGCAGAATTCGCAGAGTTGCTTGCGAATCAATTTATCCAGGGCATAAAAGAAGCGGACGAGCTTGATGAATTACTTTCTCTAAGTCCGGAAGAAATGAGGGAACTGTTCATTAAATGTGGCTACAGCAAATGAAAGATAGAGCTGGGCGTCACAAGAAGCGCCCGGTTTTGCTGTCTGTGGCGGAGAATGGATAGGGTTCTGCAAAGTCATACGGCAGCGGTTGGCTTTGCCCAACTCCCTCTAATGCTCTTTCACGTCTTGAAAATCACCCCTTTCAATTGAAAGGCCGGAGCGAATAGAATCGCGTTGTACATTGACCTATTGCTCCGGCAATGGTCGATGTCAGGCCCGCGCGGGTGTTTTTTCGTTCTCACGCGGGCCGTTTGCGTCTCTACGGCATCTATCCGCCCCCGCCGCGACAAATGAGCGCTTCGGCAATCCTGTGCTTCGCCAAAATCTAGCGCCAAGCGCACAAGGCGCCCAACGAACTTCAGGGACGGTCAGTGATGAAGCTGATCTACGGCAAATTCGCTCCATTTGCCGGTCTGGTCTTTTTGCTCCATCAAAAAAGCCCAGGTTTTCGCCTCCGCATTCCAGGTAAAGGTGTTATGAAACGGGCCGTCCGGGTATTCAAAGACAAACTTGATGCGATTGCCGTCACGCGCGCCATAGCCAAGCGTTTCGGAAAACCTTCCGCCAAAGATATCAATCCAGTGCGCGACGTAACGCTCGCTTGTGTTGTCATAGCCAATGAAGATCATTGCTTCGTAACTTGGCGGCGTGGCGACGTCCTTCATGTGGACGCGCAGAAATTGATGCTGCAAGACCCATTCGGCCTTCACCGTATTTTCCGCTGTCTGGCCGCGCATTTTGCGTGTGAGCTTCCAATCGCCTGCCAGGTGATCCAGCAATTCATCCTGAAAGATGCGATGACGCCCATCCAGCGGCTCCTGCGCTGCGAGGGACATCCGGCTCGACGGGCTCACGCATAACATCGCGCTGAGGAAAATGGAAAAGAATTTTCTGCTCATCATTCGCCGCCTCTCTACTTCAAATGGCCTGTTTCGTCGTAGTCTCAAATCGTTTCAGCTTTACTTCAAGCATTCAGTTTCCACCCTTGTGATGCGGTCAATCGCGGGCGAAGCTCCCATGATACATATCATCTCCATCCAAGCTCGCGATATGGATAGAGTATTCTTTCGCGGTTTTGAAAAGAATCTATTCCCACCGCAACGCAATGATCGGATCCACTCGGGCGGCGCGCCGAGCCGGCAGGTAGGCTGCCAGAAACGCAACCATTAGCAACACCGCCGCGATCCCGGCAAATGTTGTCGGGTCGTTGGCTGGGACTTGATAAAGCAGTGACTTCATTATTCTAGCGCCAGCGAGAGCGCCTACGAGACCTGTCCCGAGACCAAGGAGAACAGGCTTTATTCCCTGGACCAGGACTGATCGAACCACGTCGTGAGGTTGGGCTCCCAGAGCTATCTTCAAACCGATCTCTCGCGTACGCTGCTCCACCGAATACGAGAGGACGCTATAGATGCCGATGGCTGCCAGAATCAGCGCGATCACTGAAAATGAACTCAACGTCTGTAATTGAAATCTCCGCTGCGCATCCAGGTTATAAAGCTCGTTCTCAACAGGCGTGATCTCGTATTTCGGGATCGTTCTGTCCATCGACCGGATGACGTCTCGTATCGGAGCCACAATCGTCGCCGGATCCGCCATCGTGCGCGCTACTAGCTTTCGACCGTACCACCAGTCTAATTCCCGCACAGGCGTATAATACGCTGGCAATACATCGCTCTCCCGTCCGTTCCGCAGCGTATTTCCCGCGACGCCGATCACAGTCTTGTCAAGCGCAATAGGCAGGCCCGGGAGATTGCTCCCGAATCGCTTGCCGATCGGATCTTCTCCCGGCCACAACCGCTGCGCCATCATTTCATTGATGATCGCCGCTCCCGGCGGATCCTGCTCCGAGAAATTCCTGCCTCGCAACATTGGAATGCCCATGGCCTGTAAGTAATTGTCACTGACTGTATCGCCCGCCACAGCGACGCTTTCTTGTCTTGAACCCGTATGCCCCTCTACAAGGACATTAAAATTCGGGATGTGATCTCCGATGAAGGCGCTGCCCACGGATGCGAACTCGACTCCAGGAAGCGCCTCTATTCGTTCAATCGCTTCACGATAGAAGAGCAGGTTGCGATCTCCGGATCCGTATTTCTCAAACGGAAGATCGATCCAGACACTGATAAGATGGTCGGGCCGGAATCCCAGATTCACATCCTGTAGTTTCAGGAAGCTCCGCAGAAGCAGCCCGGTTACCACCAGCAAAATGACCAATAAGGCGCATTCAAGAGACACCAGCAATTCGCGGACGCGCCGGCGACCAGGACCGGCGTCGCTCCGCCCGCCCTGTTTCAGAGATTCCTGGGGATCGTTCCTCAATATTTTCCATGCGGGGGCCATGCCGAAGATCATCGCGGTAATGACCGACAGCGCGAGCGCAAAGGCGAGAACTTCCGAACTGATTCCGGCGTCTTCCATCCGCGGAATGTTCGCAGGCGCCACCGCCCGCAAGACTTTGATGATGATCGCCGCCATTGCCGCGCCGAGCGCCCCCGCGATCAAGAAGAGTGTGACGGCTTCGGCGCCAAGTTGTCTCAGCAAGGCTATGCGCCCCGCGCCGAGCGCCGCCCGTATCGCATATTCGCTCTGTCGGGCGAACCCTCGCGCCAGGAGCAGGCTCGCGACATTGGCGCACGAAATCAGCAGAACGAGCGTGACGGCGCCCAGCAGAAGCCATAATGCGCGCCTCAGATTCACTCCCGTTACATAAAGCTCCAAAGGGATGACCGATATTCCTAAATCAGCGTTGTACTCCGGGCGCAATTGCGCCAGGTCGCTCGCCACCAGGTTCATATCCGCCTGCGCCTCTGTGATGGAAACATGCGGTTTCAATCGCCCCACTGCGTAGAACATGTCTGCCAACCGGATATTCAGGGCTTTCGGCCAGCGAGGATCTGCGGTATCCAATAACCAGAACTGCGCCTCCTTGTATGGGAATTGGCATTTCTCCGGCGCCACGCCAATGATCTGCGCGGTTCTATTGTCGAAGCTGAGGCTTTTGCCGAGGACGTTGGGCGAGCCGCCAAATCGGCTCTGCCAATAACCGTAGCTCAAGACGGCGAGGTCTTCGCCGAGTTCGCTGTCCCTGGGCAGGAAAGTTCGCCCAATAACCGGCTCAATCCCCATCACCGTGAAAAAATTTGCACTGACGACGGCGGATTGAATCCTCTCAGCCTGATCGCTGTTGCTCAAAGTTACCCGCGCCGCTTCCGGTCGAAAGACCAACGCCAGATCCTCAAAGACGCGATTGTGATCCTTCCAATCCTTGAATGCCGGATAAGAAGTCCAATCCCGCTCCAATCCCTTCTTCGGAACGGATTTCCAGAGAACGCATAACCTGTCCGGGCTGCTGTACGGAAGCGGCCTCAGCATTACGGCATAGACCACACTGAAGACAGCCGTGGATGCTCCGATTCCAAGCATGAGCGTTAGAACGGCCACCGTGGTGAAGCCGGGATTCTTGACCATCATTCGCAGGCCGAAGCGCAAATCCCGCGCGAGTGTTTCCAGAGCTCCAAAACTCCACATATCGCGACTCGCCTCCCGCAGTAATGTTTGATTGCCGAATTGGCGCTGCGCCCCATACTGCGCCTCTTCCGTAGAAATGCCGGCGGCGAGGTTCTCCTCAGCCTTCATCTCCAGATGGAACCGCATCTCCTCTTCCAATTCGCGATCGAATCGATTTCGCCGCGCGTAGAAGAGCAGTCTGCGCCAGAGTTGTGAAAGGTTGCTGAACAAGATCGGCCTCACTCAGATCGCAGCGCTGTCATTGGATCGACTTTCGTCGCTCGTCGCGCCGGCAGGTAACAGGCCAATAGAGCGATAATTGACAACAACAAAGCGCAGCCCGCGAATGTCAACGGATCCGTGGCTCTCACGCCGAAGAGCAAGTTCGCTATGACGCGCGTTAACCCCCAGGCTCCGGCCAGGCCTAGCGCAATCCCGATGGCGACAAATGTCATGCCTTGTCCGATGAAAAGACTCAGGATTTTGCCGGGCGATGCGCCTAGCGCCATGCGGACGCCGATTTCGTATGTGCGCTGCGTCACCGCGTGAGCGATCACGCTGAAAACTCCGACCGCCGCGAGAGTCAAAGCCAGGAGCGCAAAAATGCTGAGCAGCAAAAGATTGAAGCGGCGCGATGACATCGAAGCCGCCAATCGCCGCTCCATCGTTTGTAAGTCATAGACCGCCGCGCCTTGATCAACCGCCAGCGCCTGATTTCTAACCGCGGAGGCCAGGCGCAATGGATCGCTCGTTGTGCGAATGACAATGGCGGCTGACCATAATTCCGATTGCATATATGGGACATAAATTTGTGGAACCACGTCGCGTTCCAATCCCTGATGTCTCACATCACCCACGACCCCGATCACAGCCGATCCCGACAGATCTTCGCCTTGGCCGGGCATCCCGACCTGCTTGCCGACGGCGTCTTCATTGGGAAAAAGACTCCGCGCCAGGGACTCGCTCAAAATCACAACGCGCTGCGCCTCGGAATGGTCCCGTTCATTGAAGACGCGTCCCGCGCGCAGCGGAATGCCAATCGTCCGGAAGTAATCCTCGCTTACTACGCCGATGGGAATGGCTGGCTGATCCAGATTCAGGAATTCCGGGCGCCCCGGAAGCCTCATCCATCCCCGGAGTTGAAAGTCAGTGAGCGGCAGGTGACTGATGACCCCGACGGATTCAACTCCGGGGAGCGCGGAAACGCGCTGCAGAATTTCACGATAAAAAGCGTTGCGCCGGCCGCCCTCCTGGAGCCCCAACGCCGGCGGCGAGACCTGCGCCGTGAGCAGGTTGTCCGTCCGATAGCCCGGATTGACTTCCAGCAATTTCACAAAACTCCTGATAAGCAATCCGGCGCCTGCCAGCAGCACAATGGCCAGAGCGACTTCCATGACCATCAGCAGATGGCGCAACCGTGTTCGTTGAAAACTGTGGCCGCGTCCGCCTTCTTTGAGCGAGTCGTATAGATTTGGCGGGTTTGGCTGATTCGGGCGTGAAAATTGAAAAGCAGGCGCCAGCCCGGATAAGGTCCCGGTCAATAAGGAGACGATCGAAGTGAACCCGAGCGCGCTGAGATCAAGATTGATCGGCGACAGGCGCGCGATGTCGCCAAACATATCAGTCGGGGTCATCGCGACGAACGCTTTCGTCAGCAGGAAAGCGAGCAATAATCCAAGCGCGCCGCCGCCCAGAGCCAGCAACCAGCTCTCCGTCAGCATCTGCCTCATCAATCGCCACGAGCGGGCGCCGAGCGCCGCGCGCACGGCAAATTC
>DASTMP010000156.1:0-27393 GCA_035714085.1 Blastocatellia bacterium
GGGTTCGCAGGCGTGGAAGCGCGCGACATAACTGTACAAACTTCGCAAGAGATCACCTTCAACGCGGATTTGAAGGTCGCTGGCGCCAGTGAATTGGTGGACATCAGCGCTCAGTCCGAAGCGATCTCGCTCAATAAGACAAACCCCACCATCGGACTGACCGCGACCTCGCGCCAGGCAGTTGAGTTGCCTCTTTCTGTGGGTCGCAACGTTAATAATCTGACACTGCTTTCGCCCAACACCTTCACCGCCCCCGGCTCGACCGGGATGTCGGCCAACGGCCAGCGGGCGCGCAACAACAATTTCACCATTGATGGCTCGGACAACAATGACATCAGCGTGACCCTCTCCACCATACCGATCGTGCCGGAAGCCGTGGCCGGGTTTCAGGTTCAGACCAATCCTTACAACGTCGAATTCGGGCGCAATTCGGGCGCGCAGATCAACGTGATCACCAAGTCGGGGACCAATCAATTCCATGGCGACGCGTTCGAGTACTATAGCGGTAGCGCCCTCAATGCGTTGGACAACCGTGAAAAGGTCAATGGTTTGGACCGGCCTGCGCGCATCAACCGCAATCAATTTGGTTTCGATGTGGGCGCGCCGATCATCAAAGACCGCACCTTCATCTTCGGGTTGATGCAGGGAGACCGCACCCGTACGGGAGGAACGCTAGGCCCGGCAATCAGAATTCCCACTCAGGCCGGCTTCGCGGCGCTCAATAGCGTGCCTCTGCGCGCCGGCCAATCAGCCGCCAGTCGTCAGGCCGCGCTCTCGTCGATCGGCTTCCTCAACAACATTTACGCGCTCAGCCCGGTGTTCAGTAGCATCCAGAATACCTCCATCAATGGCGCGCAGGTTCAGACCGGCCTGACCAGCATTCCCATCAGTCAGCCGAACAATGTCTGGAACTTTATCCTGCGTGGCGATCACCGCCTCCGCGAAGGAGACGATCTCACCTTGCGCTACATTTATAACAAGCCGGATAGCACGAACGTGGCGAGCAACACTCAGTTCGGTTCACTCTTCGCCGGCGCTCAGAACATTATCGATCAAAACGCGGCGATCAGCGAGACCCATGTCTTCTCCGGCAGCCTGCTTAACGAGTTCCGAGTCTCGTATATTCGGCGCAACCTGCAATTCCCTGAGAACGATCCGACCACGCCGTCTACAACCATTGGTAACTTCTTCAGTATCGGGGGGGCCAGTAATTTCCCGCAAGGACGGATCCAGAACAGCTACCAGTACTCCGACATCCTGAGCTGGCAGAAGGGCCGTAACTCGATGAAGTTTGGCGCGGACATTCGGCGCATCCAGTTGTTCAATCTGGCCGCATTCGACACAAAGGGAACTTTCAACTTCAACAACCTGCAGGATTATTTGAACAATTCGGCGGTCTTCTTCCAACAGGCGTTGCAGACGTCCACCTTCGACGCGCGCCAGACACAGCAGTTCTACTTCGCTCAGGACGATTTACGCGTGACTCCGAACCTGACCCTGAATTTGGGCCTCCGCTATGAGTTGTCGGGCGTTCCTTTCGGTTTCTTCGGCGCCACGGATCCGCAGAGCCTTGGAGCGATTGTGCCCGGGCCGGTCAAGAAGGACACCAACAACTTTGCGCCGGCTTTCGGCTTCGCCTATAGCCCGAAGGTGGAAGGCGGACTCTTCGGTAAACTCTTCGGAGACGGCAAGACCTCTTTCCGCGGAGGCTATCGCATCTCGTATGACATACTCTTCTACAATATCCTGACGGTCAACGCGGCGAATTTCCCATTCGTGATCGTTGGGCGACAGGATAATGCGATCGATGTTTTCCCCAACGTGATTCCGGCCAATGCAGTGGCGTTCAACCCCAAGGCTACTTTCGTGAATACGCCGGAACATGCGGCCACGCCATACGCCGAGATCTACAGTTTCTCGATCCAGCGCGAGATGTACCGCGACTTCGTCGTCGAGGTCGGTTACACGGGTAGCCGGGGCATCAACGGCATCAACCAACTTCAGGCCAACCCCGCGATCTTGACCGCGGACCAGGCGGCTACAGTGCGGAGCAATGTCGGGAAACTGGGCAGTGACGGGAAGCCTATCGACCCGACTCTCACAATTCCATCCGTTCAGGATCGCCGAATCTTTCCGCAGTTCGGCTCGCGGACGCTGATCGCCACTGAGGCGCAGTCGTCATACAATGCGGGCTTCCTCTCGGTAAACAAGCGGATGTCGCATGGCCTGCAATTCGGATTGGCCTACACTTACAGCAAGAACATCAGCAACAACGACGAATCGCTCGGCGTTGGCGCGATCACCGGAGGGTCACCTCAAGTGCCGCAGGACTTCTCCAACTATAGCGCGGAGAAGGGCTTATCGGCCTTCGACCGTACTCATCGCTTCGTCGTCAATTACATCTACGAAATCCCCTGGTTCAAGTCGTCATTGGCGCAGGCGCCGGTGATCAAGCAGGTCTTCACCGGCTGGCAGTTTTCTGGAGTGACGGCGTTCCAGTCAGGGCAGCCGTTCACCATCCTTTCTGGCGTGGACTCGAATGGTAATGGCTCGGCTGGCGATCGTCCCAACTTCAACCCGGCCGGCGCCTTTGCCGAAGATCCATTGACAGGCAACTTGCGCACCTTCACCACATCCAAAGTGAATGGTCGGTTCCTGGTTCCGCTCGGCAGCAACGGATTGCCTCTTGCCTTCGGTTTCGGCAACGGCAACCTCGGCAAGGATACGCTTCGCGCGCCGAGCTTCTGGAACAGCGACCTCAGTTTGCAAAAGCGCGTCAGAATACTGGAAGGCCACAACCTGATTTTGCGGGCCGACCTTTTCAATGCGTTCAATCAGGATAACTATGGCATTCCGGTGAATAGCTTAAATAGCGCGAGCTTTGGCCAGAACACGAATAACTGGGGGAACCGAAGCATGCTCCTCGGACTCAAATACTCTTTCTAAGGCAAATGAACCTAAGCCGCCATTCGGCGTAGGTTGGTTGAGCCAAAGAAAAAACCGGGCATCGCCTCACAAGAGGCGATGCCCGGTTTGTTTTTGGCGCGCGCGTTAGCTTCGAGTTGCTGCCACGTGGTTTCGCCACCGTTCATATCGCTTCTGAGTATTCGCCAAACACGCGTCGCATGGCGTCCGCGACTTCACCCAACGTCGCGTAGGCTTCGACCGCCGCAATAATCTTCGGCATCAGGTTTTCGCCGGAGCGCGCCGCCCGTTCGACTTCGTTCAGAGCCGCCATCGCCACCGGCGCATCGCGTTCGGCCCGCATTTTCCGAAGGCGTTCGACCTGCGCCCGCTCGAAGGCCGGATCGATCTTCAACGTCGGAATCGTAGTCTCCTCTTTGATCTGGAACCGGTTGACTCCGACGACGATCTCTTCCCCGGCTTCGACCGCCTTCTGATAATCGTAAGCGGCGCGCTCGATCTCGCGCTGCGGGTAGCCGGCTTCGATAGCCGCGAGCATTCCCCCCATCGCATCGATTTTCTCGATGTATTCGGCGGCGCGGCGTTCGATCTCGTTGGTCAGGTATTCGACGGCGTAAGAGCCCGCGAGCGCATCAGCCGTGTCGGCGACGCCCGATTCGTAGGCGATGACCTGCTGAGTCCGCAGCGCGATGCGGGCCGCGTCCTCGGTCGGCAGACCCAACGCTTCGTCCATCGCGTTGGTATGCAGCGATTGCGCGCCGCCCAGCGCCGCCGCCAGCGCCTGGATAGTCGTGCGGATGACGTTGACTTCGGGCTGTTGGGCCGTGAGCGTCGAACCGGCGGTCTGCGTATGGAAGCGCAGCATCATTGATTTCGGATTCTTCGCGCCGAACCGGTCGCGCACGATATGAGCCCAGAGCCTGCGCGCCGCGCGGTATTTCGCCACCTCTTCGAGAAAGTTATTATGCGCGTTGAAAAAGAACGCCAGGCGCGGCGCGAAATGGTCGATCTGCAGTCCGGCGTCGAGCGCGGCCTGGACGTAGGCGATGCCGTCGGCCAAGGTGAACGCGACCTCCTGAACGGCGGTCGAACCGGCTTCGCGGATGTGGTAGCCGGAGATCGAGATCGTGTTCCAGTTCGGGACCTCTTTCGCGCAATAGGCGAAGATGTCTGTGATGATTCTCAGTGAGGCCCGCGGCGGATAGATGTAAGTTCCGCGCGCGATGTACTCCTTCAAAATATCGTTCTGGATCGTGCCGTTGAGTTTGCCGGGCGCGACGCCCTGTTTCTTCGCGACCGCGATGTAAAGCGCCAGCAGGATTGAGGCGGTCGCGTTGATCGTCATCGAGGTCGAGACTTTATCGAGCGGGATGCCGTCGAGGAGAGTTTCCATGTCGGCCAGCGAACAGATGGGCACGCCCACGCGCCCGACCTCGCCCCCGGCCAGAGGGTGATCGCTGTCGTAGCCGATCTGCGTCGGCAGGTCGAAGGCCACCGACAACCCGGTCACGCCTTGTTCGAGCAGGTATTTGTAGCGGCGGTTCGACTCTTCGGCAGTGGCGAAGCCGGCGTATTGCCGCATCGTCCACAAACGGCCCCGATACATCGTCTCGTAAACGCCGCGCGTGAACGGAAAATCGCCGGGCGCGCCCAGGTCGCGCTCGACGTCGAGCGCGACATCCTCTTGTGTAAAATGGTTTTTCAGCTCGATGCCCGATGAAGTGGCGAATTTCTCTTTTCGCTCTTTTGCTTTGGTTGTTGACATATGCAAATAGAATCCCGAAATGATTTGTGTTTAAATTGGTCTTCAATTCTAAATCAAGTCCCATGGGATTAGTACGGCGTCATGCGGTACGGTCAGTGGATCAGGAAATGCACGTAGAATTCCATTTGAAAAATGAAAATAGGCCTCTGGGAGCGCAGGCAAGGATGGGCGGCGCTCCCAGGGGTTTATGGAAAAATTTTTTCTTTCCTGATTTCGCGATTTACTGACCGTACGGCGCCGTAGATCGAGGTAGAACTTTGGATGAGAACCTGGAAAAACTGATCCGCGAGTTGGGCGAAGCGATTAATGAGGCGATCAACGAGTCGGAGGAGATTCACGAGGCGATGGAACGAATCCGCGCGACCGGCGCCGACGTGATGCTCATCCTCGAAGCGACGATAGCGTTCAAAGAGAAGCCCGCGGCTACAGAAGAAGAACAGCCCAAATTCAGAGACATTTCTATTGAACAGCGGCTGGCCGAGATCAGTTTTGAAGATCGGCAGTTTCTGAAGAGCCTGAACATCAAGTTCGATAACGACGAATAAAGCCCTACAGTCAGGAGCAAATATGACCATCAACGCCGTCCCCATCCTCATCGCGGTGCTGTGCATCTATGCCATCGCCTATCGCTACTACAGCGCGTTCATCGCGGCGAAAGTCCTGGCCCTCGACGATTTGCGCGTCACGCCGGCGCACAAGTTCACCGACGGGCACAACTACGTCCCGACGAACAAGTACATTTTGTGGGGACACCATTTCGCGGCGATCAGCGGGCCGGGGCCTTTGATCGGGCCGGTACTGGCGGCGCAGTTCGGATTTCTGCCCGGCCTGTTATGGCTGGTGATCGGCGTGGTGATCGGGGGCGCGGTTCACGACTTTGTCACGCTCGTGGTTTCGATCCGGCACGAGGGCAAATCGCTGGCGGAGATCGCCCGGCGCGAAATTGACCGGGTCACGGGCACAGTCGCCACGCTCGCGATCATAGTGATTTTGATCGTCGCGCTCGCGGGCGTAGGGCTGGCCGTGGTCAACGCTCTGGCCGAAAGCCCGTGGGGGTTGTTCACCGTCGCGACGACCATTCCGATCGCGCTCCTGATGGGAATGTACATGTTCCGCTGGCGCGGCGGCTCGCATCGGGCGATTACCAATGGCACGGTCATCGGCGTCATCCTGCTCGTCCTGGCGGTCGTTTTCGGCAAAGTCGTACAGGACTCGTCGTTCAGCCAGTATTTCAAATACGACAAAACCGGCATCACGCTGATGGTCGCGGCATACGGCTTCGCGGCTTCTGTGCTGCCGGTCTGGCTGTTGCTCACGCCGCGCGATTACCTGAGCTCGTACATGAAACTCGGATCGATCGCCTTTCTGGCGATCGGGATTTTCGCCGTGGCGCCCACGCTCAAGATGCCCGCGACCACGGCGTTCATCGGCGGCGGCGGCCCAGTCATTCCGGGCAAAGTTTTTCCCTTCGTCTTCATCACCATCGCCTGTGGGGCCATCTCCGGTTTCCATGCGCTGGTCTCCTCCGGCACCACGCCGAAGATGATTGACAAAGAGACTCATGCGAGATGCATCGGCTACGGCGGGATGCTGTGCGAATCCATAGTCGGCGTGATGGCCTTGATCGCGGCCTCCGCGATGTTTCCGCACGATTACTTCCAGATCAACATCCCGGTCGAGGCTTTCGCGAAGGTCGACGGCGTGTTGCGTTCCATGGGCTTCGATCAGTCGAACCTCGAAGCGCTGACTCGCGACGTTGGCGAGGCTACGCTCGCGGGGCGCACGGGCGGCGCGGTCAGCCTGGCCGTGGGGATGGCCCAGATATTCTCCAGAATTCCTTTCATGGAAGGGCTGATGAGCTACTGGTATCACTTCGCGATCATGTTCGAGGCGCTCTTCATCCTGACGACGGTCGACGCCGGAACCCGCGTCGCGCGGTTTATGATGCAGGAGACGCTGGGCGTGGCGAGCAAGAAGTTCGCGCAGACCGACTGGCTGCCGGGCGCAATTATCGCGAGCGCCCTCGCGGTCATCCCCTGGACCTATCTGATCCTGACCGGGTCGATCTCGACGATCTGGCCGTTGTTCGGAATGGCCAACCAGATGCTGGCCTGCGTGGCGCTGTGCGTCGGGACGACGTTCATCATCAATTCTGGCCGCGCGCGCTTCGCCTGGGTGACAATCACGACGCTCGCGTTCCTCAGCGTGATCGAGTTGACCGCGGGCTACCAGAACATCACTCAAAATTACCTGCCGAAAAAGCTCTATCTGAACACGGGCATTACGATCGGTCTGATGATCGGGCTGTCCGTCGTCATCATCGGCTCCGTCGCGAAATGGTATCGCGTCGTGGTCCGTGGCGCCTCGGGCAAGCCTGCGGTCTCGCAGCCTGTGGCGGCGGGACAAAATTGACAACCCAAAGGAGATCCTGTGAAAAGACCCGACTATCGTTCACCCGGTATTGCGCTCTGCCTTGCGCTCTTTGCGTCACTGACGGCCTTCGCCCAGTCCGAAAAGATCGCCCTTAAGATGGTTCCCGAACCGAATCAGACGGTTCGGATGAGGATGATTCAGGATATGGAGCTTGATATGAGCTTCGAGGTCGAAGCGCCATCGGCGGAAGCTTTGCCCGGACCGATGAAGGTGATGGCCAGAACCGTCTTCGCGCTTACGCATAAGGTCGGCCCGCCGGACAAGGAGGGCAACGTTACCTCGGAGATGACTTACGATGAGGTCAGTTCTGAAATGACGATGAATGGCCAGCCGATGCAATTCGGCGATGCGACAGGCAAATTCATCGGCCAAAAGATACTGACGACCTTTAACAAGCGGGGTGAGATGATAGACCTCAAAATACCGCCAGAATTGGGACTGTCGGAAGAGTCATTCAAAAAGATGCTGAAATCTTTGTACGGTGATTTGCCTCAAACGCAAATTGGAGTGGGAGAGGTTGCGACGACGCCGTTGGATTTCACCCTGCCGCTCCCAGCGCCCGGCGCGCCGCCGCTGAAAATAGAGGGTCAGATAAACTCCAAACTTATCTCTATCGAAAAAGGCGCGACTGGCCGAATCGCTAAATTCAATCAAACAGTGGATGGCAAGATGGTCAGCGACATGGAAGTCCCCAGGCCGAGCGGACAGATCAAGATGAGCCTTGATTTCAAGTTGAACGGCGGGGGCGACCTGGTGATGGATATCGACAAGGGCGTGCTGAAGTCGAGCAATTCGAAGGCGACTTTCGGCGGAAAGCTCAAAGTGACCGGCGCCTCGAGTGAAACAAAATTGCCCACGGTCAATTTGCAGGGGACGATGAAGACGACAGTCACAGGGAGTGATTGAAACCAGATATGTCGAATCGTTTAGCAATCACAGGCGGAGCGGTCGTCACGCCGAACGAGGTCATCGAAAGCGGCGTTGCGCTATGCGAAGACGGGCGCGTCAAAGCGATCGGGCCGTCGAGCGAAATCGAGCCTGAACCCGGCTCGCTGATTATTGACGCGACGGGGCGCATCGTCATGCCGGGCTTTATCGATACGCACTTTCACGGCAGCGGCGGCGACGACGTGATGGTCGACGGCGCCGGGGGGATTCGGCGAATCTCACGCGCTTTGTTGAAATTCGGGACGACCGGATATCTGGTCACGACCGTCGCCGCGCGCCACGAAGAGCTGATGCGCGCCGTCGAAGACGCGATAGCGGCGGAAGAAGACGACCCGTTCGCGGCGGAGATTCTAGGCCTCCACATCGAAGGCCCCTACATCAACCCCAGGTTCAAAGGCGCGCAGCCCGAATCGGGCATCCGCGATCCGAACTTCGACGAATGCGCCCAACTGCTCGACGCGGCGGCGGGCCGGATCAAAATCATGACCATCGCCCCCGAACTGCCCGGCGGACTGGAGATGATCGCAGCGCTCGCTCGCGCCGGCGTTGCGCCTTCGGTGGGCCACTCCGAAGCCGATTACGACACAGCGCTCGCCGCAATCGAAGCCGGGGCCACGCGCGCCACGCACCTCTTCAACGCGATGTCGGGCGTGCACCACCGCAAGCCGGGGCTGGCCGCTGCGGCGTTAAACGAACCCGGCCTCTGCGCCGAGATGATCTGCGACGGAGTCCACGTCAACCCGAGGATGGTCGCCCTGGCGTGGAAAGCGAAAGGGCGCGACGGAATGACGCTCGTCACAGACGCTGCCGCCGCGCAGGGCGTGGGCGACGGCGTCTTCACGCTCGGCGGCTTCCCGATTCAGGTACGCGGACCGCTCTGCACATTGATGGACGGCGTGACGATCGCCAGTTCGGTGTTGACTATGAACCGCGCCGCCGCCAACGCGATCTCTTTTGCCGGAATGAGTCTGATCGACGCGGCCCACACGGCGTCACTCGCGCCCGCCGAGGCCTGCGGCGTGGTTGATCGCAAAGGCTCTATCGAAGCGGGCAAGGACGCCGACCTTGCAATCCTGAACTCCGATTTTTCGGTCTCGCACACGATCCGCGCCGGCGTAGTGGCCTATCGAGCGGGCGACGTCATTTGAACACGGTTGGCGCTCCTTGCTCCGCTAAGAGCGCAATATTTTATTTATAGAACCGCTCATCCCTGAATAAATCTTTGGAACTTTCCCATTTTGCGCGCTATATAAGTTGAGGCCGAGCACATAGCTATTTTTTTAAGTCAATCTCCTGGGAGCTCCTGGGAGAGCAGGAGTCCTTGCCTGCTTTGCTTCCGCAATCAGCTATTTCCCAGTGTTATCTGTCGTGAATGGGCTCTAAAGGTCTATAAGTCCCATCCCGATAGACTACCACTAGGATTTTCAAAGGAGAATCAGTCATGACAAAAGACAAAAGCATTGCTCAACTGCTACGGGCGAGCTGCGCGCTGACGCTCGCCTGTTCCATTCTTATCATCGCGGCGCAGGCGCAGAATCCCGAGCGTATAACCTCGGTTGAGGGCATTACAGAATACCGCCTGCCCAACGGCCTGCGCGTATTGCTATTTCCGGATCCGACGAAGCAAACGATCACCGTCAACATAACCTACCTGGTCGGCTCGCGCCACGAGAACTACGGCGAGACCGGGATGGCGCATCTGCTCGAACACCTGCTCTTCAAAGGCACAGAGAAACACCGGAACATCCCGCAGGAACTGACCGAACGCGGAACTCGCCCGAACGGGACGACTTCATACGACCGCACCAACTACTTCGAGACCTTCGGCGCCACTGATGATAACCTCCGCTGGGCGCTCGAACTCGAAGCCGATCGAATGGTCAATTCCTTTATCGCCAGGAAAGACCTCGACAGCGAGTTCTCGGTCGTCCGCAACGAGTACGAATCCGGCGAGAACAGCCCCATCAACGCGCTGATCAAGCGGATGATGGAGGCCAGCTTCGCATGGCACAACTACGGCAAATCCACCATCGGCGAACGTTCGGACATTGAGAACGTCAACATCGAACGCCTGCAAGCTTTCTACAAGCGTTACTACCAGCCCGACAACGCCGTGTTGATGATTGCGGGAAAGTTCGATGACGCGAAAACGCTCGAATTGGTCAAGCAGTATTTCGGGCCTACCCCGAAGCCGGCGCGCGAGCTGCCGAAGCTTTACACCAGCGAGCCGGCGCAGGACGGCGAGCGCTCGGTGACGGTGCGCCGCGTGGGCGACATTCAGAGCGTAGGGTTGACCTATCACATCCCCGCCGGATCGCACCCCGATTTCGCCGCGATCCAGACGCTCGGCGTCATCCTCGCCGACACGCCTTCGGGCCGTCTGCACAAGGCCCTGGTCGAAACCAAAAAGGCGGTCTTCGTCGCCAACTTCCAGTTCCAGACTTACGATCCGGGAGCTTCGCTTTTCTATTCGGTCGTTCCGAAGGACGGCTCAGTCGATGAGGCGCGCAACGTGATGCTGCAAACGATTGATGACCTGGCGAAGAATCCGCCGACCGCCGAAGAGGTCGAGCGCGCCCGACAGAAGCTGCTTAAAGGCGTCGAGATGGCGTTGAACAACTCCGACAACATCGGCCTGACCATGAGCGAATACATAGCGATGGGCGATTGGCGGCTTTACTTCCTGCGCCGCGACCGCATCAAGAAAGTGACGCCCGAGGAGGTGAGGCGCGTGGCCGCCGCTTATTTCAAGCCCTCGAACCGCACCGTCGGACTGTTCATTCCCACGCCAAGTCCCGACCGCGCCGAAATCCCGCCGCGCCCCGACGTCGCGGCGATGCTCAAGGATTACAAAGGCGAAGCGCCGGTGGCGATGGGCGAAGAGTTCGATCCGTCGCCGGCCAACATCGATGCGCGAACCGCCAGGTCGACCGCCGCCGGCCTGAAGCTCGCGCTGCTGCCCAAGAAGACGCGCGGCGGCAAAGTCGTCGCCCGGTTGACGCTGCGCTTCGGCAACGAAAAAGACCTGACGAATCGAGCCGACGCCGCATCGCTCGTAGGCGATATGTTGATGCGCGGCACGAGCAAACACACGCGCGAGCAGATTCAGGATGAGTTGGACAAACTCAAAGCGCGGGCCAACGTCTTTGGCGGCGCGACTCAGGCCAACGCAATCATCGAGACCGCCCGCGAGAATCTGCCCGCGGTGATGAAGCTGGTGGCCGAAATCCTGCGCGATCCTTCTTTCCCGGCCAAAGAGTTCGAATTGCTCAAACAGGATCAGATGACCGGTATCGAAAATCAGCGCAGCGAACCGACCTCGATCGCGTTTAACGCCTTCTCGCGGCACATGAGCCCATACCCCAAAGGCCATATCAACTATGTCAAGACGGTTGACGAAGAGATCGCCGATCTGAAGACCGTCACGCTGGACGACGTGAAGAAATTCTATAGCGATTTTTACGGCGCGGATCATGGAGAATTGGCGGTTGTCGGAGATTTCGACGACAAGGAGATCGCCAAACTTTCGGGCGAACTCTTCGGCGGCTGGAAATCGTCGCGCCCCTTCGCGCGAATTCCGCAGGTTTATCACGACGTCGAGCCGATCAATAAATCGTTCGAGACCCCTGACAAGGCCAACGCCTTCTTCCTTGCCGGAGTAAATCTGAACTTGCGCGATGACGATCCCGACTATCCTGCGCTACTGATCGGCAATTACATGCTCGGGGGCGGGATTCTGAATTCGCGACTGGCCGTGCGCATTCGCCAGAAGGACGGACTCAGCTATGGCGTCGGCTCCTCTTTCATCGCCAGCGCGCTCGACAAGAGAGGCTCGTTTCTGGCCAACGCGATCTACGCCCCGCAGAACGCCGCCAAACTCGAAGCGGCCTTCAAAGAAGAGTTGGCGCGCGCTCTCAAAGACGGCTTCACCGCCGACGAGGTCGAAAAGGCGAAGTCCGGTTGGCTCAAATCGCGCAAGGTCAGCCGCGCGCAGGACAACGAGCTTGTGAGCGTGTTGACCATCGGCCTCTATTACAATCGCACCCTGGCCTGGGACGCCGAGATGGAAAAGAAGGTCGAGGCGGTGACGCCTGAGCAAATTCTCGCCGCCATGCGCAAACACATTGACCCTGCCAAGATCACAATCATCAAGGCCGGAGATTTTGCGAAAGCGGCTCAGAAGCAGGTGAATAACTGAAGGATTGGAGTTCCGCTTTAAATCGGTCTGTATCAGCCGCGCCGATCGCCTGAAGGCGGAACTCCATACTTCTTTCCATTAAATTTCGTTCCATTTACTTGCCGCCGCGCTTCTGCGAAAATTTCGCGATGACTTTCCCTCATGACTGGCGACTAGACGCCATTCAAAATTACAAACCGATCCAGAGGAGGAGATATGCGACTTAAATTTATTCGCGGCCTCGCCGCCCCATTGTGTCTTTCGCTAGCCATTGGCCCAATGCCCTTTGCAAGAAACGCGGAAGACTCGGCGAAACAGGCCTCAAAAGCTTCAAAGGTCTTTCAAGAAATCATGGCCGCGCCGGATAAGGCGATTCCTGAAACCGTGCTGGACAAGGCTCAATGCATAGCCGTCTTTCCGCAAGTGCTCAAAGCCGGTTTCATCTTTGGCGGGCGCGGCGGACGCGGGGTGGCTAGTTGCCGCGTACCGAACGGGTGGAGCGATCCGGCCTACTTCGACCTGAAAGGCGGCAGCTTCGGATTGCAGATCGGCGCGCAGGCCACCGATTTCGTCCTGCTCTTCATAAACCACGAGGGTATGGAAAGCCTGCTCAAGAGCAAATTCGAGATGGGCGGAGACGCGTCGGTCGCGGCAGGCCCGGTCGGCCGCCAGGCCGGGGCTTCGACAGATCTGAAACTGGACTCGCAGATCCTTTCTTATTCGCGTAGCAAAGGACTGTTCGCCGGACTCGAACTCAAAGGCGCCGTCATATCGCTCGACGATAGCGATATGAATTCGACTTACGGCGAGGGCGTGAAAGCCGAGGATGTGTTGACCGGCAAGAAAGTCGGGCCTCAGACAGTGAAGGTCTATCCTAACACGCTGGCGCGTTATTCGAAGCGCAAACAATAAGTCGATCCGCAAAGAGCGAACGCGGAACCGCAAGAACGGGGCGGCGGGGAGACTATGAAATGTCTCCCCGCCGCCCCGTCCCTTTTCAATTTACCCAGATGCCCGATCCTCTGGCCGTCGAAAGCCGCCTGATCGCGCGTTGGCGCATCTTCGGATCGGCGTCGTTTTTTGCGATCGCCTGCAATTTGTCGAAGGCCTTGCGGCTCTCGTTGCGCGCGATTCCACCGATGATCTCTTCCTTGAGCGTGTCGCTCGTGGCGCCGTCGTATAGCTCGATCAGAGCGTTGAGTCCCTCCTGGGTCTTGACGCGCGAGAGATTCGAGATTGCGGATCGCTGAATCTCGACGTCCGAATCCTTCGTGGCGACCTCTTTGAGTAAAGATATCGAGCGCGGGCTGTCGTGGACGGCAATGGCGCGCAGCGCTCCGCGCGCCAGTTCGCGGCTCTGCGCGTCGGCCCGCATGGCGCTTTCGAGCGTTGAGATGCTCTGATTCGCATCGATATTGCCGAGCCAGTAAACGGGGCGGTTTTCGAAGACGAACGGCTCGCTCAGGTTGAGCGTTTTGATCCTGGTGAATTTCGGCTGGGAGCCGCTCGCGTCGGTGAGCAGAAAGACGGCGATCTGAGTCGTATCTTCACCGCGTTCGAGCCTGATCCCGTCGCTGTCGCGGTAAACCGTTCCGGAGAACATCCCCACGCGCGCGTCTTCGCGCGCCGGGAAATGATAGGCGAGCCAGACCGTGTCGCCCTGCTTCGCGGCTTTGAATTGTTTGACCGCCCGATCGATCTTGTCGCTGAGGCTCGATCCATCGACGTTGATGAAATCGGCCCTGGTGTAGTTGCGTTGATCCTGAGCGAATGTCACGGCGAACGCCAGTGACAGCGCGATGATCGTTGCGACTTTTCGCATTTTTCCCTCCTTCACTTTGGACAGAGAGTCAGCGCCTTGCGCGTAGGGGCGGGTATCCCCCGGCCCACGTCTCGATCACGTACGAGGGCGGGGAATACCCGCCCCTACGCGCGCGGTACTGTACCAACCCCACGCATTCCGATTTAGAAAGAAGAGGCGCCGCCGACGGCTGTCGCCTTGGCCCTCGGCGTCACGACCGGCTCCGCGCCCGAAGTCGCGCGTCGAATGAGGCCAGGGCGGGTTGCGGCGCCACGCATCGAACGGACGCTGTTGAGTTGCCTCTCCAGGGCGTTTCTTAGATTGCGCATCTCCGCCGTCTTCGGATCCGTGTCGGGATACCGCGCGCGTAATGTGGCAAGCTGCGCTTCGACGACCGCCAGTTGCGAACGCAATTGGCTTTCGACAGCGCCGATGCCCTCAAATCCATAGCCAATCCTGATCTTGTCCTCCAGGTCTTTGAGCTGTATTTCGATTTTGGGCATCTCGATGCGGAGCTTGTTCTGCAGGTCTTCGATATTCAATTTGACCGGCCCCTCAATGCGCATCTTTTCAATCATCTCGCGGAGCTTCTCACCCTGCTCTTCCCAATTCTTCTGCCAATCCCTTTGCCACTCCTCCCACTTCTTCGCGTCGAACTCGAAAGGCTCGCCGTTGAGTTTGAAGACAAAAGGCCTGGCAGAAGGCATGGGGGTGGGCATGGGAGTGAAGAATTGTTCGTCTATCTCCCCTATGCGCTTCCGATTAGGCATGGGAGTGAAGAATTGTTCGTCTATCACTCCTATGCGCTTCCGATCCTTGTCAATGAGTTCGAGATAGCGCTGGTTGTCCACGTTGTAAAGGCTTCGGATGGCGAACTGGCGCACGACCGGATCGGAATCGTTCTTGGCGATCTGGATCAATTTATCGACGGCTTTGCGGCCCCTGTTTTGGGCCAGCGAGCGGATGACGTACTGCTTCATCTTCTGTTCTTGCAGGCTGTCGTAAATCTGAATCAGGACGTCCGCGCCTTCGTCGCCTCTGACGTTGCCGAGGTATCGGACCGCTTTGTTGCGCAGTTCCTCGTTCTGCTCCGATTTGGCGATTGAGACCAGTTTGGCGATGGCTTTGCTGTTGTCCACCTTGCTGTCGCGGACTTCACGTCGCAGCAGGTAAGGGATAATTTCGCCTTTGACCTTGACGTCGCCGGTTCCGTCGTAAAGCTGGATCAAAGCGTTGATCGAGGCGTCCGAGCGCAGACGACAGATGCCTTGCAGAGCCTCTCCGCGCACATTCGGATCGGAATCGCGTTTGACAACGTCGACCAGCAAGCTGAGTAGCTCGTTCTCAGGAATCGCAGGCTGCCTGTTCTTATCATCCTGCGCCAACGCTGCCATGGCGGTATTCGCCAATGATTCCCATCCGGCAGCGGGCGCCGGCGGTTCAGGCGCCAATGGAGCTAGGGGCGTGGCGCGCGGAGCCTGAGCTGGCGGAGCAAGCAGGGAAGGAAAGGCGCCTGGGGTGGGCTGCGCCATCACGGCGCGGGGAAATCCGCCAATCACGCCGCCGGGCTGTGGGGCCAGATCCGCGTCAGGCGCGAGAGCCGCGACCGGCGGAAGAAGGGCGTCGGGAGGTTCGGGAATTTCAGGAACATCCGGAATATCCGGCGACTCAACCACAACCGCTGCGCCTGACGGCAACGCCGGAACCGGCGGCAGCGGAGGAAACTCCTGCGATTTCGCCGGCGCGCCTGCCTTGATCTCTTTCTTGTTTTGCTTTGCCGGATTTTGTCCGAGCGGCACGGCGATGACCGGCGAAATCAAGCTACACACGGCGACGAACATGACCACGAGGCCAATGGCGTAAAGTAGCGCCGGTTTCGACACGGCGGTCGTGGCGTTGCGATCACGATTGAGAATCATTTCTACCCTCCTAGAAATCACATGTTTTCCGAAGACGATCCCGCCAATGCCCGTGGCCGCCACCCGCACAGCCATGTGGGGTTTCGATTCGTTCAAGGCTTCGACGAGTTTCGTGAGACAGCTTGCGTAGCGGCGAGGTTCGCACGTTTTGACGGCCCAATCGTCACAGGCCAGCTCACGCTCGATCGTCAGTTGTCTGCATATGAACCAGACCGCGGGATGAAAGAAGAGATATGACTGCACGACGCGTTGCAGCATGTTGGTCAGATAGTCCCAGCGTTTGATGTGAGCCAGTTCGTGCGCGACGACGCTTTCAAACTCGGGTTGAGACAGTTCTTCCGCCAGATCGGTAGGCAGGATGATCAGCGGCTTTAAAGAGCCGATCGTCATCGGCATCAAGACCTGCCCTGACGTGAAGGCCCGCACCCGCCTCTTGATCCCGAACAGAGAGGCCAGCCGTTCGACCTGTCCGTTATGTTCGGACTGCGCTGGTTCCAGGCGTCCGCGCAGACGAAAGACCGCTCTGTAACTGCGCGCCACCCGCCACGACATCAGCGCGCAAAGCGCCAGCCAAAAGCCGACCAGCGCCAGAGGCGCCGGTCCGCTGAAAGCGGTCGCAAGGAGCGATTTCAGGCGCCGCCAGAGAGTTTGGCCTTCCACTTTGGGAGTATCCGAAGTCCTTGGCGACGCGACCACGTGCGCCTCTGATGGCCCTTCAACAGCGGCTGCCCTGGCGCCGTCGTCGAATCGTCGCGGCGCCAAATTCGGCTCTTGAACCTGCGGCGGCGGATTGAAATCGAGGCTGATTTTCCCCTGGTTCGCCGGTGTGTTCAGTCGCGCGATCCCGCTGTCGAACGAATACGGATTGGCTGGCTTATTCACGGGCGCGGGCGTCGCGGTCTGGACGGCGGGTCTTTGCGGCCCATGCTTGACGGGCGTGGCCGGATCTGTCGTCAGGTCATTGCGATTCGCGAGTACCGCAAGGAACGGCAGCGCCCCTATGGTCAGCAGCGTGACTAGCCAGACTGCGTGGCGTGTCGTCGCGCTCGCCCGGTTGACGAGCCGCAACAGCAGCCAGACCAGAACGGCGATGAGCATTCCCTGCCACAGAGTGTTGAGCAGCGCTTCAAGCAGCAGACGCGCCAGCGAGTCGAAATTCTCGATCATTGAACTCATTTCGTCCTCCTGCGGCCTCGGCTTTTGTCGAGGGAGGTTTTGTTATTAAGTTTCTTCGATCATCTTCTTGAGACGCCTGATTTCGGCTGGGGTGACGTCCTCGTGTTCGAGAAGATTAACTACGAGCAATTCGGGAGAATTGTTGAAAAATCGTTTGAGCAGATAGCCGATTACGCTCTTTTGCGCCTGCTGGCGGTCGACCAGCGGCCGGTAGACGAATGCGCGCCCCTCCTTCTCGTGCTCGACATATCCTTTCTGCTCCAATATCCGCATCATTGTTAGTACCGAGCTGTACGCGAGTCGCGAATCAGGCAGCGATTCGACGATTTCAGAAACCGTCGCCCGCCCTTTGTCCCAGAGCACGTCCATCAGCTCAAGCTCGACTTCGGTCAGCGTAGGTGATTTCCTGCGAGCCATCTTGTCTTCTCCTTTCGGCCCGAAGCGCCACAAGCCATTCGACGAACGAATTACTCGCGACGATGAACCTTATTTGTGAGCTATTAAAGAATTCGTGATGAGGATACTCAAGCGGACGCGCAGTGTCAATTAAATAATTAGTAGTTGAATAAAAAATTCATCTATGCCTTGCGGCTCACGAGTTATGCCTAAAAACTGAACACCTACGACCAAGCAATAAAGCGCCCAAACGCGCCTACCTTGACACAATGAGAATTGATCGGATACTTTTGCGCTTTGCCATCAAGTGCGCGCTTGACGCTGGTTGTATCATAAAAATGTAGATCATGGCTTTGAGTGATGATCAGGATTTATTCAGATGAAAGGAGAAATGAGAATGAAAGAAGGAATTCATCCTAAGTATGTCGAATGTCGAGTCGTTTGCGCCTGCGGTCATTCGTGGACGACTCGTTCGACGCAGAAAGACATTCACGTGGAAATCTGCTCGAATTGTCACCCGTTCTTCACCGGCAAGCAGAAGTTGGTTGACACTGCGGGGCGCGTCGAGCGTTTCCAGAAAAAATACGCCAAAAAGAACGAGAAGGCTTCCGCTTAGTTGCGGATATAAAGATACGAGCCACAAAGAAACGAGGATCGAGGATAGAAGATCGAGGATCGAAGGTCGCGTCCGTAGCGCGTAAGGCGATTCTCGATTCTCGGTCCTCGATCCTCGATTTTTCTGAGGGGAGCGGCATGAGTCAGGAAAAAGAGATCATTGTCGGCGGTCAGGCCGTGATCGAAGGCGTGATGATGCGCGCGCCGAATTCTTACGCCGTCGCCGTGCGACGGCAAGACGGCAGTATAGTCTCAAAATCCGAGCGGCTGCCAAAGCTCGCGGATAAATACCCGATCCTGAAAACGCCCGTGCTGCGCGGGAGCGCTGTTCTGATACATTCAATGATGCTGGGCGTCAAGGCGCTCAATTTCTCCGCGACGGTCGCATTTGAAGACCAGGCGGGCGAAGAGGCGAAGCCGCAAGCCGCCCTTCAAGCGGCGGCGGCGTCCGGCGCATTGATGACGACCGCTCATGTCGTCGAATCGCCGAAGCAGGTCGCGAGACCGGAGGTTGTCGAGAAATCATCGAAATCCGAATCGTCGGCGGCGACGGCGACCGCCGCCGGTTCGATGGCCTTCGCGCTGATCTTCAACATTCTGCTCTTTATCGCGCTGCCGTTGTTGCTGACAAATTTTCTTTTCATTTACTTCGGCTGGGGCGACGCCCCAGGGGGGGGCGCGCAGGGTTCCCCGCATCTTTCCATGAACCGGCCTGCGGCGCCGGGCGCGCACTGGTATTATGATGTATGGATTTGGCTGCAGGCTTATATGAAGCCAGTACGCCCGTCGTTCGCGTTCAACATGGTCGACGGCGTGATCAGGATGATCTTTTTCATCATGATGATTTTCAGCTTCTCGCGGCTGAACGACATCAAGCGCGTTTTTGAGTACCATGGCGCCGAGCACAAGACGGTCTTCGCCTGGGAGGCGGGCGATGAGTTGACCGTAGTCAACGCGCGCCGCCACCCGCGCCAGCACCCGCGATGCGGCACCAGCTTTCTGATGGTCGTGATGCTGGTCTCGGTCTTGCTCTTTTCGATAGTCAAGTTCGACGCGCTGACGCTGAATCTGCTGACGCGAATCGCGCTGATCCCGTTGATCGCGGGCGTTTCGTACGAAATCATCCGCGCCGCCGGCAAGAGGGAATCCGGCGCGGTCTTCAGGCTGATGACGCTGCCCGGCATCTGGATGCAGAACCTGACGACGCGCGAACCGTCGGACGATCAATTGGAAGTGGCGATCTACGCGCTGAAAGAATCGTTGAAACTCGAACCGGTGGTTAGTGGTTAGTGGTTGGTGGTTGGCCTTTCGCCCAAATCAACCACCAACCACTAACCACTAACCACTAATCACTATTTATGTTTGAAAAACTCGAAGCCATCGAAAGAACCTATGAGGAACTGACGCAGCAGATGACCGACCCTGTCTTGATCGGCGAGCAGTCGCGCTACGCCAAGGTCGCCAAGCAGAGCCGCGAGCTAGAGCCTGTGGTCGAGAAATTCCGCGAGTTGCGTAAGATAGACCTCGACATCGCGGGCGCGAAGGAATTGATGCGCGACGCCGAAGACGAAGAGATGCGCGAGATGGCCGCCGCCGAATTGCCCGAACTAGAAGAGCGGCGAGCCGGCGTCGAGAATGAATTGAAAGTCCTGCTGCTGCCCAAAGACCCGAATGATGAAAAGAACGTGATCTTCGAGGTTCGCGCCGGGACGGGCGGTGAAGAGGCCTGTTTGTTCGCGGCGGAGATATTGCGAATGTACGCGCGTTACGCCGAGAGACACGGGTGGAAGTTTCAGGTCACCGACTCTTCCGAAACGGGGCTGGGCGGCATTCAAAAGGCTGAGGCGATCATCGAGGGCGACAGGGTTTATTCGCAAATGAAGCACGAATCAGGCGTACACCGCGTGCAGCGCGTGCCGCAGACAGAGGCGAGCGGGCGCATCCACACCTCGGCGGTCACGGTGGCCATCCTGCCCGAGGCTGAGGAAGTCGACGTGAAGATAGATCCGAAAGAGATACGCATCGACACTTTCTGTTCCTCAGGACCCGGGGGCCAATCAGTCAACACAACTTACTCCGCCGTGCGCATCACCCACTTGCCCACGAACACCGTGGTCTCGATGCAGGACGAGAAATCGCAGATCAAGAATCGCGAAAAGGCAATGCGCATCCTGCGTTCGCGGCTGCTCGAAATCGAACGCCAGAAGCGGCAGGACGCCATTTCAGCCGAGCGCCGCTCGCAGGTCGGCAGCGGCGACCGCTCGGAGAAGATTCGCACCTACAATTTCAAAGAGAACCGCGTCACCGATCACCGCATCGGTCTGACTATTCATCAACTCGATCAGATAATGGAAGGCGGGATCGACGAGTTGATAGACGCGGTGGTCACTCACTTCCAGGCCGAAAAGTTGAAAGAAGAAACCGAGAAGCAGGCGGCGACCGTTTAACCGATGCGATCCTCTGGAAAAAAGGGCTGGGAAAATGGCGCGACGATCTCCGAGACGCTCAAAGCGGCCAGCGAGAGTTTGCGCGCCGCGTCCGTGCCCAACGACCTGCTGGACGCGCAGACGCTGCTGGCCGAGGCGCTCGGCGAAGACCGAACCTACCTGATCATCAACTTCAACCGACAGTTGCCGGAAGACCTTCTGTCGAAATTTCGGGCTATGGTGAATCGTCGAGCCGCCGGCGAGCCGCTGCAATACATCACCGGCCACCAGGAATTTTTCGGCCTCGATTTCGAGGTCACACCCGACGTCCTGATCCCGCGGCCTGAGACCGAGCTGATCGTCGAAGAGACCATTCGCATTGTCCAGAAATACGGGATCGCCCGCCCGGTGATCGTCGACGTCGGCGCCGGCTCGGGCGCCATTGCTGTGGCGCTGGCGAGAGAGTTGAGCGCCGCGCGCGTGATCGCGAGCGACATCTCAGAAGCCGCGCTGCGCGTGGCCCGCCACAACGCCGCGCGCCACGGACTCGGAGACCGGGTCGGCTTCGTCGCGTCGGATTTGCTCGACGCGTTCGCTGAAGAAGACTTCGCTGATTTCATTCTCTCCAATCCGCCTTACGTCTCCGAAGAAGAGATGCCTTCGCTGCAGCGCGAGGTGCGTGATTGGGAGCCGCGCCTGGCGCTGACCGATTCAAATGACGGGTTGAGCCTTTACCGCAGGTTACTGAAGGGCGCGCCCTCGCATTTGAAGCCGGGCGGTCATCTGATTTGCGAGATGGGTTACATACAGTCGGAAAGAATCTCGGCTATGGTCAATCATAATGTTTGGGGGGCGGGGAGGCTGCTCGACGACCTGCAAGGGATTCCTCGAACAATCGTTCTACAAAAGCTTTGAAGAGAGAATACGGCATGGACAGAGGAAAGGACGGGGCGACAGGGCGACGGGGCGACAAGGCGACATTCCATCTTCGCCCCGTCGCGCTGTCGCCCCGTCGCCCTGTCGATCTGTTCCTCCGTCTCTCGGTCCCTTCGTCTCTCTGCCTTTTCCGTCCGCTTCAGGTTCTCCTGCTATTCGCAGTCGTCGCGACCAACGCTTGTCTGCTCAAAACGAGCAAGCCGAATCTGCCGGACATCTTTCCGGCGCCTATCGCCGCTAAACAGACGGGCAAACCTCCGATCATCATCATCCCCGGCGTCACGGGGTCAGAGCTGGTCTCTCGAACGACCGGAGAGAAGTTGTGGCCCGACCTTTTTCCGGAAAATAAAGGCGCGCTGGCGCTGCCGATCACGTCTACGATTCTTTCCGAAAATCGCGATGACGTTGTCGCGTCGAGAGTCATCGAATCGGCGCGGCTCATCAAATTCATGCCCGAAATCGGCGTATACGGAGCGTTGATCAAGGCCCTGGAAACACAGGGCGGTTATCGTCGTGGCGACATTGACGCGCCTACGTCCGACGGCGACCGTGACACTTATTACCTCTTCGCTTATGACTGGCGGCGCGACAACGTCGAATCCGCGCGCAAGCTGGCCGAGAAGATCGCGGAGATAAAACGGCGGACGAACAGGCCCGATCTACGCTTCGACGTCATCGCCCACTCGATGGGCGGCCTCATCGCGCGCTATTTTGCGATGTACGGCGACGTGGACGTTCTCGCGCGACCTGAGCCGCCGCGCCCCGATTGGCGTGGGGCGCAAAGCATCGGACGTCTGGCGCTCTTCGGGACGCCGAACGCAGGCTCGATGGACGCGCTGCGCTCGTTGATTTACGGATACTCGATCACCGAAGCGGACAAGCCGCGCCTCAATCTCTTCAAAAGTCTCGGCCGCACGACGATATTCACGGCGCCCTCGGTCTATCAGCTTCTGCCGCGCAGCCGGTCGGCCCGGTTTTACGACGCCAAACTCGATCCGGTCAAAATCGATCTTTATGACGTCGAGACCTGGAAGCGCTATCACTGGTCTGCGGCGTTCGACCCTGAGATTACAAAGCGAGAGTCGAAGTCATTGATCAAGCGGCTCGGAGAGAGCGAAGGCCGCCCCGCCGCGGCAAAGACTTTCGCCCTTCGCGAAGCTTATCTGCAGGCGGTCTTGAAACGCGCCGCCAGTTTCCAGGAAGCCTTGGACGCCGCCGGCGCCCCTCCCGAAACGCTGCGATTGCATCTGGTGGGCGGCGATTGCGAGCCGACAGTGGCCGGGGCGCTGATCGTTGATATCAAAGGCGAGACGCGAACGTTCTTCCATCCACGCCACATTCCCAGCCAGTTGCGCAAAGAAGCCTTCAATAAACTGTTCATCCCCGGTGACGGCCGGGTCACACGCCAGAGTCTGTTCGGACTCATGTTCGACCTCGAATCGCCGGACTCCGGGATTACACAAATGATGAAACAGGCGCCCACCTACACGCTCTTCGGGTGCGACACTCACGGTGACCTGCCGATCAATCCGACGGTATTGGATAATCTGCTAACCTGGTTGCTTGGAAACAGACACTGATCAGTGATGATTCTCGTTGGGGAGCGTTGATAAACAATAATCCCCGTCAACAGCCGCCAGGCCCATCAGGCTCGGATGAAGAGCGTCAATTAATCACAAAAACCACTCACCTAGACAGTCTATAGGGCAAAACGGACATCTCAAACGCCGCGCATGGGCGGTATGTTTCTTTACGGCTCACTCATTACCAGAGTCACAATGAGAAGAACCATAATTTCGGGAGACATTCTGTCCTTCGTCAATCTCATCGCCGGCCTCAGGTCGGACGAGCATTGACCCTTCATCAATCAGGCGGGTTCGCCGCCTGGCCGCGTAATAACGCGTAAAAACACGATAGAGACACGATCGAAGCGAATTTCGAGGAGCTTCAAGCTCACTTTGGAGGCTTCGCGTCTGTCGCGCGCTGCGGGTCAATCTCACGAATCTATCTTAACGATCAAAGAGGTGAAACTGCTGAAAGTGATGAAAAAATACTCTCCCTTGTTCTTGTTCGTAGTTCTACTTATTAACGCGACAGCAAACGCTCAAAGCATACAATTTTACGCGGCGCCAAACGCTCAGAACATGCAGTACGGTAATCAAAGAGCCGCGACGTCCGAAGGACTGAGTAGACCAGGAGTCGGGGCGCTGCAAAGCCTGGGCAGGGCCGCCACTACTCTGGCTCTGATGACGGCGGAGATTGTAGTGCCTGTGTCTCCACTCTACTCGCCGGATCCTCCGGCGACAATTGAGGCGTCGCCCGTAAATGTGATGTATCAGGGATTCGCCAGCGCCAGCGCCAGCGCTACAGCGATGACGCTGGCGCCGGTTTCAGGGCGCGGCTTCAGGACTTCGGTGAGCAAGAGTCTCAAGGGCCAAACCACCGGCGATTGGAAGATCGACGAGATCATAGTTGCGGCGGCGTCGCGCCACGGAATCGAACCGTTGCTGCTTTTCTCGGTAATGCACCAGGAATCGGCCTTCAACAGCCAGGCGGTCTCGTCGAAAGGCGCGCGGGGGTTGATGCAATTGATGCCCGCAACCGCAGCGAGATTTGGCGTGAAAAACATATTCGATCCGGAGCAGAACATCTACGGCGCGGCCCAATACCTGCGGTTTCTACTTGACCTCTTCGACGGCGATGTCAGCCTGGCGCTGGCCGGTTACAACGCGGGCGAAGGGGCGGTTAAAAAATACGGCTATGCCGTCCCGCCCTACCCAGAGACGATCAATTACGTACGAAAGATCAAACGGCGATACACAAACTTGTCTACTTTGACCGAGTAATACAGCCCCGGCTGAAAGGGCCATGGCCGACGTCCGCTTGAGTAGTCTGGCGGAGGCTTTGAGGCGTTATGGCCCTTTCCACCGTGGTTGACAGCCCATAGGTCAGATGGCAAAATGCCCCCTCTTCGAAAGCGCCCGTAGCTCAGTTGGATAGAGCGTTTGGCTACGAACCAAAAGGTCGCACGTTCGAGTCGTGCCGGGCGCATCAACCTTTTCAACAACTTAGCTTGATTAACAGTCATCAAACCCTCCTCAACAGACGCACTGACTGACGCACTCGATTGAATATCACAGTTATCTCAAGATAAGCGAAGGGATTTCATGAACTATCATGAAATCCCTTCGCTTTTTTCTATTGTGTACACGATTGCATTGTTGCGTCCACAATGTTCGTGATGGGCGAAACACTTGTGAACGAAGAGCGGATCGGTTCGTTGCATGTTATTCTTTTCAGCTCATGTCTACTCGTGAGCGCAAAGCGTGGCCACGCGTTGAAGAATAGTTTTGGGTGAGAGCGGAGAGCCATTCGCTTGTCTCCCCAACAGAGGAGGACGTGTTTTGTCCCAAGTAGGAAAATACCCAGCCGGTGCAAACGAGACCATTGAAGAGCGCGTCGCGCGCATTCGATCCACCGTGGAAAACATCGTCGCAAAAGTCGGAGAGCATCCGGAGTACGAACTCAAAAGACAATGGCTCCGGGATAAACCGCCGCTAAAAGCCGAGTTCATTCGAGATGTTTTATCGATTGTGAATTCAGAAATTCCGGACGGGCGGGACAGATATGTAGTCGTGGGCGTTGACGAAAAGTCTCGAGAGTTTACTGGCTGCAGCTACGATGAGTTCGATGACGCTAAGCTCCGGCAACTTTTAGACGCTCACCTGGACCCGACGCCGAATTTCGAAGTGATGCGCTTTAAGGCGGCGAACGGAGAGAATTTTGTTGTGCTTCGTTTCCCTTACCAGCCGGGCCGTCCGTTTGTGGTTAAAAAAGAAATTAATGAAAACCACGTCACACATTTATACGTGGGAGAGGTTTGGTATAAACCAGGCGGTCCGGATACGCCGGGCAGCGGAAAGCGCCGCGTCAGTTCTCAGTCTGAGTTGCTTAGCCTGGTCAACATCGAGCCGCGCGTTCAGATAGAGGTTTCTGAACGCATAGAAAGAATGCTACCCGCCATTCGCCTTGAGGCGCGAACGAGTTTACAGCCTGAGGCAATCAACGCTGTCTCGGCGCTCACCTCAACAGATGAGGAGTTCGAATCTATTGTTGAGCAACTTCTCATAGGGTCGAATGCGTTGCAGCTGAACATCATTGTTGAGAAGCTGCGAGACAAAACCGTCGAAGTCTGGAAGACTGATCTTGACGAGCACACTCGTCTTTCCGCTGAAGAAATTTTGCGAATCAAGGAAAGCGACTTTATTCCAGCGATTCGACGACTGACTCTTCTCGGGTTGCTGCTGGTTAAGTTCTCAGCTCCTCAAGAGTGGTTTTCCAAGGTTGCAAATCTTCTCATTGAAATCTTCGACACGTCGCATAACCTCGTAAAAAAAGCGGAAAGATTTCAGCAACATGACAGCGTTGATTCTCTTGCAGAACGGGCGAACCATACCGTTCCGGCAATTGAGTCTCTTCTGTCCGCGTATTTGCTTGCGGGCTATGAACTGAGCAGAAACTCCAACGTTTATATGAGCCTGCTGTTCAGCCGCATCGTTGAGTACGTCTCCGATCCGATCGACGCGTATCCGGAGATAAAATGGTTTTATTTGTTTTGGCCGACGGAGAGAGGTAGTTGGGGATCGCCGAAAATGTCACGCCCTCAAATGGTGATCGAGCGATACGGAAACGCGGACAGGATTGCGAAGCTTTTGGGTGGAAAAACGGGGATGAAGTCCGCGGTGTTGCAAGTAGACTGCTTAATTGAGTGGCATTCGTATTTGAGTTTTGATGAGCAGGGAGCGCCGGAGACAGTCAGATATTTCAGAGAGCGCTACCCCAACGTCGGGACGATTTATTACCCGAGCTTTTTTCAAGAGGATTTTTCGCACATCGCGCCGCTAATAAATAAGCTTTGGGCGACCGTTCGCACCGGTGGTGGCGAGATGAACGACTGGTTCGTTTTGCCCGGCCTGGTCGATGCTTTTCGAAAAATAGAGATTGAGCGGCGTCAACATTTGCTCGGTAAATTCTTGCTCGGCATTAGCAAAGAACAATCGCGGGTGATGTTAACTAACAACCGTATGCCTTATCGAGTCTACTGGCCGCCAGAAATCGCAGCGCTTGTGAAGCGGGTTCGAGAGAGCGAAGCGGCGTAGCGCGCGAGGTCGTCTGCAGGTGAGGCAGCGGATTTGCGCGGGCCGTTAGAGTGTAAACGGGTTACTCTGTCGGAGAGGCATCACTCAAATTCAGGCTTTACCGGTCAGGAAACAGTTCCGGGGAGAAATAGCAAGATCGAGTGATGCCTCGAGGAAAGACGATTGAAGAAGCGCTCCTGATCATCAAGACTTACATGTAAAAGTCAGGACATGCTTCCATAAATCGCAGTTGTCTGATCACTCCTGACTGTCAGAGTGCAAGGAGGGCGTAAGCCCTTCATAGCAGACCTCCAGCCGAAGCTAGGCGGCGTTCAAGGGTGTCCCCGCGTAGAATCGGTGCCATCGCCGATTTGGCCGCTAAACAATCTCGCAGGCGAAACGATTATGATTCTCATGTCGACACAAAGGGATGAAGGTGGACAAAGATCTCGTAGAGAAGATTCGCGCCGCGCGGCGCAAGCTCGCCACTGATGGCCCAGAAGTATCATCAGTGGGCTTTTCGTTATCATGTCCCAATCTTGACTCGCTCGACCTCGTCGAACGAGGCGCAGGCACTCGGGCGATCATACCTCTATTGACCAGCCGTGGCTTAAAGCATGGAGGGGGGCGATTGATGATTGGAGATGAATGTTGGGGTAATAAAGGGCGCAGCGAGATTTGAGGATTTCAGCGTGTCACAAAGCAAAGGCGTGCCGGATACACGGCTGGAGCGCGTAG
>DASTMP010000157.1:0-40126 GCA_035714085.1 Blastocatellia bacterium
CTGGAATGCGCGTGGGCGTTGACGGGTTCGGATCGGCGCCTCGTCCGATTGGCGCAGAGGTCCTTTGGCCGTCTCGACCCCATCTTTCACGATTCGGGCGTGAGCCTGGCGTCGCTGCGCCGGCCGGGGTTTGACGAAATACAATGGGGGCTTCGATCCTGCCCGCGAACCTGCCGTGGGCGACCGCATCGGAGCGCGTTGGCGGTAGTCGCAGCAGCGGCTTCATATCTTCATTTCGCACGAAAGCCGCCGGAGCGAAATCCTTCTCGCCACGAGAATGCGCCGTTATGTCTCCTCGCGGAGGAACGGGAGCGTTCAACACGGCGCGCGAGACCGCCACGCGTCCACCAGTGAATCTGCGCGCGTCCATCCCGCTGACACCGCCCGGCGCGCGAAAGTTCCCTAGCGCTTCAAGGCGGGTCGCATTCTCCCTCGGCCCGTAATGCCGGTCGCGCGGCCCGAGCGGGCACCAACCCATCCATCCGTAGCGCCCGTCGCGGAATCCCTTCCAGTAACCGTCGTAATACCCGTCGCGATAACCGCGATTGTAATTGCCTCCCCATCCGAAGAAGGCCACGTGATGCGGTCGCCACCGCCAGTCGAATCCCGGGCCGGTATTGACGAACGGCGCCCAACACCAGCGTTCGCGCACATAAGCCCATCGCCCGTAGTGATAAGGCGCCCAGCCCCACGGCTCATACGAAACCCAGGTCCAGCCATATGACGAAAACCATCGCCAATAACCGTCGCGATAAGGCGCCCAGTCGGCGGCGACCCCGCGCGGACACCACATCCGGCCGTAATCCTCCGTATCGATCCATTCGCCGTAATTGTCCAGGTCGTAAGAGCCCGGGATTGCGTCGGGTATGTATTGGGCGCTACCAGACGAATTCAGGCCGGCAAAGAGACCGTTGTCGCGAGCGTCGTTCCACCTATCCCAATCATCCTTATCTTCGAGTCCGCTGATTTTATAGAGATCGTCGTGGTCCTCGACCACTACCCGCCGGTCCTTTTTTACTACGACCGTCCCGATCCCCTGGTTATAGACCTCGGCCTCTCCCTGGCGAACGATGACCTCGGTCGAGCCGTCCTCACGCACGTTGATGCGGTAGACGCCCTCTTTGACGAAAGTTATGGCGACGGTCGGCGTGTCAATTTCGAAATAGACCGGATCGTTGATTCCGGGGTCATTCGCGTCAACGACGTCGAATTTGCGCTTGTCCAGGCTGTCGATTCGGAAATAGGCCGAGCCAATGGGCAGCGCCATCTGAATCGCGCCGGGGCTGAATTGGGTGAAACGCAGGTTGGTGTCGTGGTCAATGCGGACGACGTTGTGTCCGCTGAGCTGGATTTCGGCCCTGCCGTCCGAGCCGCTATAAAGCTGATCGTTTTCTTCGAGTGGCAGGTTGAGAGTCGCGTCGAACCAATCTTTTCCTGAGTCGCCTGAGTCTTTGGATTGCTGATAACTGACTTCGCCCTCGACCAGACTTATGCGAGCGACGTGAAAGATTGGATCGTCAGCCAGCGCCAGTGAACAGAATGTGACTAACAACAGGGCTGCTGTCGCTACTGGCCCTGCTGACTGGACGCGGCGGCGGGGGAACTTACCCGGAGCCTTGTGAAAGAGTGTCATAATCACCTCCGCGCAGTTTCGGGTTCGACCCGAAATGGTAATTTGTGACTTTGTCGTTGAGAGAAAGAACCCAGGGGACTGTCTCTACAATATAGCAACCCTTATGCCCTCTCGCTCGATCGGCGCCTGACGCGGCGAGGCTGATTTTCGGAGACTTCGCCCGATTGCGAAAATTGTTGTATGTCCGAGTCTACACGATATGGCATGCCGTCCATGCAAAATCGTATGTCGCAGGAAACTTGTCTTGACTTAAAGCCGCTTGGGGCCAACAATGCGCCCGCTTACATTTCAATCGCTGTTCCGAATCTACCGACAACACGTCAATAACACTGGTGAAGCCTATGAAGACCAAGCTGACCGACCGTCGTGATTTTCTCAAGGCATCGGCCGCCGCGACTCTGTTCCCGGGGCCCTTTGTTCGCGCCCAATCGAAAGACAAAAAATACCGAACCGCGCTTATCGGCAGCGGCTGGTGGGGAATGAACATACTTCGCGAGGCGATGGCCGCTGGCGCATCGACCGTCGTCGCGATGTGCGACGTTGACGAAAACCAGTTGAATCCGGCCGCGGCCGAAGTAGAAAAACTCTCCGGCGATCAACCGAAAAAATATAAGGACTACCGCGAAATGCTCCAGAAAGAGAGACCGGAGATCGTGATCGTCGGCACGCCAGATCATTGGCATGCGCTCTGTATGATCGCCGCCATCAACTCCGGCGCGCACGTCTATGTCGAAAAGCCCATCGGCCACACAATTAAAGAGGGCCGCGCGATGGTCAACGCCGCCCGCGCCGCGGGTCGCGTCGTGCAGGTCGGCACACACCGCCGCGTTTCGCCGCATAACGTTTCGGGGCGCGAATTCATCAAGTCGGGCAAATTGGGAAAGATCGGGATGGTGCGGGCGTTTGTGCATTACGGCGGCGGCCCTGAGCAACCGAAGCCCAACGAAGAGCCCCCAAAGGGGTTGGATTGGGATATGTGGTGCGGCCCCGCCCCGCTGCGCCCATTCAATAGGGGCATTCACGTGAAAGGCTTCCGCCAATTCCTCGATTACGCGAACGGCCAGCTCGGCGATTGGGGCGTTCACTGGTTGGATCAGATTCTCTGGATCACGGGCGAGAAATATCCGAAGCGGATTTTTTCAACCGGTGGCCGCCCGATCCGCGGCTCCGCGGTGAACACGAAAGAGGCTCAAACGACTGACGCGCCAGATCATCAGGTGGCTGTCTATGAATTCGACCAATTCACCGTCAGTTGGGAGCACCGCCTCTTTTCAGGAAACAACGCCGAAAAGACGCATCCGGCACAGGCGGTCGGCTGTTATTTCTACGGGACTAACGGGACGTTTCACATGGGCTGGCTTGACGGCTGGACTTTTTACCCGGTCAAGGCGGAAGGCCAGGTGATTCACGAAGAGGCGAAACTGAATAAGCCCGACGACCAGAACATCAAGGAGTTGTGGGCTGACTTCCTCGACGCGATTAACACGGGACGCAAGCCAGTCAGCGACATCGAACAGATTCATTACTCGACCAACCTCGCCCTGCTCGGAATGCTCTCGCTCAAACTGCGGCGCAGCATCGAGTGGGACGGCGCGAAAGAACAGGTCGTCAACGACGCCGAAGCCAACAGACATCTGAGCCGCAAATATCGCGGGCCGTGGGAATTTCCGAAGGCGTAGAGGGAAAGAGCGAGAGAGCGAGGGAGCGGGAGAGCGAGAGAATTTTGCTTATACGCTCCAGTTCTCTGGGCTCCGGATCATGTTCACAAGCATGCCAATAATCGCATCATACTCGTTGTGAAGTTCGTCTCCGATTTCCCGCTTAAGATAACCACACTCAATAGCGAAATGGATCCAGGTTTGCGTCTCGCCCGCCTCCGCTTCGCCATCGCTAAGTTTGCTGACCCAATTGGCGGGATAACGGCGTTTGCGCCAGGCTTCAGCGATATTGGCGCAAACCGACCTCGAAGAGCGACGAATCTGATCAGTCAACGAATGGCGTTCTTCTCTCGGGAACGTTTTGGTCAGTTCAAAGATTCGCATGTCAGTTGCAAAGGCACGTTTGTAAACATCCAGGTCGAAGTGGCGATTGATGTTTGTTCTCTCGTTCATGGCTTATTCCTCTGTGTGAGCGATTTCGTCTAAAGATTTTCCCGCTCCCACCCTCTCCCACTCTCCCGCTCTCACTTCCTTGACCTATCCAGCCGCATCAGCGTCGCCGTGCTTTTGGCCATTAACGTCTCATCTTCGGTCGTGACTGTCGCCTCGGCATAGGCCAGAGTCTTGCCAAGATGCACGATTCGAGCTTCACAATAGAGGTCTTGATCTTTGACCGCTTTCAGGAAATTGATGCGCTGTTCGACTGTGGTCGGACGCTGGTCGGGCAGGATCAGCGTCATCAGAGCGTGCGCCGTGGCCGAATCGGCCAGGCTGTATATGACGCCGCCATGAACCGTCATCGGCTGCAGGAATTCGGGGCGAAATGCGATCTTCATCTTCACCCAGCCCTCGCCGGCGTCGAGCAACTCGATCCCCATAAATTTCAAAAACGGGTTGTTCGTTGAAAGCTGATGCAGTGTCTCAAACAATTCGCCTGGCATGTGTTCGCGTTGTCCTTTTATGCAATTTGAACGCGTAGAATCACAGTTTCCACGCTGCGGCATCGTAGAGTATTTCATTTTGTTTGAGAAGCGGTCAAAATCGCCATACCGATTTCACTGAACAGAGTTTCTGGCCCAGCCAGCAGCCGATCACGGCCATCAATATTCCCGCGAAGACGTCCATCACGTAATGGTACCGTCCGTAGACGGTCGCCACGCAGACGCTCAGCACGAGCGGCGTCAGCCAGTATCCGGCGCGCCCCGCAAATCGCCATGCCGAGATCAGCGCGACCACCGAACCGGCCACGTGAGCGCTCGGGAACGCGCCGCCGTGAACGCGCCCGTGTCTTTCGATCAGGTTGATGAACGTGGTGAACGGCCCGCCGGCCAGTTCCGTATGCTGCAGATGGCGCAGCGTGTGATAGGGGCTTTCGATTGGGAAGAGGACGAAGACGACGTAGCAGAGATAATAGGCCGCGCAAGTGGATGCGATAAAAACCGCGAAATCGTCGCGCCGGTCGCGCATCCACAAATACGCGCCGAGTCCGATCGTCAGCAGGAAGTAACTCGTGTAGGCGAACTGCATATACTCGTTCAGCCAGTAATTGCTGAGCCCTTCCAACCACACCGTCGGATGGACGCCGAACACAGCGTAATCGGCCCTGATCAGATACTCGTCGAACCAGCCCGGAAAGATCGCATGAACGGTCAGGCCGATCTCTTCGAAGAAGAAGAGAAAGATCAGCGTTGGATACCAGTGGCTGAGCGGGCTGAGGACGGGAACTGAACGTTTGCGCGCATAAGCCAGGACGAAGATCATCACGACCAATCCGAGATGTGTGGCGATGAGCGCCGCCCATCGCGGGACGTTCTGGCGGCAAACGATGATCAGCGTGGTTGAAAAAATGAGATAGGCGAGCGTCAGCAGGTCTGCGGCGTTCACGAAGATCGAGAATCGAGGATCGAGGATCGAGGAAAGCTTCGGTCCTCGATCCTCAACCTCCGATGCGAGTTCCCATCCACGATCTTCCATCCTCGATCCTCGATCCTCTTGTGTTAGGCGAACTCCTCGATCATCCAACCTCTGCTTTCGGCGACCTTTCGAAGCGCCATATCGGCGTTGGTCGCCACAGGATGGCCCACCATCGCCAGCAGATGGCGATCCGCAAAACTGTCAGCGTAAGCGAAGGACCGCTTTAGATTGAAGCGGTTGGCGCGATTGATCGTCGCCAGGCATTCAGCTTTCGTCAGGCCGAACGGACGCGCGCCTGCGATTCGTCCCGTGAAGCGCATGTTCTCAATCTCGAGCTCCGAACCGACGCGCGCGTAAACGCCCAGGCGCTCGGCCAGCGGCTCGAGCAGCAGGTCGAGCGTGCCTGAAAGCAGGATGACGAGATGGCCGGCGCTCTGGTGCCAGCGCAGCCGATTGACGGCTTCCGGCGAAAGACGCGGCTCGATATCCCTCTCGACGCATTCTCGCGCCAGGCGCCGGAGATGTGTGGAATCTTTGCCGCGCAGGTAGGCTTTTATCGCCTTCAATCGCAGGCTGCCCGTGGCGGCGGCTTTCGCGGCGGCGCCGAGCCAACTGATCATTTCACGCCAGCCAAATTCGCCGCGCCGCCGGAGAAATCCGATGAAGATTCGTTCGAGCGTCGCGCCTGCGATGAGCGTGCCGTCAACATCGAAGATCGCCACAATGCGTTGGTATTTCATCACTTAAATCACCCTCAGGTCTCCGCGGAAAAATCTGATTCCCTCGATAATCACCGGGACGCCGCGCGCCACGCAGAAAACTACCGTGCAGACGGCCAGACCAATCGCTCCTGTTCGCACGCCGTTCATCAACAGGTCGGCCTGGCCGGCGATGACCACCCGCCATTCGGGCAGGTTTGCGAGAGTCAACCAGAATCCGAGCGCGAAAAACGCCGCGCTTTTGACCACACCGTAAGCGGCCCGGCTGGCGCGCGACCCCGTGAGCGCCTTGCCCCACCACGTCCGCATCATGGTCTTTTCGCCGAAAGCCGTCTGGCCTTGTTTGAACGCGATGGCGCGCAGAAAATCGGTCAAACCACCGCGCGCGATCACGATCACCGGAATCCAGAACGTGACCAGCCCGGCCACCGCGAAATAGATCCAAAAAACACTCTCGACTATCCGGTCAGCCGCAATGTCGAAAGCCGCCCCGGCGGCGCTCGCGCGACGGTTGCGCCGCGCCACAAAACCGTCTACAGCGTCGAGCGTCAGCGTGACGACCAATAAAGCCAGGGCCGCCAGACTCGCATACGACCCGGCCCGGAAGAGCGAGATCGAGACGAAGGCCAGGACGACTCTGACTAAAGTGATCAAATTCGGAGACATAGAAAGACCCTCCATAAAATTGTTTACGCGATCCGGTTTTTTCAATCGGCGTGCCTGCAGGGGCGAATTGCAAAAAGCTCTGACGGCATTGCGTTTAGGTCGCCCATGCGGATTAATGCTCGTGTCATCCGGCGCCGGATTTTTATGACGGCTGATATTTTTCTGTTGAATTGCGGCGCCAAAGGGCTCGGTTCTATCGTATTAAGGGTTATGCCAAAAACGTTGCACAAAAATCACAAAGAGTCTATCGGGTTTCTGCTCGGCGCGACGCTGCTAAGCATTGGGATTTCATACGTGCCTTTAGTCGGGTTTCTGGTGGTCTACCCGCTGCGCCTGTTCGTGACATTCATTCACGAAGGCGGGCACGCTCTGGCGGCGCTGTTGACGCTCGGAGCGGTCGGACGCCTGGTAATCCACGCCAACGCCAGCGGCGAGACTTACACCTATGGAGGGTTATCATTTTTGATCTCGAGCGCGGGTTACCTGGCCAGCACGGCTTACGGCGTGGGATTGCTGACGCTGCTCCACGACGGCGGCAGGGCGAAGGCTGTGCTGACGGTCACCGCCGCCATTATTCTGACGCTGACAGGCTTTTTCACCGCCGATTCCTTCAGTCTCTTCATCGGCATTGCGCTGACCGGCCTGCTGATCTGGGTGGCGATTGGATGGAGCGCGCGCTGGGCCCATTTCTTCCTGAGCTTCCTCGCCGTGCAATGCTGTTTGAACGCCTTTTACGACCTGAAGACGCTTTTCCTGATCTCCGCCACCACCAATATGCATAGCGATGCGGTCAATATGCAGGAGGCGACGATGATCCCCGCCATTGTCTGGGCCTCTTTCTGGATAATTCTTTCGATCCTGGCGCTGGCGTTCGGGCTGAAGATGTACGCGCAGAATCTGGGATTAATAACGAAGCCGGGCAAAATGAATAGCGCCGGTAGTGGGAAATAGGGAGCCGGGTTTCTCACGCCCTCGCCTCTGTAGTAATATTTGGAACCCTCGCGATAGTCCATCGTTTCAACAGAGCGATTGAAATACGCTGAAGACCTCGTACGTTTAATCCAGGAAGGAGTTTAAAACTGTAATGAAGCGCAAGAGATCTTTCCGTCGCGCGCAAGCGGGTTTCTCGCTGATCGAATTGCTGATCGTGGTCGCGATCATCGCGATTCTGGCCACTGTGGCGGTGCCCAAGCTGCTTGAAAGTCTGAAGACCGGTCGTGAATCTTCCGCAATGCAGACTCTCAGGACGATTCACAATAGCCAGGCTACTTACATAGGGACAAAACAGAGATTCGGCACGCTTAAAGAACTCAACGAGGCGAAACTCCTCGATGCGAATTATGTCAACGGCGCCCCGGTGAGCGGTTATAAATATACATCCGACGCTGAAGTCACTCAGGATAAGTATTGTGTCCAGGCGACTCGGCAGGCCCCGTCCACCGCATCGAAAGATTTCAATGTGATTGAAGATGGCACTATTCGTTTCGTCGAGTCCACTAATCCAAGCCCTATTCCTCACGGCGAAGGCACTCCGCTTGCGGGCGCAGGTTCGACTCCGGGCTCGAGCGCTCAATAGTCGCATTCTTAACCTGAGTTCTCGATCAATTAACTCTTCTAACTCTTCGGAAAAATCGTGGCAGGTCACGCTATCGAGACGAGAGCGATGGCGTAGCCTGCAACTTTCACCCATTCGGACGAAATTTGACTTAGCCGAATCAAGGCGGGGTGTTTATGTCAACAGACTACTCGAACATTCAACCGCAGCGGCAAACGCGCAAAGGGTTGGCGATCGCTTCTCTTGTTCTGGGCATCATCAGCATTCCGACCCTCGGTCTGTTGGCGGTCGGGGCCATTACGGCCATCGTGCTCGGCGTCATCGCGCTTGGCAGGATCAAGAAGGAACCGGCGACTTACGGAGGCAAGGGGATGGCCATAGCCGGAATAATAACCAGCGCCGTTTCGCTCTTATTGATCGCGGTCTTCGGCATAATGGCCGCTGTGGCGACTCCTCAATTGCTCAAGAGTCTGAAGACCGGTCATGAATCCGCCGCAATACAGACTCTCAGGACAATTCACAATAGCCAGGCTATTTACCAGGCGACAAAACAAAGATTCGGCACGCTTAAAGAACTCAATGAGGCGAAACTCCTCGATGCAAATTATGCCAACGGCAGCCCGGTGAGCGGCTATATTTACACATCCGCCCCTGAAGGCGCTCAGGGTAAATATTGTGTCCAGGCGACCCGGCAGTCCCCATCCGTCGCATTGAGAGATTTCAACATAATTGAAGACGGCATTATTCGCTTCGTCGAGTCGAAGACTCCAAGACCGGTCGCTTGCGGTGAAGGCGTCCCGATAACAGGCGCTCGATTGCCAAACACGTAATCTGAATCTCTCAATCATCGATCCTCGTCCCTGGCGCTCTCGGCGTCTTGGCGGTTGATTCCTTCTTTGTGTTACCCTGCCATTGCTATGGCAACGGATCAAACCTCGCAACTCGACGTTCTTGCGATAGCTGCGCACCCGGACGATATCGAACTCTGTGTCGGCGGCGCGCTCATCAAGCTGGCTCGGATGGGCTACAAGACTGGGGCGATTGATATGACTCGCGGCGAATCGGGCACGCGCGGGACGCCTGAGATTCGCGCGGCTGAGGCCGGACGCGCGGCGCAATTGCTCGGATTGTCAGTACGTGAAAATCTCGATCTGGGCGACGCGCGCGTTTGGGCGAATGAGGAGTCGCGAATAAAGTTGGTCCGCGCGCTGCGGCGGCTGCGGCCTCGCGTGGTCTTCACCCAATTCTGCGAAGACCCGCACCCCGATCACGCGCACACATCACAACTCGTGCGCGAAGCCTGTCATGTATCCGGTCTGGTGAAATACGATCGGGAGTCGGGCCAGGAGAGATGGCGGCCTTCGTGTGTCGCGTATTTCCTCTTCCCACGAGCGGTCACGCCGAGCTTCATCGTCGACATCAGCGAAACTTCCGAGCGCAAATGGGAGGCGATTCGCGCGCACGCCTCGCAATTTTTCAACCCGCAGGCGACGGAACCGCAATCTCGCGTCAGCGCGCAGGCGTTCCTGAGCGAGATAGAGGCGCGCGACCGTTATTTCGGCGCGCTGATCGGAGTCGAACGCGGCGAAGCGTTCTTCGTCCGCGAAGCGCTGAACGTCGGCGACCCCGTCGCGCTGTTGACGCGACCGATGAATATGTATTCGTAATTGGTGGTTGGTAGTTGGTGGTTGGTCAGAAAATGACCGATTACCGACGACAGACTCCCGACCACCAACCACCAACCACCAACCACCAACCACCAGAATGAACATCGGCATTACAGTCTTCCCCACATACGGCGGCAGCGGGATCGTCGGCTCCGAGTTGGGCCGCGAATTGTCCGAGCGCGGCCACAACGTCCATTTCATCAGCTACGCTCTGCCGACGCGGCTGTGCAAGTTGAACGATCGGTTACGGTTTCATCAGGTCGATCTCTTCGATTACCCGCTCTTCGAGTTTCCGCCTTACGACCTGGCGCTGGCGTCGAAGATCGTCGAGGTCGCCGAGAATGAGAAGTTGGACGCGCTGCACATGCATTACGCGATCCCACACGCGACGGCCGGGTTTCTGGCGCGAGAGATGTATAAATCGAATCGCTACCTGCCGTTCGTCACGACGCTCCACGGCACCGACATCACGCTGGTCGGGTCGCGTAAAAGCTTCCTGCCGATCACGCGATTTTCTATCGCGCAATCCGACGCCTTGACCGCAATCTCGCAGTACCTGGCCGACGAGACCTGCCGCGCATTCGGCAATTGCGCGGTCGAGGTGATTCCGAATTTCATCAACGCCAATGAATACAGGCGGCGCGAAAGCAAAGAGTTGCGCCGCAAACTCGCGCCGAACGACGAGAAGTTGTTGATTCACGTCTCGAATTTCCGCCCGGTCAAACGCATCAACGATTGCGTCCACACGCTGGCTCAGTTACGCGGGCGCATGAGAGCGCGGCTTGTGATGTGCGGCGACGGGCCGGAGCGTGAGGGCGCCGAGGCGCTGGCGCGGGATTACGGCGTCACCGATGACGTGATCTTCGCCGGACAGGTTCCGAATATCGCCGATTATCTATCGGCGTCCGACCTGTTGTTGATGCCGAGCGAGAACGAATCGTTCGGCCTGGCCGCGTTGGAGGCGATGGCCTGTGAGACTCCGGTGATCGCCACTCGCGTGGGAGGATTGCCCGAGGTCGTGCTCGACGGAGAAACCGGCTATCTGGTCGGGGTCGGAGACACGCGCGCAATGGCCGACCGCGCCGTCGAGATTCTGACGGGCGAAAACAGGCGGCGGATGGGCGCGCGAGGCCGCGCGTGGGCAGTCGAACGGTTCAACACGGAGACTGTGATCCCGCAATACGAGAAACTCTACGAACGCGTGATCGCTTGGGCTAAATCGGGAACACGGAGCCGGCGCATCTAATGAAACTGCCATAGAGATGAAGATGACGGATCGAAGACCACAAGTCGGAATGGGTGTTCTGGTGATGCGGCGAGGGCGCGTATTGTTGGGACGCCGCCGAGGGTCGCACGGCGAAGGATATTACGCCGCTCCGGGCGGCCACATCGAGTTCGGCGAGGGCTTTGAACAGGCCGCCCGCCGCGAAGTCCGCGAAGAGACCGGGCTTGAGATCGCCGACTTGAGATTGCTCTCCGTCGGTAATTACGTTTTTATACGCGATGACGGCGAGCGGCATTACATTGACGTCGATTTCGTTTGCGAATCGCCCATCGGCGAACCGCGATTGGTCGAGCCGGAAAAGTGCGACGGCTGGGAGTGGTATGACCTCGACGATTTGCCACAGCCGCTGTTCATCGTCACGCAACGAATGATCGAAAGCCTGCGTTCCGGCGTCGCGCTCAACAGCCTCTCGGAGATTGATCGGCAATAACAGTTTGTAGCGCCGCGGTATTGAGTCCCGCCTTCGGGCGGCTTGTTTGGTAATGACGCCTTTCCGCCTAAAGGCGGCGCTACAAACTTTCCCCCTGTTGAATCCCCCGCCCCAACCCATTAAACTTTCACTACCCCTATGGCAGTAAACAATAACCCGACAATCAAGGCGGTGGTATTGACCATCAGCGATTCGGCCTCGCGCGGCGAGCGCGAAGATTTATCAGGCCCGGCGGTCGTTTCTGAACTGCAATCGCTCAAGGCGGAAGTCGTCGCGACCGAGATTCTCCCTGATGAGCGCGAACGGATCGCTGCGCGGCTGCGGCATCACGCCGACGCCGGCGCGGCGAATCTGATCCTGACGACGGGCGGAACGGGACTCGGCCCACGCGACATTACGCCGGAAGCCACTCGCGACGTGATCGAACGCGAGGCGCCGGGATTGGCCGAATTGATGAGGGCTGAGAGCGTGAAGATCACGCCGCTTGGCGCGCTGTCGCGATCGGTGTGCGGCGCTCGCGGCCGGACGTTGATTGTCAATTTGCCCGGCAGTGTGCGCGGCGCGCGTGAAAATCTTCAAGCCATAGCCCGCCTGCTGCCGCACGCTATCGCTTTGCTAAGCGCTTGAGTAAGGATGGAAGGACAAGAAGACGAGGCGACGAGGCGACGGGGCGACAAGGAGAATCTGATCTTTCCCAATCGCCCTGTCGCCCTGTCCCCCCTTCTCCTTGTCTCCCCTTCTTTCCATTCCTGCAGTCTCTCCGTCTCAATCAAAGGGAGGATGAAATCGTCATGATGAATAAAATGCGCAATTCACCGAGAATATTGGCTGTCGCGATCGTCAGCGCGCTCTTTATCAATGTTCTCGCCCAGTCGAATCCGTACGACAAATATCGCAATCGCACTTACTCCAACAGGGGCTATCTCTCCGAAGAGGACGAACTGAAACTCGGCGAGCAGGTTCACGAGGAGCTCATAAAACAGGCTCGCCTGGTCCAAGACCACGCGATCAACGAATATGTCAATTCTGTAGGTCAGCGGTTGGCGCGCGACTCCGGGAGGCCGAACATTCCCTGGCGCTTCTACGTCGTCGACGACAAATCGATCAACGCCTTTGCGACGCTCGGTGGGCGCGTTTATGTGCACACGGGCTTGTTGGCGGCAACCAACAGCGAGTCGCAACTGGCCAGCGTGCTCGGCCACGAGATCGGCCACATCGTAGGCCGACATGGGTTGGAGAACGTCAAAAAATCGCAGAGAGCCGGCATATTTGCCGGCCTTGCGGCTATCGGCGGCGCCATTCTTGGCGGGCAGGCGGGCGCTGACCTCGGCGGGGCTATGGGCAATTTGATCGGAGGCGGTTATCTGATGAAACACAGCCGCGAGGCCGAACGCGAGGCCGATTACCTGGGTCTCTACAATCTCAAAGACGCTGGTTATAACACCGGCGGAATGGTTGAGATGTTCGAGACACTTCAGGAAGTCAGCAACAGCTCGCCCGGCGCCTTCGGCTCGATTCTGGCCAGCCACCCGCCGCCGGGCGAACGTCTCGCGAACACCCGCCGCGAAATTGACCAACACCTGCGCGGCTCCGACCACAAAGGACTAAGCAACACCGAAGATTTTCAGCGCCTGAAATCCGACTTTCAATCGCAGTCGTCCTCGTCCCCGCGCAGGGCGAGGCCCAGGAACTAACCCAGAGGATCGAAGATGGAAGATGGAAGATCGAGAATCGAGGATCGAGGATCGAGGGTCGAAAATAGATTGCCCGCGATCTTCTATCTTCGATCCTCTATCTTCGATCTTCGATCTTCGACCGTCTTCGCGCTCTTCGTTTCTTCGTGGTTGATTTTCGGATATGCTCCCTCCCTTGCGCAGCGCCACCCGATTTTGCGCCCTGCCGCGCGCGATTACTTAGCCGGAAAATTCGTTCTGATTACGCGCGACGAACGGCCCCAATCGTTGCAACAGGCGCGAATGCTCGCCCGAGTCGCCGATCACGATCTGATCACGCCTCCGGCGCGCGTCATGACCGACGCTGGCGCGTTGAGCGAATGGGCGAAGCGCGTCGATTACGCCGACGCCGCCGGCGTAATCCTCTCGCTCGATGCGATTGCCGGCGGCTCGACGCAGTCCGAGCGACCGGAGGTCCTCAAATGGATTCGCGCGCGGCGTCCGTCAATCCCAATCTACGCCTTCACCTCTGGCGCATCGGATCGGTCGGCTCAATCGGCCTTGAATCTGGTTGCGGACTCGGCGCTCGATTTTTTGCTGATTTCAGGCGACAGCGCGGCGCGCCCTAACCTGTCAGACGAGATCGCCGCGCGAAAGTTGAACGGCAAAGTCGCGATTGAACTGGATGTCGAAGCCCCGACGATGACCCTGTTATCGCGCATGCTCAATCACAGGTTCGGATTCGCTCCAAAAATCTTCCCGGTCTTTTCATCAGCGGAAGTCGAGGCCGCGCCACTGCGCCAGGGCGTCAGCGCGACGATCAGAGACGCCGGCGGCGTCGAACCAGATTCACCCGCCGCCGCGCGCGGCGCCGACGCTTTTCTTTTCGTTTACGCGCCGCGGACTACTGACGCCAACCGCGACGCGTTCGTCGAGGCGATTGCGCGGGCTATCGAAAGCGGCGCGAAGATCGCCGTCGTCGACCTCTCCGAAACGAAAGAGAGCAAGGAGGCGCTGATGACGGGGCTGCGCCGCCTCAAACTGCTTGACAAACTGGTCGCTTACGCATCCTCTGAGCCCCGCGAGCCTGGCGATCCCGGCTCGCGGGGCGCCGCTTCGGAGGACGCGGTCATCCGCGCAGTCACACACGCGTCGGCGTTTTTGAACGCGGTCAAATTCATGCGCGACGACATTGATCGCGTCCTCCGATTCGACCGCGCCCATTTCGAGCTGCTCTTCAGCCGCTATCTGACCGATTGGGCCTACGCGCTGACAGTTCGCCCCGCGCTCGACGATTTTGTCAAAAGAGAATTGAAAGCCGATCCAAACCGTTTGCCAGACAGCTCAGAGGCTGCGATTGAACGCGCCGAGGCTTTCGCATTCGAGCGTATCAAACAGAACGCCGAGGAGCTTTTCAAAGAGCAGTTCAGACGCAACGTCCACGCGATTCTGCTCAGCGGAGGCGAACGCGCGCAGCTTCAAATTTCGATGATACAGCGATTGCAGGTTCGTTTCCCCACGCGAAAAACATCCGAGATCGAAATCAGGCAATCGGTATATATCCCGCAGATCAATTCCCCGGAACTCTCCCCGATTGCGGGCCGCGCCAGATGGTTTCTGGAGAATGACGACGTGGACGAGCGGATCGCGCGGCGCTTCGTCGCGACCGATTGGGGGCGCTTCAAGAGCGACGTCGGAGAGGTCGATATCACCATCAAGTTATCCTCTCAGCAGAGCGGGCAGGGTCAGCAGGGCCGGCAGGGATCGCAGGAGAGTTACGCGATCTCAAGCTCTCGAAAGGGGGAGGCGCGCCGCGTGACGATCACCGCGCCGTCGAACCAGGGAGTCTTTTACGCCCTGAGCAAATTGGAGTCGCTCGGCGCCGACGGGCGTCTCGCAGAAAACTTTCAGATCAGCGAATCGCCTGCAATTGCCCGGCGCGGTCTCGCCGAAACCTTCAGCGGCTCGCCCTGGTCGCACGGAGATCGTTTGGAGACGCTGCGGTTCCTCGGTCTCGCGCGGATGAACCGTTACGTCTACGCCCCGAAAGACGACGACTGGCGCCAAGATTACGCCGAGCAAGACCTTGAAAGATTCAGACAATTGTTGCGCGCCGCCGAAGAGAATTTCGTGCGGTTCGTTTACGCCGTCAGGCCGGGAAATTCGATCGCCTATTCGAGCGACGAAGACGCCGCCGCGATCATTCGCAGACTGGAAACGATGGCTGCGCTGGGCGCGCGAGGTTTCGCGCTCTGCTTCGACGATGCGCCCGCGACCTTGCAAAACGGCGAGGACCGCGCGCGATTCAAGACTCTCGCCTCGGCGCATGCTCAGTTGATCAACCTCGTGTATGGACGGCTGAAACAATCGGGGACCGATTCCGAGCTTTACGTCGCGCCTTCTGTTTTCGCCGACGCGCGCGCCAGCGCCGATTACCTGAAAGAGCTCGGCGCCGCAATCCCGCAGGACGTTCTTCTCTTCCTTCCAGGCGGCGGCTCGGTCGCACAGACGGGCGCATCGAGCGCGACTCCCGCCCGCCCATCCGTCGTCTGGGATAATTTCGCGGTCAACGACGATGAGCCATGGCGTCTGTTCATTGGCGCGAAGCGTGGCGAGAGTGGGACGGTCAGCGAAGGCGCGGGCGGTTTCATCGCGGCGGCGGCGCGCGAGCCGCGCGCCTCGATGCTTCCGATTGCGACCGCCGCCGATTACGCCTGGGACTGGCGCAATTACACTCCGCTGCAAGCGTTAGACCGCGCGTTGAATATTCTCTACGATGAACGCGCCCGTCAGAGCCTGCGCGTCTGGGCCCGTGTTTACGACGACAGCGTGTTCAAACCGCTGTTTCAACAACAGACCGGCGCCATCGACCTCGAAGCGATGAGACGAAGGCTCGCCGAGTTGCGGAGCGCGAACGAGATGATCGGCGTGACGCTCAATCAAGGGCTGCTGCGTGGAGAACTGGCCCGGTTCATCGATCGCGCGCAATCAGCCATCGAAAAGAGGGACGCGCGGAAATAGCGGCGCGCGCGGAATTTTTCCGCAAGCTTCAACAGTGACAATAGACAGGATTTACAGGATCGCTCAGGATTCAACCCGTTTCGCCGCAATCCTGAGCGATCCTGTAAATCCTGTCTATTTTTCGAGGAATAAAGCGAATTTTATGTCTTTGATGCTAGATGAAATCCACCAACAACCCGCCGCGATTGAGCGGACGATCAAGCGCGAATCGAAAAAGATCGAAGGCTTCGCAGCGGGTTTGAAAGTTGATCGCCCGCGCCTGATCGTGCTCGTCGCCCGCGGCAGCTCTGACAACGCCGCGATCTTCGGGCGCTACTTGATCGAGATGACGACGGGCATCCCGGTTTCGCTCGCGGCGCCGGCGATCCACACGCTTTATAAAGTCAGAATGGACCTGCGCGGCGCGCTGGTCATCGGCATTTCGCAGTCGGGTGAGGGCGTTGACATCAACCTGACGCTCGAAAACTCGAAACGCTGCGGCGCGACTACACTGGCCATCACGAACGAGGCCGAATCCTCGATGGCCAGGCTGGCCGACGAAACATTCCTGATTCACGCCGGTCGCGAACGCAGCGTGGCCGCCACTAAAACCTACACCGGCCAGTTACTGATCTTCCACCTGCTCGCCAGCGCTCTGAGCGGCGCCGGTCACAAGGCCGAAATCGAGCGACTGCCCGAGCTGGCGGCGGCCTCGCTCACGCTCCAGCCCCATATCGCCGAGATTGTCGAAAGGTACGCGTTTATGAAGCAATGCGTCGTCGTCGGCAGGGGGTTGAATTACGCCAACGCTTTTGAATTCGCGATCAAATTGATGGAGACCTGCTACGTGGTGGCCGAGAGATTTTCTGGCGCAGATTTCTTGCACGGCCCGATCGCCATGATTGACCGCGGCTTTCCGGTCTTCGTCTTCGCGCCGCCCGGACCGACGTTGAAAGGAACCAGAGAACTTTTGGAAAAGGTGCAGAGCCTCGGCGCCGAGACGATTGTGATCTCCAGTGAGCCGTCCGCTCTCAAATCGGCGTCACGTCAAATCAGAATCCCTGAGCGCGGCGGTGAATTGCTCTCGCCGATTCCATACATCATTCCCGCCCAAATCTTCGCCGCGCTGCTGGCCGAAGCCAAGGGATTGACTCCCGACCAACCGAGGTCGCTGTCGAAGGTGACGAAGACAGTTTGAAAGGCGACGGGGAGACTGGGCGACGGGGAGACTGGGCGATAAGAAAAGATCAGCCCCTCATTTTCCTTCGTCGCCCCGTCGCCCCGTCTCCCCGTCGCCCAGTCTCTTCATTTGCCCGGCTGCGGAACGACGCGCAGATAAGGTTTCAAGGTCTTCCAGCCGCCGGGGAATTTCTCCTTGGCCGCTTCGTCGGAGAGCGATGGGACGATGATGCAATCTTCGCCCTGCTTCCAGTTGACCGGGGTCGCCACGCTGTATTTGGCCGTCAGTTGGATTGAGTCCACGACGCGCAGGATTTCGTCGAAGTCGCGGCCAGTGCTCGCCGGGTAAGTGATCATCGCTTTCACCTTCTTGTCCGGCCCGATGACGTAGACCGTCCTGACGGTGAAAACATCACTCACTTCCGGGTGGATCATATCGTAGAGCCGCGCGACCTTCTGCTCGGGATCCGCGATTACGGGGAAGTTGACCGTCGCGCCTTGCGTCTCCTCGATGTCCTTGGCCCATTTCTTGTGCGAGTCAACCGGATCTACGCTCAGACCGAGGACCTTGACGCCGCGCTTCTCGAATTCGGGTTTGAGCTTCGCCACATAGCCAAGCTCCGTGGTGCAGACCGGAGTGAAGTCCTTCGGGTGCGAGAAGAGGATTGCGAAACTGTCGCCGATCCATTCGTGGAAGCTCTTGATCGGGCCTTCGGTAGTCTCCGCGCTGAAATCAGGAACGACTTCACCAATACGTAATGCCATGACTTTCTCCTTACAAATTATGGGTTGATAGAATGTCGCTGGAATAGGGAACGACAGCTTTAGCTGTGACAGCGGCTACATCGGCGACACTCGGTCGCCGGGCAAAAAATAAAAAGGCCGGGTTGGAGAGTAATAAGGCTCATCGCTTGCCCATGCGCAAACATTGACAAATATAGGGAGGCGATAGCCTATGCCCACAAATTGGGATCGTCAAGCCTTACTGGGCGACACACTCATGGCCAAACCCGCCGAAAAATGACACTCATTCATAACACAGCGACTGATCGGGTCCGCTTTCGTCGCCCGGGGGGCGCATCATATCGCGCCAAAGAGATTCCATATATAGTGACACTTATTCATATTCCATTTGCCGTATTACATTTATATTTTCCATCTCCATTGCCGGAGCAGGCGCCATCCGCAATGACAAATGGAAAATGTAATACGATTACGCCAGCAGCCCCTTCTGGCTCGCCCCTAAGCGACTTCTATTGAGGAATTGGCGTTCATCTTGACCCTTTCTCTTCGGCTCAACGATAATTCGAGCCATGCCTAACAAAAAACGCCTCTTCCTGGTTGACGGAATGTCAAACATTTTTCGGTCGTATTACGCGATTCGCGGGTTGTCGAATTCTAAAGGCCAGCCGACCAACGCCACATACGGATTCACGGTGACTCTGCGCAAATTGATGAAGGACCACCGCCCCGATTACCTCGGAGTCGTGCTCGACTCGAAGGAGATGACCTTTCGCCAAGAACAGTACGCCGATTATAAGGCTCACCGCCCCGATATGCCCGAAGATCTGGTCGCGCAACTGCCTTACATCCTTCGCGTGTGCGAAGCGCTGCGCGTGCCCGTGCTGCGCATCCCCCGCTACGAAGCCGACGACATCATCGGCGCGCTCGCCACGCAAGCCACCGACGCCGGTCTGCAAACGGTCGTCGTCACGAACGACAAAGACCTCAGCCAGTTAGTGCGAGACGACGAAGTGCTCATGCTGCGCGTGGACAAGAACGGCGAAAACCTGCTGAACGAGGACGGCGTGAAGGCCAAATACGGCGTGCGCCCCAATCAGATCGTTGACTGGCTCGGGTTGATGGGCGACGCGGTGGACGGCATCCCTGGCGCGCCGGGCATCGGCGAAAAAGGCGCGGCCTCGCTGCTCGCGGAGTTCGACACGATCGACAACGCGCTCGCCAATTGGGAGCAGGTGAAGAAGAAAACCTATCGCGAATCGCTTCGCGATCACGCCGATCAGATTCGCTTCTCGCGCGAACTCGCGCGCATCGACCTCAAAGTCCCGGTCAAACTCGACCTGGGGACGTTGATCGTCGAAGAGCCCGATCAGAAGCTGGCCTACGAATTGTTCAACGAACTCGAATTCGCCCAGTTGAAACAGGAGTTCAAGGGCGGCGCGAAACCTGGCGAAGCGGCGCCGGCGAATAAATCCGGCGGCGCGGCCTCGTATCGCCGTCTCACGAAGGTCGAAGATTTGCGCCAACTGGTCAAGACGTTTTACGACCGCGAGCAATTCTCGTTCGCGTTGTCTGAAACCGAATCGGGTAAGCTCGGCGTCGTCGCGTTTTCGACCTCCTCCGGGACGGCGGACTATTTCGATTTCGAGAATTGCGATGCCCCCCGAGAGTCCGTGAATCTGCTCAAAGACGCTTTCGGTAATGGCCTGATCGAAAAATCCACGCACGATCTGAAACGCGCGATACGATTGCTCACCCCACTGGGCGTCGACCTGGAGAATGTGACCGACGATACGATGTTGCAGGCCTATCTGCTCAACTCCGACCGCGCGAAATACGAACTGCCGCAATTGGCGAGCGAATACCTGGATCATTCAATCACGCCCGACCAGGAGTCAACGGTCGCCGAATGCGCCGATTCGACTGGGCGTTTGGCCGACGTTCTGAACGCGCGGATTCTCGAGGACAAGATTCAATACGATTTTCAGCAAGAGAAGCTCGACTTCGTCTACAGGAAGATCGAAATGCCCCTCATCCCGCTGCTATACGAAATGGAAGAGGCCGGATTCCGCGTTGACACCGGAGTGCTGGCTAAGCTCGCGGTCGAGATGGAGAAGGAGCTGAATAAACTCTCGAAGAAGATTTACGAACTGGCGGGGCGCGAATTCAACATCGGCTCGCCGCAGCAACTCGGCGAGATTTTCGAGGAGCTGAATTACCAGGTCTCGCGCCGCACGGCCACGGGCAAGATCGCGACCAGCCGCGATGTGTTGGACGAGCTGGCCGAAAAATATGAATTGCCGCGACTGATCATCGAACACCGTGAATTGGCGAAGCTCAAAGGCACTTACGTCGACGCGTTCCCACAGCTGATCAACCCGGCGGACGGGCGCATACGCACCACGCTCAATCAAACCATAGCTGCGACGGGAAGATTGTCGTCGGTAAATCCAAACTTACAAAATATTCCGATCCGCACCGAGATGGGCCGTCGCATCCGCCGCGCGTTCATTCCCGCCGACGGGCACGTTCTGCTTTCAGCCGACTATTCGCAGATCGAGCTGCGCTTGCTGGCGCACGTGACCAGGGACGAAGTGATGCTCGAAACATTCCGCAGGGGCGAAGACATTCACGCCCGCACCGCCAGGGCGGTCTTCAATGCGAAAACGGCTGAAGAAATGAAGGATGCGCGGCGCAAGGCGAAGATCGTCAACTTCGGGATCGCTTACGTGATCGGACCGTTCGGGCTGGCGCAGCGCGTGGGCCTTTCGCGCAACGAGGCGAAGAAGGTCATTGACGAATATTATCGAACCTACCCCGGCGTCAAAAAATACATGGACGAATTGCCTGACCTTGCGCGCGAAAACGCTTGCGAGGTTCGTTCGATCTTCGGCCGCAAACGATGGGCGCCTGACCTGGAAGGCAAAGGCGCGGCCCGCGCCCGCGCCGAACGCGAAGCCGTGAACATGCCAATGCAAGGAAGTAGTTCCGACATCGTCAAACTGGCTATGCTGCGAGTGGCCGAAAGCCTGCGCCGCGAAAAATTGAAAGCGCGGATGATCCTACAGGTTCACGACGAGCTCGTCTTCGAGGTCCCGAAGAAAGAGGTCGAGAAAACCGGTGAAGTTGTGAAAGCCGCGATGGAGAACGCCGCGAAGATTGACGCGCCGTTGATCGTTGAGATCGGGGTCGGAGAGAACTGGATGGACGCCAAGCCTTGATGAATGGGATAGTGGGATAATTTGGCAAACTTATCATTACCCTCTTTTTACACGAAGCGCGTATGTCACATCCTAGCCCGCATCCGCGGGCTAAGAACGCGTCAAAAGATGTGTAATGACAAGTTCGGCAAATTGCCCCACTATCCGCATACGGAATCAAAGGGCCTTCTCGACCTTGGCGCCGCGCAGTTTGCTGTGGCTCACGCCGTAGAAAAAGTAGATCAACAAACCGATCGCTAGCCAGACGAAGAATCTCACCCAGGTCTCGACCGAAAGACTCAACATCAATCCGAAACAGAGCAGCGAGCCGATGATCGGGAAGAGCGGAACCAGGGGGACTCTGAACGGGCGTAGACGTTCGGGCGCCGTGCGACGCAGCGCGATTACGCCGAAGCAGACCAGGATGAACGCGAAGAGCGTGCCGATGTTGGTGAGATTGGCTAATGTGCCTATGTCCGTGACCATTGCTACGCCGCCGACGACAATTCCGGTCCAGATCGTAGTGATGTGCGGTGTGCGGAACCGTTGGTGAATCCTGGCGAAATATTGGGGTAACAATCCATCGCGCGCCATGGCCATGAAGATTCGCGGCTGGCCGAGTTGGAAGACCAGCAGCACGGACGTCGTTCCGGCCAGGGCTCCGGCGCTGATCAACGCCTGGAACCAGCGCATACCGCCGACCGCCGTCGCCAGCGCCGCCGGGTCGCCCTCGAATTCCGTGTACTTCTTCAGCCCCGTCAGGACCAGCGAGACCATCACGTAAAGCAGTGTACAGATGGCAAGGCTCGCCATCATTCCGATCGGCATGTCGCGCTGCGGGTTGCGTGTCTCTTCGGCCGTCGTCGAGACGGCGTCGAAGCCGATGAAGGCGAAAAAGATGATGGCCGCGCCGCTCATCACTCCGGTGAAACCATTCGGTACAAACGGGCGCCAATTGGTCGGGTTCAGGTAAAACGCGCCGAAAGCGGCGAAAAAGACGACGACTGCTACCTTGACCATTACCATAATCGAATTGGCGCGCGTGCTCTCTTTGATTCCGTAAACCAGCAGCACAGTCAACGCGAATACGATCAGCGCCGCGGGCAGATTGATCGCGATCTGATGTCCGGCAATGGTCGGCAGCGCGGTCGAAGAGTAATTCATCAGCCCATCTCCGCCGCGCTCGATCACTCTGAGCGCCGTCGTGTGGTCCGAGCTCAGCCATAGCGGCAATTTAATTCCCATCGTGCTGTTGAGAAAAGCCAGGAAATAGCCCGACCAACTTGCGGCCACGGCCATGTTGCCGACGGCGTATTCCAGAATCAGATCCCAACCGATGACCCATGCGACCAACTCGCCTAGAGTGGCGTAAGAGTAGGTGTAGGCGCTGCCCGAAACCGGGATCATCGCGGCCATCTCGGCGTAGCAGAGCGCGGCGAACGCGCAGGCGAGAGCCGCGACAATCAGCGAGATCGTCACCGCAGGCCCCGCGCCAGAACGACCAAGCTGGACGGCGTCGCCGCTAAAGAAAGCGACGATAAAATTGACCACCGGAGTTTCAATCCTACTACCATAGCTTTCGCCAGCGGCCGCAGTGCCAGTGAGCGAGAAGATGCCCGCGCCGATAATCGCGCCAATGCCGAGCGCCGTCAGGTCGAGGGCCGATAACGCGCGCTTCATCTGGCGGTCCGGTTCCTCTGACTCACGGATGAGTTGATCCGCGCTTTTGGTTCTGAAGAGTTGAGATGCCATTCGAGTTCTCTCATGGGTTGATGTTGAATGATCGCCGGACTAGACCACCGATCTGGCCGGACGTGAGGCAATGCGAAGGCAATTTAGCTAGTGGCGTGGCGATTAGCAAGGCTTTTAAACCAGGCGGTTCTGGATCTTGATTTTCGCGCAAGTGGTCAACCGGGTGATGGCGGGCGTTTAGCTGATGATGTATCATCCCGCGGGGCAACCCGATCAACCTCATGTGAACACGGGTAAAGCGATCATGAACAAGGAAGATCGAATCAAAAGCTTCAATGAGTTCTGGCCTTATTACGTGCGAGAACATCGAGCGGATGGCTGCCGACTTCTGCATTTCATCGGCAGCGCGCTGGGCCTTATTTGTCTGGTCGCGACTTTCATCACGGGCAATCTATGGCTCATTCCGCTCGGACTCGCGCTGGGATATGGATTCGCATGGGTCGGCCATTTCTTCATCGAACACAACAAACCCGCGACATTCCAATATCCGCTCTGGTCGTTTCGGGGCGATTGGAGAATGTGGCGTTTAATGATGCTCGGACGAATGCGCAAGGAGATCGAACGCATCGAGCGCGCCGTTTAATCGTGAACGATATGGTTGCGTTCAACAAAGCTCACTACACCGAAACGTGTCGTCAGCGATCTAATCTTAGCGCCCATCCATGTATCCCAAGTCACGCAAACCATTGACAACACGGCACTTCACCTCTTTCTTAAGAGCTTCGCGCCCAACGGCACGGCAGTTGTTTTAGTCTATTGCGTACTGATTAGATTTTGAGTTTTTGAAGATTGAGTATATACACTTTGAACGGCGGCCTATTGCTGCTCCCAAAACAAATTGAGAGGAGAAAAAGATGACCAAGATAATGCAAAAGAGTGTGATTTTGACGGTAGTTTTCGGTTTGTTGTTAGTCGCCGCCGCCACTCCAAGCGCGATGGCGCAGGACCGATGCCGCAGACGTGGCGTTACCTCGTCCAGGTACTACAACAATAATTATAGAAATGATTACAGGCGTGACCGATACCGTTACGATTACGACAATCAAGCCACTACGGGCAAAGCGGTTGGGCGTACGGCGGCCGGCGCCGGCATCGGCGCAGTGGCTGGAGCGTTGCTCGGCGGCGGAAAGGGCGCGGCGGTTGGCGCGGTAATTGGTGGAGCAGGCGGATACATCTACCACCAACAGAAAGTAAATAATCAGAGAGATCGTTGGTACCGCCGCTGACCGAGACAGCGAATCCGAATCCTATATCTATTATTAAAGGGCGATGGGCGACCATCGCCCTTCGCCTTTTATCGGCGCCGCGAGCGGCTCCTAATCAGTACCGCGGGCGGTAGCGAGCGGGTCTCCATCAGAAAGACTCGCTCGCTACCGCCCGCGGTACTGATTTTTATTCCTTCATTGGGCGCCGTTGTGCTAATCTCGCCGCCGTCCTCGTAGTTGGAACCAAATCTTATCCGATCAGCTCAGCACGATTATCAACACAGGAGGTGAAGATATGCGCCGTCGGTGGTTCATCGCAATCTCTCTGCTCTTTGCATTCAGTGTTATCTCCTTGAACATCGTTTCATCCCAGCCCCAATCCGGCCAATCTGGAATAATCAATGGAACGGTCAAGGATCCGAACGGCGCGGCGGTCGCCGGCGCGCAGGTCACCGTTCGCGATGAAGCGACGGGCGAATCGCGCGACGCCGTCACTGACAATCAGGGACGGTTCAAAGTCGAGGGGCTTGCGCCCGGCGGCTACAAAATAACAATCAATCGAGACGGGTTCAAAACCGCCGAACGCGCCGTCTCCATCGAAAGCGGCAAGACCGCGACCGTCGAGACCAAACTCGAAATAGCCGAGACGCGCGCAGAGATAACTGTGCCCACGAAAGGATCGATCACGCCGAACGTAGATCCGAACTATCGCGCGCTGCGCGACGGTGATTTCGCCGAGACCTACGAAGTGACGAATCTTACGCTGAAACGCGACGCCGGCGCGATCACGCTTCGCAGCGGTCGCGTCAGTTTTCTCCCCCCGGTTCTCGGCAAGGCGCCCATCGGGGTCTTCACAGGGGAAGGCGAATTCACGCTCACTCCGATTATCGAAATAGAAAAGAGATACCTCAAGCTGATCACTGAAAAAGACACGGTCGTCGAGCCGTTCGATAGGCTGGTGTTCTACTTCACCGACGAAACAAGGCAAGAGATAAAATCCGCGGGCAAAGAAAGCGCCGTCGACCCGCGAATGAAAGACACGCTCCGCGATTTTCGCAACCGTACGCGCCGAAACACCGAAACGCCGCGCAGCTTTATCGAGGCGATGTATTCAGGCGAGGATGTCGAGAACATAGACGCCACGATACTCGGCTATCTTTACAATCCTAAACGGGCGCCGTTCTTCAGCGCTTATATCTTCGGCAAAAAACATGGAGATCTGCGATTCCATATTCGCCCCCACGGCGCGATGCCTCAAATGATGTCCCCCGAAGAGGTCGCGCTGATTAATTACGACGTGGCTGGCAAGGAGGAGGGCGTCTGGTATCTTTCGCACCTCGAAAGCGAATGGAAGGCCGGGACCGCAAGCTCCAGCGAAGATAAACGAATCATTGACGCCGATCATTACCGCATCGAAACGGTTATCAGCGGCGAAAAGCTGACGGCCACATGCGAATTGGCCTTCACCGCGCTGGCGGATGGAGAGCGCGTCTTGAGATTCGGATTGCTGCCGACACTGCGCGCCTCCAAAGTCGTCTTCGGCGGTAAAGAGATAGATTACATTCAGGAGAAGAAGGACGAGGACAGCGCGTTCTACGCCATATTGCCCGAGCCTCTGGTCAATGGCAAGAAATACAAAATCTACATCGAATATCAGGGCAACAAGGTTGTCACAAACGAAGGCGGTGGCAATTTTTCGGTCGGAGCGCGCACTAGCTGGTATCCGAGCGTCAATGCGTTCAACGACCGCGCGACCTTCGACCTGACCTTCAAGACGCCGAAGCAGTACGTGCTGGTCGGTGTGGGAAAGCAGGTGAAGGAGGGCAAGGAGGGCGATTTCGCCGTCTCACAGTGGGTCTCCGACATCCCTCTGGCCGTCGCCGGATTCAATTACGGCAAATACAAGAAGCAGATGGTCACCGACGAACAGGCGAAATATCAGATCGAAGGATATGCGACATCAGACCTTCCCGACCGGCTGCGCGGCGCTGAAGAGATCGGCGGAATGACGCCGACGCGATTGACCGAGAAGGCGCTGGTCGAGACGCAAAATTCGATCCGCATCTTCAATCAATGGTTCGGCGAAGTTCCGTATGGCCGAATCGCGATCACGCAACAACCGGAAGATTCCTTCGGGCAATCGTGGCCGACGCTGGTCTATCTGCCGATCAGTTCGTTCTTCGATTCGACTCAGCGATGGCGGCTGTACGGAATGAATAACAGCCTCACCGACTTCATTCAGGAGGTCACGCCCCACGAAGTCGCGCATCAATGGTGGGGACACATGGTCGGTTGGGCCTCCTATCACGACCAGTGGCTCTCGGAAGGCTTCGCCGATTTTTCAGCCAGCCTCTTCCTGCAATACACCGAAGGCGGCAAGCTCGACAAGTATCTGAAGTTCTGGGAGACCCACCGCAAGTTAATTCTCGAAAAGAATCAATTCGGCGTTCGCGCGAACGACGCGGGACCGATCTGGATGGGGCTGCGGCTCAATACCCACAAAGCCCCGGGAGCCTATAGGCGGATCGTTTATCCCAAAGGCTCTTACATTCTGCACATGCTGCGGTGGATGATGTACGACCCAAAGACTGGCGATCAACAATTCATTGCGATGATGCGCGATTTCGTCAAATCACATTTCAACAACAACGCTTCGACCGAGAGCTTCAAGGCGATTGTCGAAAAGCATATGACGCCGCAGATGGACCTGGACGGAAACAAGCGGATGGACTGGTTCTTCGGCCAGTGGGTCTACGGAACCGAAATTCCGCGTTATAGATTCGATTACTCGCTGACGCCGGACAGCGACGGCAAAGTGATTCTGCGCGGCACAGTGACGCAAAGCGACGTCTCGCCGAATTTCAAGATGATTGTTCCCATCTACCTGGATTTCGGCAAAGGGATCGCGCGTCTCGGTTCGGCCCCGGTAATGGGCAATATGACGACCAAAGAGTTTGAGGTCAAACTTCCGGAAAAACCCAGGCGCGTCATGATCAATTACTACCAGGACGTGCTCGCTTATGACAGCGTCAGCGCAGGCAAATAATGGAGAAATGATGAAACACTACAAGCTGAACGAAATCCCAGAAGAGAAGGTCTCCGATCTTTTCTCGCGAAAATTCTTCACTGGCGAGAAGATCACTTTCGCCTTCTTAAACATAAAGAAGGGCTGCGTGGTCCCGCTGCATCACCACGAAAGCGAACAGTTCAGTTATTGCATATCCGGCGCGATGCGCTTCAGGATCGGCGGCGAAGAACTGACGCTCAACGCGGGCGAGATGGTCCAGATCCCATCGAACGTCCCGCACGAAGCCGTCGCGACTGAAGATTTCTCGGGCATTGACGTCTTCAGCCCCATCCGCGTCGATTGGCGTGACGGCAGCGATGATTATTTGAGACGGAAGTGAGCCAAATCAGGAACCACAGATTCACACGGATGCCACAGATTGTCACGGATAATCCGCGTTGCGTCGCATTCATGAAAATCTGTGGTTCCTGCTGTTCCAATGTCGCCTGATTAGAGGGTTAACGCTCGGTCGCCGCCGGTTGCTTTTTCAGCTTCGACATAAAGTGCTTGCGGAACTTGATTACCTTCGGCTCGATCACCATAAGGCAATAGCCCTGGTTCGGGTTGCGCTCGTAATACCGCTGGTGGTAGTCCTCCGCCGGGTAGAAGGCCGCGAATTTCGTCACTTCGGTGACGATAGGATCATTCCAGATTTTCGCGGCCGTGATGTCGGCGATGGTTTTGTCGGCGACCTCTTTCTGTTCCGGCGAGTGATAGAAGATCGCGGAGCGGTATTGCGTGCCGTGATCGGCGCCCTGACGATTCAGAGTCGTCGGATCATGGATGGTGAAGAAGACTTCGAGCAATTCCTTGAACGAGATCACTTGCGGGTCGAACGTAATCTGCACGACCTCGGCATGGCCCGTTTTTCCCGTGCAAACCTCTTCATAGCTCGGATTGGCCACGCGCCCGCCCGAGAACCCTGAAACGACTTTATCGACGCCGCGCAGGTCGTTGTAGACCGCTTCCAGGCACCAGAAACAGCCTCCAGCCAATGTCGCGACCTCCTTCTTCCCGGTCGAATTCATATTTTTTTCTCCTCCAATTGCCGAGTCCTTATGATCGCCCGTGACAGCAAGGCTGACCGCGGCGAAGATCGAAACTGCGGCGAACGATGCGAGCAAAACCGATTTCATAGAATCACCTCGTTTGTTCTGGAACAGAATTTTATGGTGTTTCTTCCCTTCCGCCAAACTCGCGCATACGCAGCAAGCGGAAGGATTCTACATCCCGCCGGTTGGCGGAATGTCTATTACGGCTGCGCCAACCGTTCATATTCAACTCGCAAATTGAATCTGACTGTTTTATTGGCGAAGTCCGAAAACCTATTATTGAGAACGAAATAACTCTGTCCAGTGGGCAAGGGCGCGTTGATCGTGTCCTCTGTCACGCGTCCCGACTCATACCAGACTTTAGGCCGGCGCAAGTTATTCTTTCGCCAATTTATCAGGCCGTCCTCGTTGGTCACGATGGCCTCGATGTCATTCTTTTCTCCGCCCTGCGCCGTGAATCTCCCTACCAATCGAGCATTTCGCCAATCATTTTTCACATGCAAGGGTTGCCACCACATCTGATCCGGCTGCACGGCTATTGCTTTAGTATCGATCTCGTAGCTTTCCGCCTTCCAGAATGGTGTGGGCGCCGGCATTGGTGTGGGAGTAGGCAGGCGAGTGGAATATACCAGCGGCGCGCCGGTAACCGGCGTTGGCTTTTGAGATTGAACTTTTAGTCTCTCACGAAGAACAACGAAGACGACAAAGACACACGCGCAAGCGCCGAGTATGGCGATCAAAGCGATGGCGCCTTTGCGAACGCGCTTACCGTTTTTTTTAGGATAAGCAATATTATTTGGTGTGGAAACGTCCTCCCCGCATTGAAGGCAAATTTGCGCATCTTCAGGTAATTGATTCCCACAGATTATGCAAAGCATTTCTGAACCTTTCCCGGGTGAGGTCAAAAGTTGTCGGAGTTGATCTAATCTTTTTTACGATCCATTGGGCCACGAGATTGATGAACAGGAGTTGACGCGTGAAGTGTAGCGTAGCAAGTCTAGGCGGGGCAAGAAGCGCTATAATGGCTGCATGAAATCTGATAAGAGCAACCATAATAAAGCCAATGTGGCGCTGATTCAGATGAGTTGCGGCGACGATCCGCGCGAGAATATGGACAAGTGCCTGGCGCGCATCGAAGAGGCCGCGCGTCAGGGCGCGCACGTGATTTCGACCCAGGAGCTGTTCCGCTCGCGCTATTTCTGCCAGAGCGAGGATCACGCGAACTTCGATCTTGCCGAGCCGATTCCTGGTCCGAGCGCTGAGGCGCTCGCGAAACTGGCCGCCGCCTACGGCGTCGTAATCATCGGGTCGCTGTTTGAACGCCGCGCGCCCGGGCTTTATCACAATACCGCCGTAGTGATTGACGCCAACGGTCATCTGGCCGGCGTCTACCGCAAGATGCACATACCGGACGATCCGCTCTATTATGAAAAATTCTATTTCACTCCGGGCGACCTGGGATTCAAATCGTTCAACACTCATTACGCCCGGGCCGGCGTCTGCGTCTGTTGGGATCAATGGTATCCCGAGGCGGCGCGGCTGACGGCGCTCACCGGGGCGCAGATTTTGTTCTACCCGACCGCGATCGGCTGGCACCCTAGCGAGAAGGCCGAATACGGCGAGCGCCAGCATTCGTCGTGGGAGACGATCCAGCGCGCGCATGCCATCGCCAACGGCGTTTATGTCGCGGTCGCCAACCGCGTGGGATACGAGCCGGCGCCGGACGGAAATCCGCGTGGCGGGATTCAATTCTGGGGACAGAGCTTCATCGCCGACCCTTCAGGACAGATCATCGCGAAGGCCGGAGTCGAGGAAGAGACCATCCTGATGGCCGAATGCGATTTCAACAAAATCGACACGCAGCGCACCCACTGGCCGTTTTTGCGCGATCGCAGGATTGACGCTTATCAGGACATCACGAAACGAATGATCGATTAATAGTTGTGAAGTGGCGACTCGCCGATGAAAATACAAAATGACTCCAAGAGAACTTGGCTATCACATGCCCGCCGAATGGGAGCCGCACGAAGCGACCTGGCTGTCGTGGCCGCACAAAGAGGAAAGCTGGCCGGGCGCTTTTGAATCCGTTCCCGGAATCTTCGTCGAATTGACGCGCCATCTGGCCGAATCGGAACTGGTTCGGATCAACGTCGCCGACGCCGATTTCGCCGAGCGCGTCAACGGCTTGCTGCGCGCGGGCGGCGTCAATCTCGACGCGGTGCGATTTCATTTCAACGCGACCAACGACGCATGGGTGCGCGACCACGGGCCGATTTACGTTGTGCGCGACGACGGCGGCTGGCGTCAACGCGCGATCAACGACTGGGGCTACAACGCATGGGGCGATAAATATCCGCCATACGACCTGGACGACGTAATCCCGACGCGCATCGCCGAGGAGATGAACGAAGTCCTGTTTCAACCTGGCATCGTGATGGAGGGCGGCTCGTTGGACGTCAATGGACACGGCTCGCTGATCACGACCGAATCCTGCCTGCTCAATCCCAACCGCAACCCGCATCTCAACCGCGAACAGATTGAGCGATATTTGATAGATTACCTCGGCGTGACGAACATCCTGTGGCTGGGCGATGGAATCGCCGGCGACGACACCGACGGACACGTCGACGACCTGACACGATTCGTCGCGCCGGACACGGTCGTAACCGTGATCGAAGACGACCTGGAGGATGAAAATTACGAAGTGTTGGTCGAGAATTACGAACGCCTGTCGCGGATGAAAGATCAGGACGGCAAGCCGCTGCGAGTCGTCAAACTGCCGATGCCGGGGCCGATATATTTCGAGAATCAGCGTTTGCCTGCGAGCTACGCCAATTTCTACATTGCCAACAAATCGGTGCTGGTTCCAACCTACCGCCATGCGAACGACGCGAAGGCTTGCGAGACATTGCAGCGGTGTTTCCCCGATCGCCGCGTCATCGGCGTTGATTGTGTGAATCTGATATGGGGACTCGGCTCGATCCATTGCGTGACCCAACAGCAGCCCGCGGCCGTGGCGCCAGCGCGCTGATCGAAATGGACGAAGATCAAAGATAAAGGATCGCGGACAATCTATTTTCTTTCGATCCTTGATCCTCTATTCTCGCCACTCTTCGTGTTCTTCGTTTCTTCGTGGTTTGAACATCTGATTTAAAAGACGATGAGCGCTCAAATCGACAGCGTGAGTAATGAAGCTTACCGGCGCGGCGTGCGGCGCGTACTGCTCGTGACGCTCGCGCTCAACGTCGCAGTCGTCGCCGGAAAGATGGCCGCCGGCCTGCTCGCCGGCAGTTTGAGCGTCATCAGCGACGCGATCCATTCGTCGGTCGATTCGCTCAACAACGTCGTCGGTTTGGTGGTGATGAAGTACGCGACCGCTGAACCGGACGAAGGCCACCCTTACGGGCACGGCAAATTCGAGACGCTCGCCGCCTTCGCCATCGCCGGATTTCTCTTCGTCACCTGCTACCAAATCTCGCTGAGCGCAATCGAACGCGTCATCGCACACGACGCGCACGCGCCCGAAATCACCGCGCTGACCATCGGCGTGATGGTCGGAACGATCATCACCAACATCATCGTCACGACTTACGAGCGCCGCGAGGGGAGGCGGCTGCAAAGCGCATTTCTGATCGCCGATTCGGCGCACACTCGCAGCGACGTGATGGTCAGTTGCTCGGTGCTCGCCGGCCTGATTTTGATCCGGTTCGGTTTCGTCTGGCTCGATCCGGTCATTTCGCTCGGGGTCGCGGCGGTCATCGCCTGGAGTGGTTACCAGATTTTCAAGTCCACCGTGCCGGTACTGGTCGACGCCGCGCACGCGCCCGCATGGCGCATCGCCGAGATTGTCCGGGGCGTGCCTGGCGTCCATTCCGCGCACGACATCCGGTCGCGCTCGCAGGGCGGCGAGATGTTCGTTGAAATGCACCTGCACATCGCGAACGAATTCGAGCGCGACCACATCGCTTCTCACGCGATAACCGAAGAGATCGAAAGAAGGCTGGCGGCGGAGTTCGGGCGCGTGACCGCGACAATCCACGTCGAGCCATTGCCAGAATAATCCCGGTAGATGTCTAATTGGGCCGGCAATCAACCCACATTCGATCAACAAAACATCATTGGCGAACACTACTGGCAAATATCACCGGAGGAAAGCTATGAGCGATCAAACAAAGCAAAGCGTCAGTCGCCGCGATTTCGTCCGCCAGTCGGCGCAATTGGCCGGGGCTGCGATAATCGGCGCCGAGATGCTCACGTCCCCGGAAGCCGCCCCCGTCACGCGCATGGCGAGCGATTGGGTGGCGCTGGGGCGCAAAACCAAGATCAAAATTCCCCGGCTGGGCATCGGCACGGGCTCGATCAATGGCTCGGTGCAGCGCGCCCTGGGTCAGGAAAGCTTCAACAAGCTCCTCGCCTACGCTTACGAGCGCGGAGTCCGCTACTTTGACACCGCCGACAATTACAAAACCCACGAGATGATCCGCGAGGCGATCAAAGTCAATAAAATCCCGCGCGACCAAATCTTCATCCAGACCAAGCTGCCGATCCGGGAAGAGACGACCAAAGACCCGATGGCCACGATTGATCGTTATCGAAAGGAACTCGGCACGGATTATTTCGACAGCCTGTTGATTCATTGCGCGACGAAAGAAACCTGGATCGAAGACATGAAGTTCCTGATGGACGCCTTCGATCAGGCGCAATCCAAGGGCTTGATCAAGACCAAAGGCTGTTCGTGCCACGGGCTTCGCGCGCTGCGCGCCGCGGCGGCGAGCGATTGGATGGAAGTCCAACTCGCCCGCATCAACCCGCAAGGCCATCACGTAGATCAGGATTTGCCGGACGTTCACGACCCGCACGGCAAATATGATGAGGCGATGAAGGAGATCAAGGCGATGCGCGCCAAAGGCCGCGGCATTATCGCCATGAAACTCTGCGGTAACGGCGATTTCACCAACCCCGAAGACCGCGAGAAGGCCGTCCAACATGCCGTCAAATGTGGCTTCGTCGATGCGATGGTCATCGGCTTCAAGAGTAACGCCGAGATCGACGAGGCGATCGAGCGGTTGAACCGGGCGCTCAGCGGCAAGGCGTAACGTTGTACTGACAAGGGCAGAAATGACGGCGTAGGGGCGGGTTTTCCCCGCCCGGGACCGTGATTTTGGAGAATATTCCCACATCGCGTCAGCGACAGCGGAATTCAATCTTCGTTGACGCATCGTAGGAGTAATGACCATTTATGAGGCGTAGACCTATTCCTCCAATGTCGCCCGAAGAGCTTGAGAAGTTGTCTACCAAACAGCTTCTTGCTCTGCTTAGACGTTTACATGAGTGCGAAGAATCAGCTTTGCGCTCAGACCGGGATGAAACGAGCAATACATCCGAAGCCATCCTGTTCAAAGACACTCCTGAATGGAACGCCGCTTATGAGCAGGTAAAAGGAATACTGTCCCTGCGGGAACACGTCCCGAAAGGGGATGAGTTGGCAAAGAAGCGGAAGAGGAGAGGGCTCTTGGGTCGGACGATAGAGAGAAAAGTAAGGCGGCGAAAGCTCCATAGGAACACGGTTATCCCATTCTGCCTCATGCTTCTATTCGGAGCCGGGCAATCGTTCGCACAGGATGAATTCTTGTTGGCGAAGCAACAGGCAGGCGCCATAGTGATCGGCATGACTATTGACGATTTACATGCCATGCATAAACCATCTTCCACCAGGCTCGTCGCTTACTACCCGGAAGGAATGTTTACTCCGATGCTGGAGGTTTACCTGGAAGGTGATACAAATAAGGGGGGCCCGTCGCTACTGATCGGCATCGATAAGAATAAAGATTGGATTGTAGGCAGTATCAAAGTCAACGACGCTCGGTTCCGGACTGACAAAGGCATCGGTGTCGGATCGACGCTCGGCGCCATCAGAAAAGCGTACGCTGTGAAATGGATTGAGTTTGGAGAAGGCCCTCTCTATGCGAATGTAGATGAAATCAATATGAGCTTCGAACTGGACTTTACTACGCCTCCGCGCGAGTGGCATAAGACGCATGATCAGCAGTTGATACCCGATAGCGCGAAGGTCGTTTCAGTACTCCTTTACCGATCGCCAGAAACCACAAAGAGGTAAATTGTTCCTATTGAATCTTGGCGTCTAAACTCGCCGACAACGGATTTTGAATTGCCTACGATTGCTTTAGTCATAATCCGATGTTCCTCGTTCAAATCACGTTCGGATCCGATGGCGGCGACAGAAGCCATCGCGATTCATTGCAACACGCCGTAGAGGACTATCTCTCTGCCCTGTACTGGAACGGGCAAGTATGCGGCGAGTACCTGCTCACATGGTCCGACGCGCAGCTCATAGGCTACACCCGCGTCCCGCGTCCTGATTCGTTCGCCAAACGTTTTCATTCACAATGGGGCGCATCCGCGCTCAACAAGCTCACAGAGGCGTTTGGCCGCGATCCAGAATGGCGGATACTTGACGATGATGTCCCCAAACGCTTCCCCACCTGGCGCCGCTCCTCGTCGTTATACCTATTTACGCATGCGTTCGATGACACCAGCCCAGTTTGTTGCGGCGATTCCGGCGAATCAATTCCTGTGTACCTCCTCCCGATCCCCGATCAAGACCGTAGAGACTTATACTCCTGGGCTGGCTACTATAAACACCTCGACAACATCTGGCTCGATTCCGGCGCGCTCGAAATCCCCGCATACAAACAACTCGCCGATCCGACAAGCGATTTGTCGGTTAACGGGCGCGAACTCTGCGCGACGATCGAGAAAGCGACACAGAAACCTACGTTTTATTATTTGACCAGATACTGGGGTCGCAACGACGGCGAGGCGATGCGGCCCTGCCCACTCTGCGGCGACGAGTGGGGTTCATCAGATAAAAATGGAGATATGACGCCGTTTCACAAGTTTCAGTTCAAATGCGATAGTTGTCGTCTTGTTTCCCGAATCGCCGATTCGTATGATGACGAAAGGCACGCTCGAATCGGGGAGTACAAACAAAGAGGAAAGCCATGAATGAACCATTCGCATACTATTTAATATCGGGTCTTGCGTTATTCGCGGCTGGCGTCCCGCTCCTGCGAGGATGGATTCCGCGCAATCGATGGGCGGGCTTTCGAGTACCGAAGACGTTGTCGAGTGATGAAATCTGGTATGAAGCCAATCGGGTCGCCGGTCGTAATTTGATGATCGCCGGCGCGGTCATTATGGCGGTGGCGGTCATCAGCTCGCTTCTCGCACAACAAATCCCCGGACTCCCGTTCGAGAAGATCAACAAAGCGATATTCTATGGCGCGCTGTTCATTGCGGCGTTGCACAGTTTTATTGCGCTGCGGCGCATGTGATCGAAAGGATTCTTCGTTTTATAGCCACTCAGCGAAAGGCCTGGAACGTAATCTCGCATCCATTCGTATCTCCTATGCAAATCCAGCGCAAAGGAGACCGCACAATGAAGAGAGCGTTATGGCTTGTCATAGCCGCCGCCAGTCTGGCGATATTATCCAGGCCCGCAATCGCGCAATCCGCTCCATCGCCGTCAGGACAAAGAGCGACTGATGTTACAAATCGGCAAGCGCGCGCCGTTAAAGATCAGGTTTTGACATCGCTCGAAACTCCCGCTGTCCGAATCGAATTCGACAAGGGCTTCAAATACGCCGGCAGTCACAGTTTCATCCTTTACGACGTCGCCCACGCCGAGCAGCATTTCTTTGTTGATGCGGACAAAGAGGGGCGCATCAAGCGAATGTACTGGGTGCAGTTCGAAGGATATCTGCCTGGCAATGCGCACACCTACCGCTACAAGGTAAATAAGACGGCCAACATCGGTGGGCTTGAATTCATCGCTGACGCCTACGCGCGGAACTTAAAGGGCAATCCGGGACGGCCAGATTCCGATGGCGCCCGAGCCCGCGCCTTTTTGGAGAGCAAGGGCTACCGCATGGCGAGCGATGACGTCCTTTCTCAACGCCTCGTTCACATGGTTGACGAGGCGAAGCGCGATGAACTGATGATCATTTACCTTGAAGATTTGAGCGGGATGGGATTGACCGCCACTGATCTTGCGGAAGGTGGCCGCGCATCGGCTCGGTGGGATGAGATTTCAAATGGACTGCTTGAGCGCGCGGTGAAGGGGCTGAAGATTCAGCGCTGACGCGCCCTCTAAAGCCTGCGATGGCATCGCGCCATTGTTGTTGAAAGAATGGGGCGATTGCCGATTCGCCCCATTCCATGCGGCGTTGCGAAGCGGGGCTACTCGGCGAACTCAACCTTCACCTGCGAAGGGATCACGCCTTTGCGGAATCCCTCGTCCAGCATCAATTGCACGGCCTGGCGATCCTTGTCCGTGTAACCGAGCGTGCTGTTGTTGACCCACATCGCGACGAAACGATCAGCCGTCTCGACCGGCATGTCGCGCGCGAATTGCATCGCGTAGTTCAAGGCGTCTTGCCGGTTGTCCAACGAAAACTGGATACTGCGACGCAGCCAGTGCGAGACTTCGCGCTGAAGTTCCTGGCCGAGATCGCGCTTGATGACGTTCCCGCCCATCGGCAGCGGCAATCCGGTTTCTTTCTTCCACCACGCGCCAAGGTCAACGACCTTGTTCAACCCCTGGTCGCGGTAGGTCAATTGGCCCTCGTGGATCAACAACCCGGCGTCGTAATTGCCCTTCACAACTTCGTCGATGATCTGATCGAAAGGGACGAGGCCGTAATCGAACTCCGGCGTGTGCAATCTGAGCGTCAGATAGGCGCTGGTCAGTTCGCCCGGAATCGCGACACGCTTGTTTTTGATCTCGCAGGCGGGGAAAGCTTCGCGCGCCACGACGATGGGGCCGTATCCGTCGCCGATGCTCGCGCCGTGCGGCAGCAGGGCGTAATGCTCGGCGATGTAGGCGTAGGCGTGAAACGAAACAGCCGTCACGTCATATTCGCGCGTCGTCATCGCCGCCTGGTTGAGCGTCTGAATGTCTTTGAGGACGTGAACGAAACTCAACTCGCCTGTATCGAGTTTGTCGGTGGCGAGGCCGTAAAACATAAACGCGTCGTCGGAATCTGGGCTGTGCGCAACTTTGATTTCTTTTGTAGTCATGAGAGAAAAATCCACTTAAGACGGGGGAAGGAACACCGGGAGGCCGGAAATATCTTCGTGACTCTTCGTGTCCCTTCGTGGATGAATTTATGCCGCCGCGTATTGGCGCAGCGGATGATAAAGCGTGTCGCGTTCGACGGCTTCAAAGCCGGCTTCGGTAATGAGTTTGACGATCTCTTCTTTCGACGCCTCGTTGTCGTTCTTGGCTTCGACCAGGTAAGACTCCATCAACTCACCACCGCCGGTGATCGTGCCGTCCAAGTCGTTCGCGCCGAAATGTAAAGCGGTCTGGGCGAGTTTCTTGCCGAGCATCACCCAATAGGCCTTGATGTGGTCAATGTTGTCGAGCATCAGGCGCGAGATGGCTATGGTCTTCAAACTGTCGATGGCCGAAGGGCCGGGCAGATGCGCGAGTTGCGTGCCCAGTGGATAGAACGCCAGCGGGATGAAACATTGAAACCCGCCCGACCTGTGCTGCTGCTCGCGCAACCGCGCGAAATGATCAACGCGGTCTTCGAGGGTTTCGATGTGGCCGTAGAGGATCGTCGCGTTGGTCTTCAATCCGGCCCTGTGAACCTTGCCGGCCATCTCCAGCCAGCGGTCGCCGTCGGTTTTGTGCGTGCAGATCTTTTCGCGCGTCTCTGCGGCAAAGACTTCCGCGCCGCCGCCCGGACAAGAATCCATGCCGGCGGCCTTCAACTTCTCGATCACCTCTTCGTCGCTCATCTTGTAAAACTTGGCGAAGAAATCCAGCTCGACCATCGTGAAGGCTTTCAGGTGCAGTTGCGGGAATTCGCGCTTTATGGCCGAAAGCATGTCGGTGAAGTAAGAGAACGGCAGGCGCGTGTTCAACCCGCCGACGACGTGCAATTCGGTCGCGCCCTGCCGGCAGGCGTCGCGCGCGATCTTCAGACATTCTTCGATGCTGTGCGTGTAGCCGCCTTCCTGGTTGTGCTTGACGAAGAAGCTGCAGAACTTGCAATCGGCGTAGCAGTAATTGGTCGGGTTCAAATGGCGGTTGACGTTGAAATATGTCTTTAGCCCGTGTTTGCGCCGGCGGACGACGTCGGCCAAACGTCCCACTCCGTGCAGGTCGTCGCTGTGGTAAAGCGCCATTCCGTCCTCAAAGCTCAATCGCTCATCGGCCATCACCTTGTCGGCGATCGGGATGAGCGTGGGGTCGAGTAGAAAGTCGTTCATCGTGGTATCTCCCATCAGGCGCCAGGCGCCAGATAAGGCCGAACCCTGAAACCTGGAACCTGAAACCTGAAACCTGATTTTCATTCGTTCGCCAGATTGTCCAGCGCGTCTCCGGTCAAGCGGAAGACCGTCCACTCGTTCATCGGCGCGGCGCCGAGCGCCATGTAAAACTTGATGGACGGTTCGTTCCAATTGAGCACGGCCCATTCCAGACGCCCGCAGTTCCGCTCCTTTGTCAGCTTTGCCAGGTGAACCAGCAGAGCCTTTCCGAAACCCCTACCACGATGTCCTTCATCGACAAACAGGTCTTCCAGGTAGATGCCCGGCTTGCCCAGGAAGGTCGAGTAGTTGTGGAAGAAGAGCGCGAAGCCGACCGGCTCGCCGCCATGGTAGCCGATGACGACCTCGGCGTAGCGTCGCTCGCCGAAGAGCGTTTCGCGCAGGATGTCCTCGGTGGCCGTCACTTTGTGCGCCAGCTTTTCGTAAACGGCGAGCTTTTTTATGAAGCTTAGAATCAACTGCGCGTCGCCCTCGGTCGCCGGCCTGATTTCAAAATATTTTTCCGTCGTCATTTTATCAAAAAGATGTCGGTGGCGATGGTTACGAAAAGGATCACGCTGACGTAGGCGTTTGTCGTGAAAAACGCCACGTCCAATCGCGACAGATCATCGGCTCGCACGAGTCTGTGCTGGTAGATTAGTAGCGCCGCCGTCGCGATGATGCCCAGCAATCCGATCCAATGCAATTCCGTCAGAAAGTAAACCCAGACCAGCGCCGCAAACATCAACGCGTGAAGCCCTCGCGAAATCCGCAGCGCCTGCGCGACGCCTAACCTCCGCGGGATCGAATGCAGGCCCGCCTGCGCGTCGAAATCGCGATCCTGACAGGCGTAGATGATGTCGAACCCCGCCGTCCACAGCGTTACGGCCAGTGAAAGCAGCAGCGGCGCCGGAGAATCAATCGTCCCGCGCACTGCGATCCACGCCCCCGTCGGCGCGATGGACAGACACCACCCCAAAACCAGATGCGACAACGAAGTGAGCCGCTTCGTGTACGAGTAGACCAGGACAGAAGCCAGCGCCACCGGCGAAAGGATGAGCGTCAACCGGTTGAGCATAAACGCCGCGAGGAAGAAGAGCGCGGATGACGCGACAGTGAAGGCGGCGACGAACCGCGAGCTCAGCAGCCCCGCGGGAATCGCCCTCATCTTCGTCCTCGGATTCGCCGCGTCGAACTCGCGGTCTGCAAGCCGGTTGAACGCCATCGCCGCCGAACGCGCTCCGACCATTGCTAACACTATCCACAAAATCCGATCCCACGCCGGCAGACCTCTCGCCGCGAGCACCGCTCCAAGAAACGCGAACGGCAGCGCGAAGACCGTGTGCTCGATCTTGATCATCTCGAGTGTGATTTTCAGACTGCGCAGCATAG
>DASTMP010000158.1:0-16558 GCA_035714085.1 Blastocatellia bacterium
CTGCGGTAATGCGACGGCGAACAAAATCATTTAATCCAGATAGGCCTGCCGCTCACGCCTCGAGTTAACCGTCCCAGTGTCCAATAGCGGACCGGATGCAATCGAATAGCTGAAATGGACTGAACGGCTTGATCAGATAACAGGTCGCTCCAGCTTTCAACGCCTGTTTGCGCGTGGCGTCGTCGGGAAATGCGGTTATGAGGATGAACGGGATTTTATGACCGGCCTTGCTCAATTCGAATTGCAGCTGCAGGCCGCCCATGCCCGGCATCTGTATATCACAAACCAGACACGACGTCTGGGAAACGCAATCCGAGTTGAGAAACGCCTCGGCCGATGCAAAGGTTCGAGCCGCCAAGCCGAACGTTTCAATAAGTGCGCCTGTCGCTTCGGTGACCATTTCATCGTCATCGACGACCGCGATAATTGGAGTATCGCTCACGCTACCTACCACGACCCTCCATCGACGCCACGCCCCTCCATTGACCCTGTTCATATATATTGGAAGCAAAATTGAGTCGAAACGATTGGCAATACTGATCGCTATCCCAACGAATCGCAGGTGCCTGGCAACGTTTCGTTTAGGCCCTACTCCTCTGTCATGCGCGAACTCGGACTATCGACCCGGTGCCGTCCTCGGGTGAGCGTCGAAAAATCAAGAGGGCTTGATTTTATCGGCGACCCGGATCAAATCGGCAAGCGAACGAACCTGCATTTTTCGCATCACTTGGATGCGATGCAGCCGGACTGTTACTTCGCTGATTTCCAACTCTCCGGCAATCTGCTTGCTGGCGCGACCGGCCACAAGTAATGCCATGATCTGCTTCTCACGCGCAGTCAGAAGGCAATGACGCGCGCGAAATTCGGCGACTTCGCGTTCCGCATCCAAACGCAGGCTATCCCGCTTAAGTGCCCCTTGCACCGCATCGAGAAATTCCTGGTTGTTAATGGGTTTGGTCAGGAACTCGGCTGCCCCGGCCTTCATCGCCCGCACTGACATCGGAATATCGCCATGACCGGTTATAAAAATGATCGGTGTTGGGATGTTTTCTTGCGCAAGCTGCCGCTGAACCTCGAGCCCGCTCGAGCCTGGAAGGCGGACGTCCAGCACGATGCAGCTTGGTCCGTTAGCGCGCTTGCTCAGCAGGAACTCGTCAGCGGAAGAAAACACGGCCGAGTGCAATCCAACCGTTTCGACCAAACCGCTAAGGGCCTCCTGGATGTCGCGATCGTCGTCGATAATAACGACCAGAGCTCCTTCTTGGCTCATGGGACAAACCCTCCGTAGAGTAACGTGAGTTATGTCACGATCCCGTGGGGCGATAGCGATGCTCGCATTTTCAAAGCGCAGGCTTCCCTCTTCGACCGTGAGGTTGGACAGACGCGCGACAGCAGGATTTCTTGCCAATGGAACCGGCGCCCAAGACCCCAAACCCTATCTACTCGCCACGATCCACACCAACAACACCGGTGGCCCGCGACTCTGTGTCCCGCAAACACCGACGGCTATCTTAGCATCAAGGACACGCCGGCTCGGTACGTGCAATTTGTAGCGGCCGTTCACCGCCGGGTGGTGCGGGAGCACAATCACACTTCCGAATGGAATGTGGCGAACTCTTTTGCAAAGTTTGGCAAAACATTGCTTGCCGGTCGCCCGGCGCGCTGACCAACCGGTGCGCAGCGTCTCCGCCAGACTGGCAATGGCGCAGATCGTCGCGCCACGCCACGCCCGCCTTGCCAACCAACACTATAACGGCGCAAGACAATTCTGACCGACGCTCGCGAAGGCTGAGGGGGCTCCCAGTTTGAGGTGGGGTTCGGCCGATGTTCCCCTCGTCTTTGCTTATCTCTGGTAAGCATAAATGCGTTGACCAGGTGCTTTGGGAGGACGGCGAGCGCGCCTTCTATAAAGGATGGCGCGATGACGTCGATGGCGGCCGCCGCGTTGTTTTGGCGGTGCTTCCAGCCGCGGACCATCCGACGTCCAGCACCCTCGATCGACTCGCACACGAATACGAGCTGAGGGACGACCTGGACGCCGCATGGGCATTGCGACCGCTGGATCTCGTGCGCGAGCACGGCCAGACCATGCTGATACTCGAGTACCCGGGGGGCGAGCCGCTCAACCGCCTTATCGGTTCGGGGATGAAGATCAGGAGATTCCTGCAACTCGCGATCGCCTTATCCGCCACACTTGGCCGACTGCACGATGGCGGCCTCATTCACAAGGATATCAAGCCGGCCAATGTGCTCGTCAATTCCGCTGCCGACCGAATCTGGCTCACGGGCTTCGGGATTGCCTCTCGGCTCCGGCGCGAGCGCCAGGCCCCCGAGCCTCCCGAGTTCATCGCCGGAACACTTCCATATATGGCTCCCGAACAGACTGGGCGAATGAATCGATCGATCGATTCGCGGGCTGATCTCTATTCGCTCGGAGTCACACTGTATGAGCTGCTGACCGGCAGGTTACCTTTCACAGCTACCGATCCCCTTGAGTGGGTACATTGCCACATCGCAAGGCATCCGGTGCCGCCTCACGAACTGCTAGAGAGTGTGCCGCCCTCGGTCGCTGCAATCGTAATGAAATTGCTCGCCAAAACTCCCGAGGAACGCTACCAGACGGCGCCCGGTGTGGAGCATGATCTTCGGCGCTGCCTCGCTGATTTGGAAACAAACGGATGCGTCGCTGATTTCTTACCGGGCCAGCACGACGCTCCAGATCGTTTGCTGGTCCCTGAGAAACTGTACGGTCGAGAACGCGAGATCGAGACGCTGCTCACCACATTTGATCGTGTGGTAGGCGGGGGCAGGCCCGAGTTAGTACTGGTCTCCGGCTATTCCGGAATCGGCAAGTCCGCCGTTGTCAATGAGCTGCACAAGCCGCTCGTTCCTCCACGCGGCCTTTTTGCATCGGGAAAATTCGACCAGTACAAGCGCGATATTCCTTATGCCACGCTGGCGCAGGCCTTTCAGAGCCTTACCCGACCACTCTTGAGCAAGAGCGAGGAGGATTTGACCAAGTGGCGCAATTCCATTCGGGACGCACTGGATCCCAACGGGCAATTACTGGTGAATCTGGTCCCGGAATTGAAAGCCATTATTGGAGAGCAGCCGCCGGTTCCCGAACTTCCGCAGCGGGAAGCTCAGGTCAGATTCCACCTGGTATTCCGGCGCTTTATCAATGTATTTGCGCGGCCGGAACATCCACTGGCGCTGTTTCTAGACGATTTGCAATGGCTCGACGCGGCGACGCTGGATTTGATGGAGTATCTGCTGACGCAGCCGGATTTGACCAATTTAATGTTGATCGGTGCCTATCGAGACAATGAGGTGGACCCGACACATCCGTTGGTGCGCAAGCTGCAATCAATGCGCCAAGCAGGCGCATTGCTGCAGGACATTGTCTTGACGCCGCTAACTAGCGAAGACCTGGAGCAGCTGATTGCCGATTCCCTTCGCTGTAAACTGGAGCATGCTCGCCAACTCACGGAATTGGTTCATGAGAAAACACACGGCAATCCATTTTTTTCGATACAATTTATTTCCGCACTTTTCGAAGAGGGCCTGGTCACTTTTGATCATGTCCAAGGGCGATGGTGTTGGGACATCAATCTCATTCACGCCAAGGGGTATACGGATAATGTCGTGGACCTCATGGTCTGGAAGTTAACGCGCCTGAGTCCCGAGACCCAGAACGCATTGAAGCAGCTAGCCTGCCTGGGCAACACTGCAGAATTCACAATGCTCGGCGTGGTGTATCAAGACTCAATAGCGGAAATGCATGCGCAACTTGCGCAAGCGGTCGAGGCAGGGTTTATCCTCCGCTCAAAAGATTCATATCGCTTCTTTCACGATCGCGTTCAGGAAGCGGCGTATTCTCTAATCCCGCACGAATTGCGAGCAGCGGCGCATCTTCGAATCGGCATGTTGATGGCCTTACACACGCCTCCAGGCAAACGTGAGCAGGAGATCTTCGAGATCGTTAATCAGCTCAACCGCGGGTCTCACTTGATCACGTCGGTTGCGGAGCGTGCAAGCGTCGCAGAATTAAATCTCATCGCGGGTCAGCGTGCGAAAGCTTCAACGGCGTATACCTCGGCACTGAAGTACCTCCGCGCAGGGCGAAGATTGTTAGCAGACGAAGCTTGGAATCATAACCATAAGCTCATCTTCTCGATCGAATATCTCCTGGCAGAATGCGAGCTGCTGACCACCGATATGGACGCGGCGGAAAATCGGCTCTCCATGTTGGCCGAACGGGCGAAAAGCGCCCATGACATTGCTGTCGTCACACGTTTGCGCCTGACGCTCTATACGGCCTTGGACCGCAGCGAGCGCGCTGTGGAGATCTTTCTTGAATACTGGAGAGAAGGCGGCACGAATTGGTCATCGCACCCTACCGAAGAGGAAGTATTGCGAGAATACGACCGCATCTGGTCCTTGCTGGGAAACCGACAAATCGAGGAACTCGTCGATTTGCCCTTGATCACTGATCATGATGTGCTCGATGCGCTGGATGTGTGCTCCGAGGTCGTGACGCCTGCGTTGTGGACCGATGCTCGACTTCATGCCCTTGTGATTTGTCAGATGGTTTGTCTCAGTCTGGAGCACGGTAACAGCGACGGATCGTGCTACGCTTATGTGTGGCTGGGTATGCTCGCCGGCCCTCAATTCGGAAACTATCCGGCCGGCTTCCGGTTTGGGAAGCTTGGTTACGATCTGGTGGAGCAGCGCGGATTGCATCGCTATCAAGCTCGCACCTATATGTGTTTCGGGAGCCTTATCATTCCTTGGACAAAGCACATCAAGGAGGGACGGGAGCTCAAACGTCGCTGCTTTGACGCCGCGAACAGGATTGGCGATCTCACTTATGCCGCATACGGCTGGGAGACCCTGATCACAAATCTCCTCGCCACGGGCGACCCGTTATCTGAGGTTCAGCGTGAAGCCGAGACCGGGCTCGAGTTCTCTACAAACGTCCGGTTTGGTTTCGTCATAGATTGCATCACCGCGCAGCTCGGCTTCATCCGGACGCTTCGTGGATCGACACCGAAATTTGGCATTTTCAACGACGAACGCTTTGACGAACTTCAGTTCGAGCGTCATTTGGCAAGTGATTCCGGGTTGGAGGTACCGGAGTGTTGGTATTGGGTGAGAAAGCTACAAGCGCGTTTTCTTGCTGGAGACTTTGCTTCCGCGATTGAGGCGTCGTTGAAGGCAGGCCCACTGTTCCGGAAAACGCCTTCCACTTTCGAGATTGCAGAGTATCACTTGTACAGTGCGCTTTCGCGAGCTGCGGCCTGCGATTCCGCGACGGACGACGACCGCCGCCGACATTTCGAAGCTCTGGCGGCGCATCAGAAGCAGCAGCAGATATGGGCGCGAAATTGCCCGGATAATTTTGAAAATCGTGCCGCGCTGGTAGGCGCAGAGATTGCACGACTCGAAGGTCGCATGCTCGAGGCACAGGACCTATACGAGCAAGCTATCCGCTCGGCGCGCAACAACGGCTTTGTCAATAACGAGGCGATCGCCTACGAGCTCGCCGCGCGGTTTTACGCAGCGCGTGGTTTTGAGGAGATCGCGCACATGTATTTGCGTAATGCGCGATACGGCTACGTCCACTGGGGAGCCGATGGCAAGGTACGGCACCTCGATGCAATGCATCCGTGGCTCAGAACGGAGGAACCCGCGTCTGCTTCCGCTAGCACGATCGCCGCACCTGTCGAGCACCTTGACCTTGCGACGGTGATCAAAGTGTCGCAAGCCATCTCCGGCGAGATTGTCCTGGAGAAGCTGCTCGATACGCTTATGCGCAAGGCCATTGAGCAGGCAGGTGCTGAACGAGGACTATTGGTTCTTTCGCGCGGGATTGGAGAGCGGATCGCCGCAGAAGCGACCATTAGAGACGATGTGATAGTCGTGGATCTTCGCGACGAGGCCATCGCCGCGGCTGTGCTTCCCGAGTCTGTGTTTCACTACGTTTTACGCACCCGGGAGAGCGTCATTCTCGACGATGCCGCCCAATCTACGTTCGCCACCGATCCGTACATTCGCCAGCGCCAAGCCCGTTCAGTTCTCTGCCTGCCCTTGCTCAATCAAGCCAATGTCATTGGTGTTCTATTTCTTGAGAACAACCTAGCTCCTCGCGTCTTCGCGCCGGCACGGATCGCTGCGCTGAAACTGCTCGCCTCGCAGGCGGCAATCTCGCTCGAAAATACTCGACTGTACAGAGACCTCGCGGAACGTGAAGCCAAGTTTCGGCGACTGGTCGATTCGAACATCATTGGGATCGTCATCTGGGACTTGGATGGGCAGATTATCGACGCCAATGACGCGTTTCTCCGCATGGTTCGGTACGAGCGCAAGGATTTGCAGACAGGACTTCGATGGCTCGATATGACGCCTCCCGAATGGCAAGACGCGCACGCCCGTTACGAGGCTGAAGAGCTCAAGGCGACCGGCATGATGCAAGCCCGCGAGAAAGAGTTTTTCAGGAAGGACGGCAGCCGAGTGCCCGTACTGATCGGGGCAGCCTGTTTCGAGGGGCAGCCTAACCAGGGGGTCGCCTACATTCTCGATTTGACGGAACGCAAACGCGCGGAAGAGACAGCCCGCCAAAGCGAGCAGCGCTATCGCGAGGTGCAAATGGAGCTGGCGCATGCCAGCCGCGTCGCAATGATGGGGCAGTTGTCAGCTTCTATTGGCCACGAGGTCAGCCAGCCGGTTTCGGCGGCGAACACCAACGCCCACGTGGCCATGCATTGGCTGGATACCGAGCCACCGGACTTGGAAAAGGCGCGGAAGTCGCTTGGACGCATCATTGCTAACAGCCGTCGGGCCGGCGATATCATCGATCGGATTCGCACCTTCGTCAAAAGGAAGCCGCCGCGGGCGGACAGTCTGGATATCAATGAGGCTATTCTGCAAGTGGTCGACCTCACGCGCGGTGAGGCGATCAAGAACCGGATTTCATTGCAGACGGACCTTGTGGAAGACTTACCGAATATTCAGTGCGATCGAGTTCAGGTGCAACAAGTGGCGCTCAACTTGGTCATCAATGCCATCGACGCGATGCGTGACCTAGATGGAAGACCACGGGAGTTGCTAATCCGCACAGCCAACGTCGGGTCTCATGGCGTGGTGGTGGAGGTACGGGATTCAGGTCCGGGGTTACCCCCAGGGAATCCCGACGTCGTCTTTGAGGCGTTCTACACCACGAAGTCCGGCGGGTTGGGCATGGGACTATCGATCTGCCGGTCCATCATCGAAGCATACGGCGGCCGATTGTGGGCGAAGGCGGTCGAGCCGCATGGTACGGCGTTCACGTTCACTTTGCCCATCGCCGCGTCGTAGATGCAGCCGATCAGCTGGGGTGGACTTCGATGGAGTTCTCCGATCCCGGCTCGCGTCGCCGTGCGGGTTCACTCCGTGCCAGATAGTTATGGACCACGGTGCCCAACCCAAGTGTCAGATCGGCAATAACATGCTTGGCCGATAGCACTTGAAGGACCGGCAGCTCGGCGACTGGCGCCAACGCATGCGAGCATAAGTCTAGGGCAGCCGGTCCGCTCCACGCGCCCTTCACTTTGATGTCTTCAAGGTAAAAGCGCACCAGCTCGCAGATGCGCGCCGTTCCGTCCACGTGCGGAATGATCTTGAGCAGGAAGTTCGGTGCGGCGAGCTTCCTGGCTTCAACCTCGGTATCGAGGCTGCGGTGCTTGTAGCCCATGGTTCCGGTCGCGATACGAACCGAGCCGTAGTTCAAGGTGCCGACCAGGGTATCGGTTTCGATTGTCAGTCTCGGCTCGGCCAGCTTTTTGGGAAAGCCCCACAGCTCACGCCCCCCTGCAATCGGCGCGTGATCATTCAGAAACATCTGATGGGTGAAACTGCCGGCCTGACCCCGGTAAGACACCGGAATGACCTGACCGCTTTCCGTGTAGTCGCCGAAACCGGTCGAATCCGGCATGCTGATGAATTCGTAGTTCACTACCGATTCGGTAAGCTCGAGCGGTGCCGGCACCACCCGCCGGAGCGCCTCCGGATTCGTCCGGTATTTGATGATGAAGTACTCGCGGTTGATGAAGCGATAGGGGCCAGGTGGAAAGGCCGGGTTCGTCAGCGGCATGGCGAACGCAGTCTTGCGTACGGTCAGTTCGTTCATTGTGGTGGAACTCCTGGTTGGTCTTTTTTGAGCGGGCCGCGTTCGGTGCGTGGAGTGCGGTCCGCTCGCAAGGGGCGCCTAGATCTCAGTCACATGCTCCGGATCGGCCGCGGCGAGTGCAGCAGCACGCTCCGCTCGCGGCGGGTAGATCCATACAGTGTTGATCTCCCGCTTGGTCTTCTTTGCCTGTGCGCCCACCATCTCCACGTTCCGGTCCCAGCCCCGCGTGAAGAGCGCGCCTGCATCTCCCAGGTCGAGACAGGTGCAGTATGCCTCCTGGTGGTATGGCTTGGTCGGCACTCCCAACAGCTCGGCGGCGGCGTTGTTGCCGGCGAACGCGCCCATTCGCGTCGCGTGCTGGCACGACATCAGGGCGTAATTGCCGACATCGTCGCATTCTGCCTTGGCGGCGTCGCCGGTGGCGAAGACGCCGGGCACCGTGGGCACGCGCAGATCGCGGTCGACTAGCAGCCGGCCCAAACTGTCGCGCTCGGCGGGGATCTGCGCGGTCAGCGGAGCGGCACGAAGTCCGGCCGCCCAAACCACTGTCGCGCTTTCAATGCGTTCACCGTCGGCAAAGGTTACGCCGGATTCGTCTACCGCCGCGATGCTGGCCCCAAGCCGGGCCTCGACACCAAGCTTGTGCAGTGCGTCCTCAATGATGGGCCGAGGGCCTGCGCCCATATCGGGGGCGATCGCCTCGCCTCTTTCGACAATGATAACGCGCGGCTTGGAATTCGTACCAAGGATTGTACGCAGTCGCGCCGGCATCTCCGTCGCGGCCTCGATGCCGGTGAAACCACCGCCGGCAATAACGACCGTGTCGCGCGCCTTCGACGCCGGCCGGTCCGCCAGACCGTGCAGGTGGCGGTCGAGGGCAATCGCATCGTCGAGCTCATAGACGCTGAACCCTCGCTCAGCGAGGCCAGGTATATTCGGACGGAATTGCCGGCTGCCGCTGGCAATGACCAAGCGATCGTAGGAGAGCGTCCGCGTGCCTTTGGAAGTCACCACCTCGACGGCGCAGGACTTGGTGTCGACCTTCTCGGCTCTGCCTTGCACGTAAACAACATCGATGGCCTTGAGGACATCCTCGAGACGTGCCGTCATCGTCTCGGGCTTTGCCTCGTAAAGCCGTGGACGAACCACCAGCGTCGGCTCTGGTGCAACCAGCGAGATCTCGAGCGCCTCGGGGGAAACGTCTTTGATATCGCGCAGCCGGGCAGAAGAGAGTGCGGCGTACATGCCGGCGAAGCCGGCGCCGATGATGACAAGTCGCATTTGACCTACTCCATTGGTTTGTGCCGGCCGCCGAAGTGGTGCAACGATCCCCATCGCGCGCAATCTGCGGCCAGCACGGACCCACACGATCAGCCGGAGTGGGTCGTCTTTTAAATGGTGCGACTCGTCGATCCGATAATGCTGGAATGTTGTGACGCGCTATTAGGGAATTCAGAGGTTGCGACGGTCGGCCAGATTCAGGGTTTCAAACCGTCGCCATCCAGTATTATTTGGGCGCGCGGTCGAACATTTCGAGCGGACTACTTACGTCTCAATCCGTTTCCACACCCCGCCGTCCAAAAAATGCCTCTTCAGGAGGTCGATAAAGCACCGCACTTTCGCGGGCATATGTCGCCTGTGCGGATAGATCGCGTTTATTGCGAACTCCACAGGCACGAACTCGGGAAGAATGGCGACCAGGCGACCTTCTCTCAGATCTTCTGAAATGCTGTAACCAGGAGCCAAAAGCACCCCGCATCCGGCAATGGCTGCGAGCCGCAACGCCTCAAGGCTCGTGGTTCTAAGACTGCCTGAAACATGCACCTCCCGATCCCGTGTGCCGTCCGGAGCGTTAAAGTGCCATGCGTCGCCAAATGGATAAAATGTGTAGCGCAGGCAATTGTGCTTGGAGAGTTCCGCAATTTCTTTCGGCATTCCGATTCGGGTGATATAGTCGCGCGAGCAACACAGAACGTGTCGCCATGACGCCAATTTACGTACGATGAGGCTCGAATCCGGAGTCGGCGTCATACGAACCGCAAGATCAAAGCCCTCTTCCACTAAATTCACCATGCGCTCGGTCCCCGTCATGTCGATCGCCGCATCTGGATACATTGTGAGGTACTTCGCTACGACAGGCGCAATCGACCGAGCAATAAGCGGGCTGACATTCACCTGCAACGTTCCGCGTGGACTGGTTTGCAGCGCAGTTGCTATCTGATCGGCCTCCTCAATTTCGGCTAAGATATCGAGGCAACGCTCGTAATAGCTTTTACCAACCTCGGTAAGACTGATTCGGCGCGTAGTTCTGTTGAGAAGGCGGACTCCCAGCCGCTCCTCAAGAGCGTGAACGTGCTGAGTAACCATCGCCGGAGAGATGTGTAGCCGTCGCGCCGCGGCAGAAAATCCGCTGCACTCGACCACGCGCACGAAGGTCGTCATGTTGGCCAATCGATCCACGGCCGCACACCTGTTGTGCTCCTTATTTTTGCTCTATCGAACGATAGTCAAGGTTTCCGCTTGGCGCGTTAAACGCCAACGATAGAAGACGCTACGCCTAAGCTATCATTAGGGCTAAGGTTTTTCAGTCCACGCCGGACTGCCATCTCATTCTTCGGTTCTGCCGAACGGTCTTTCCTTCAAGACAGCCATTATTTTACCGACCAGCCACATCATATCGACGCGACGGCACGACTAATGCCCTGAATAGCGATCTAGATTCCGACGAAAGCGAGGACGCAGATGGAAGCGCGACTCAATCCCTACAAAGTAGCGTCTGATGCGGTCAATGCATTAATTGCGCTTGAACGGCATGTTCAGGCTAGCGGGCTCGAGATACCGCTATTGAATCTGATCAAGACGAGGGCATCCCAACTTAACGGGTGCGCCTTTTGCATTGACATGCACACACACGAGGCTCGCCTTCGGGGGGAGACCGAGGAGCGGCTTTATCTTCTCGATGCTTGGCGTGAGTCACCGCTCTACAGCACGCGCGAACGGGCTGCACTCGCTTGGACCGAAGCAGTCACCATGGTGGCCAACACGCATGTGCCGGATGCGGTCTACGAAGAGGCTCATCAGCACTTCTCCGAAGAAGAGCTTGTCAAGCTGACCGTCGCAGTTGCCACCATAAACGCATGGAACCGGCTCAGTATAAGCTTCCGTGCCATTCCTCCCACCAGGTCGGTGCGGGCGGCCTGAGCGGAGAATTGAAGGTGCGGAATTAAGACGCGCAGAATTCTAGGCGAGGCGCCACAAATGGTACAAGTTGCAAACGTAGCCAATGAGCATTGCCGAGAGCGTATGCGAAACAAAGCGCCGCATAAGACGCTTTATAAAACGCATAGGCTTGAGCGGAGACCACCGTTCGAGTGCATAGCGCTGTTATTGCAAGGCGGCGGCGCTTTGGGCGCCTATCAAGCCGGCGTGTACGAGGCGCTTGCCGAAAGCAACTTGCATCCAGACCGCGTCGCAGGAATTTCGATTGGTGCCATCAACGGAGCGATTATAGCCGGAAATGCTCCTGAAGCTCGAGTGTTGCGCCTGCGCCAGTTTTGGCAGCAGGTCACTACTGGCCACACTTGGTGGAGCGTCTTTCCGGGTGAAAGCGCTCGGACCTGGATAAACCAATTGAGCGCTATCGGTGCGCTGTTTGGCGGCGCGCGCGGGTTCTTTAATCCACACCGTCTGCTGCCGGATTTCTATCCACCAGGCGCGCTGGAAGCGATCAGCTACTATGATACGCAGCAACTTCGCGACACGCTCGAGCAGCTGATTGACTTTGACCGTCTCAACTCGGGTGAAACGCGAGTAAGCCTGGGCGCAGTGAACGTTCGTAATGGGAATTTCGTCTACTTTGATACAGAAACGCACATACTGCGGCCCGAACATATCATGGCTAGCGGTGCGCTGCCGCCAGGGTTCCCGCCGATTGAAATCGACGGCGAGTATTATTGGGATGGTGGCTTAGTCTCGAATACTCCCTTGCACTGGGTCACGGAAGCCGGCCCCCCTCGGAACACGCTTGCATTCCAGATCGATCTTTGGAGCGCGGGGGGCGCCTTGCCGCGGAGCATGGCCGAGGTCATCACGCGGCAAAAGGAAATACAATATTCAAGCAGGACGCGGGCGAACACCGACTTCTTTAAAAAGGTTAAACGACTCCGCAGTGCCATCGCAAGCCTGTTAGCCCAATTGCCCGCAGAGCTAACTGAGAGCGATGACGCAATGCTGCTTGCATCTGTTGCAGACAATTGCGCCTACAATCTTGTGCACCTCATTTATCATCCCACGAACTATGAAGGACATTACAAGGATTTCGATTTCTCACGGCTTTCAATGGAAGACCACTGGCGTGCTGGTTATCACGATGCAGTCCGAACTTTGCGCCATCCGGAGATTTTCGAACGTGGCGACCGCTCCGATGTATTCACTTTCGATTTATCTGCTGATGGCCGCGAATAGGCGCAAGGTGACGCGTCGAAGAGAGCGATGCTAAGCCGCTTTCTCGCAATGCCCTACGCAACAGCCTGGTGCCGCAAAGGCACGATGAAAACTAAGCACTCACACGTCAACTGATCCGTTAACCGCCAGGAGCTCAGCTTGCTCGGCCGCCAGGTCGTCGCAGCGGCTAGGCAGCACATTAACGGATGCCCTGGACCGGACGCAGCTCAAATCCGACCTAGCGTCGGAGCTCCCGGCAATCTGGCGGATTGGGTGATCGGCTGGAACGGCCTCATTAAGACGGAATGAATAAACTACCCCTGATCGTGATTGAGCCGCCCCATCATCGACCGCCTCCATAGCGAATCGCATTAGGGTCGCAGAATCACTCATCGCGAAGTACGCCAGCGACTTTTGCAACAAAATCTGTCAATAAGCGACATTCGCTTTAGTTCAAGCCGAGCCCCCCCGAAAGCCGCGTGGCGCCGAGGAAATGGGCGATCGGTGCGAAAGCGGTCCCTTGCCTCTACGCGCCGATCATGATGCGGTTGGCCTCCTCGAATCGCCGCATGGCCCGTTCCGGATCCCAGCGTTGTTCTTCGAGCGTCTCCGCGTTCCATTCGCTACGTTCAGCGCCGAAGAAATCGCCGCCATAGACGTGGATGGCGCCGGTCAGCCGCGGAATGGGATTGGTGACCGAATGGATAAGGTCGCGCCCCATCGGGTCAGTATCACCCTGACCAAGGGCTCTTGCACCGGCGGCTTCAACCCTCCGGCTCTCGGATACGCGCCGCCAGTAAATGTTGTCCTCGCGGCCGGTGTAGATTCCGATGACGCCCCACATGTTGTGATTGTGCGGCTGTAGGGTCATGTAAGGGGCCCAGACGATGTTTAGGATCGTCAAGTCATCCGAGCGATAGAGTGACTTGAGCATGCCCCGAGTCGGTTCACCCAATCCGTTGAGAACAGCGCTCGGGTCAGACACGGCCCTCGCGACGACCTCGCGAACGAACTTGTGTGATTTGTCGGCCGCGAGGGCGCTGCGGCAGTCGGCGACGAATTGATCCAGTTCGAACATGGTCTTGTTCCTGATTTGGAAATGACGCGTCCTCAACCGTCCGCACGCGCGAAGATGCCAGCGATCTACACCGGCGACCACTCGCCCATGCAGCCTACTCGGTCGTTGCGGTCTTCAGGAATTCACGCATGACCATGGTCCCAATCTTACGGCCAATTTCACTGCCGTCGCGATCCGCGCTCCGGAAATGAATGCCGCCCCAGACTCTTGCATTTTCCACCTCTTCGGTGATCTGGGAGAAGGCTCCGAATGTACGCGTGATTCCGAACGGCGCCGGGAAGGTGACGCTGACGTTGACATCGTCACGTCCGAAGAAAGCCTTCAACACGGATTCGGCAGCACCCGAGAACATCGCATGGGCGGAAGGGTAGTCTGGATGCGGGGGCGTAACCAGCAATGGCTCCCACGTCCGGTCCCCTTTGAGGGTGGCAATGTCAAGACCCGCGGCGGCACGGATGGCCGTGATGGGACGCCAGTGCGGGCGGCCATACTTCTCCCGCATGACAACGATTTGCGAGTCCGCGGTGGCGAGCGAAAGCAAAACGAACAGTGTCGCATTTTCCGCCACGGAAAGCCCCTTTGCGGCCGATGCGGCACGGGCAGCTGCATGCCAGGGAACGGCTGTCTGGGCGACCCAAAAGATCGCCGCCGCCGTTTGGTCTGCCGTCCGCGTTGTACTGTTGCGCGCGCCGACGCTCTTGACCTCGTCAAAATCCCGCGCGAATTCGGCGCTTCCAGGCGCAGGCGCGCCTTTGAATTCGAGGCCTTCCATTGTGGGGAGCACGAACGGCTTCACGTTTCCCCACTGGACCAGGATCGCCGGGCCCGAAGTAAGTTGGTAGTAACCGGGTCCGGATTTGGGCACGAACGCGATATGCGCGTCGGCTCCGTCGCTGGCGCGTATGGCCACCATTCTCTCTGCTACCTTTGAGCCGAGTTCGATGCCATCCGTTTTGGCCTGACCAGGTGCGACCGTGGACAGAGCTGCATTCAACGCTTCGTCCAGCATTGGGCGCTGTCCGGGTGCAAGTCGTAAAAGCACCCCGTGGGCGGCGGCGGCGATGGCCGCATTGACTGAGGCTCCAGGGGGCGCCGAGAGATTGACGGCGTACGGGCGCCGGGATTGGTCGATGCACCTGACGGCGTCGTAGATCGCAGCATGGACGATCGCGAGCGTGCGCGATTGTAGTACGGAATTGGGCGGAACGGTCGTTGCGTTCAGAGCGATGACATTCCAATCCGTGACGGCATCGGCAAGCGCTGTTTTGCCGGTCAGAACCGAACAAACGACTAGTGCTGAGGCGGTGAGAATTCGCGCAGCGTCTGTGCAAGCCATGATCGTTCTCCCACGCTAGTGTCGGAACGAGGCGGAACGATAGGCAGACTTTGATTAATACGTCCAATGCATTTATTCTTTTATTATCGATCACTTTGGAGCATCAGCGATGGAGCTCGGTCACCTCCGCACCTTTGTCGCAATTGTCGAAACTGGCGGCGTCCATCGGGCGGCGGCTCGACTGAATCTCAGCCAGCCGGCAGTGTCGCGCCAGATTCATGCTCTCGAAAGCGAACTCGGCGTGCCGCTCTTCGACCGGATCGGGCGACGTGTACAGCTCACCTCAGAAGGAGAAGATCTGCTCCGACGGGGTCGCCGTCTGCTGGCGGAGGCGCAATCGTTCGTCGAGCGCGCCGGCGTCCTCAAGAAGGGCGATACCGGCATTCTGCGCGTGGGAGCGACGCCACAGGTACTGGAAAGCACCCTCACGAATTTTCTCGTCCGTTTCAATCAACTGTATCCAGGCGTCGAAGTACGGTTGGTGGAAGATGGAGGTGCCTCTCTCACGCGCCGGCTTGAGCGCGGCGACGTGCTCCTCGCCCTCATTGCCGTGGACGACGAGCGATTTCGATATCGACTGCTCTATCCGGCACATGGCTTGGCGGTGGTTTCGCCGGCACACAAGTTCGCCCGTCGTCGTACTCTCGAAGTCTCCGAGTTGGCGGACGAGCCGCTGATCTTGCTCCGCGGCGGTTTCGCATCGCGCGATTGGTTTGAAGCCGCCTGCAACATCGCGCATGTGCGGCCGCGCGTCCTGTTGGACAGCGCGGCGCCGCACACCGCAATGGCGTTGGCTGGGGTGGGCTATGGTGTTGCGATCGTACCTTCTACGGTGCAACTCCCCCGCGGAGTCATCCGCGGCATATGCCTGCTGCAGGGTGGCGTCGCTCTTGGACGTTGGCTCAGGGTCGCATGGGATCCGCAGCGCTCCCTTCCGCTCTACGCGCAACGATTCGTCGAAGAATTGGTTTCGAACTGCGAGCTGAGTTATCCCTGTCATGAGCTCAAGCGCTACGTCCCCCGGCTGCCTCGACCAAAGGAACAGGTCGGCCCTTATCGGTCTGCTTAGGGTCACTTTCGACATTTTGCCGATGTCTGCCGCAGGTCCGCTCACCCCCCGATAGCGGCCACGGAAGGGACATGGTGATCGGTCGAAAAGTGCCAATAGCCCAGTTTAGGACAAGTCGCTGCTCGATCACCTCGTCGGTGAAGAGGCGACGCGAACGAGCCCAGCCTCTCGATTGATAGCCGCGTAGTGAGCTAGACTACGGTCGAGGCTGAACAAGCCGGCTCTAATCTTCAATGCGTACCACTTAGGCGGGCTACGACAGGGTCCACGAGAGGAGACTCGATGAACACAGTCAAAGACGCTCTGGCCCAGAAGAGTGGCGCCCTGATCCATGTTCGTTCCGGCGACATGGTCGTCGAAGCCTTGCGCCAGATGCGCGACAACCGGGTCCGGTCGGTGCTGGTCATCGACGACGACATCCTGGTCGGTATCGTGACCCAGGGTGACTGCGCCATAAAAGTGCTG
>DASTMP010000159.1:0-20080 GCA_035714085.1 Blastocatellia bacterium
CGGCAGACCGCGTCCAGAAACGGTTCCGGCTCGGTGAAGCCTTTGATCGTCACGATGCGGGCATAGAGCGTCGGCGTCGGTTTCAGTAAATAGATTTGCGGCGCGCCCAATCGAATCGCGTGGCCGTCCACTTCCAACCTCTTTCCGGCTAATTTCAGCATCAGCGGCACATGATCTTGCGAGATGCGAATTTTTAATCTGGCTTCTTGATCAAGTTGCGTGACGCCGTCGCCTCGCGCCGAGCCAGGGACGGTTTCGATGGCCAGCCAATCGGCGCTGTGGGCTTCGGGGATGATCCGCGAAATCGCCCCGTACAGGCCGTAGCCGTGATCGGACGGCAGGGTCTTTCCGATGAATGGGAATTGCAGTTCAACGTAGGTCATAAACTTCCTCCTGATTTATATACAGTTCGAGGGAATCGAAATTCGACAACCCGCCAGCAATTTTTTCGCTCACGGAGCCTTTCACGATTCATAAAGCTTCAGCGTTTTTTGCAATCGCTCCCGCATCATCTCCCGCAACCGCGGGGGGCGCAGCGCCAGCGCCTGATCGCCGTATTGCGACAGCCAGCGGGCCACCTGTTCGAGCGCAGCTTCGGTCGTCTCGAACGTGATTCGGAGCCGCCCGTCCTTCAACTGCTCTCTTTTCTCAGTCTCGTGAAATTTACGCTCGCGCGCGTAGAGGGCTTGATGAGCGTCGAATTCGACTTCGACCGTCACGTCTTTGCCGCCCCGGAACATGCCGAAGCCGCGTTTCAGATACGTCTTGGGGCTCCAATCCTGCGGCGGATCGAAATGGCGTCGCGTGCGGGAGAGGTTGATGACCCGTCCGGCGTGGAAGTCGCGGTAGTCCCGTTTGCCGATGTCCCAGCAGATGGCGTACCACTCCCCAATCCAGTTATGGACCATCAACACATTCACTTCGCGCTCGGTGCGTTCGTTGTTTCGTGGGGAGAAGTATTCGATGCGCAGCGTCTCGCGGCTCGTCGCGGCTTCGGTCAACCGGCGCAGCGTGTCCGGCGACACGTCCGCTACCGGCTCAACCGCAAAGCTGATGGCCTGCTCCAACGCCGCCAGGTCCACGTGGACTTCCTCTGGCAGCAAAGCCGCCAGATTGCGCAGCGCTCCGCGCACAAGCTTCACCTCGGTGGCGTCGCTCAAACGGCGCAGCATCCGCTCCGCAATAAAGAAGCTGAGCAACTCACCCTGTGACAGCCTGATGGATGGAAGCCGCCAGGCCGGATCGGTGAAGTAAAAGCCGTTCTTTTTAGGGTCGAATTCCAGCGGCGCCTGCCAGTCGTCTTTCAGCGCGCGAATATCATTTTGTATCGTGCGCGGAGTGCGATTGGCGATGCGCGCCAGGTCGGCTTTGGTCGGATAGCGGCCTCGCTGAATCTCGGCGCAGAGCTTGTTCAGGCGATCATAGGCGTGAAGGTGAACACGTCGTGGCGATGTCTTGTCGGGTTTCATATACACCATGGGAGAAAGATAGAGGATGCGGGGAGAAACGAATTTTCTCCCCGGCCGCGAAAATCGAAAAAAATCAGACGCGTTGAGCGCTGAGACCACATCGGCCCTGGCAGCGTCCTGACGATAGATGGCCGTCAGCCTTGGTCGCGCCCATTGGTGATGAAAGTCAAAGAGGTTGTGGGGTGTTGGCCTATCGCGTGGTCATTCTGAGCCGCTCGGGAACTGCGACATCGTCAACTGGGTCTGCGGATCTGGCCGGCGAGAGGGTAGCCCAAACGCTTCAGGGTGTAAATGCGCGAATGAAAAAAGCCGCCGATCCTGAGAGCCGGCGGCCACGGTCGTGGCGAGTTTCCGCGGAAAACGCGCGCCGGCTCCTCCGGCGAGATGAGCGGCGCGCAGTTTACGAAATTATTTTCCACAGGGTGTTAATGAAACCGGGGTCGGAGTCGTTCTATCCATGCCCTTTTGCAGGACACCATTGCGGGGCCCTGTTGCGAGGCATTAATGGAGCCCGGCTTGTGCGGCGGCGCGGTGAATCCGTAAAATGGCTCTTCAGATTTTGTTACATCTTATTGAAACAGAGATGAACTAGGCTGCGTATAACGATGTCGGTTGAAGAGTTTCCACCAGGATAAGCGACTCAACACAAGAAATACGACATACAGGACTTTTTTCATCCTTCGGGGGAGGCATCTAGTTAGAGATATGGCTTTGTCAAGAAACAAGAAGATAATTATCGGGGCGGGCGCCATCGTGGTGATTGGCGTCGTCATCGGCGTCAGCGTCTCGCGGCGGAGTGATTTGCCGGAGGTTCAAACGGCTAAGGTTGCGCGCCGCGCCACGCTCGAAGCCAAGGTGACGGCCAACGGCGAAGTACGCCCGATCCAGTTCATTAGCCTGCAATCGGAAGTCACCGGTCGCGTCACGGACGTCTTCGTCAAGGAAGGTGACGTGGTCAAGAAGGGCAGGCCGCTGCTCCGCGTCGATCCCACGCAGCAAGCCAGTTTGACCTCGATCCAGGAAGCCGGGTTGCGCGCCCAGCAGGCCGATGTCCAAAATCAGATTGCGGCGATGACGACGGCGGAGAACGCCATCAACACGGCTCGCGCCTCGCTCGTCACGTTCCAGGCCGATCTGGAGCGCGCGAACGTCGAGCGCAACAACGCCGAGATCGAACTCAAACGCGCCTCGAGCCTGCTCGAAGACGGCATCGGCTCGCGCCAGAATTACGACACGGCCAAGATGCGCTACGACTCCTGCATAGCCTCCGTCAATGCGGCGAAGGCTCGCGTCGATCAGGCCCAGGTTCAGGTCAATGACGCGAAGATTCGCGTCGATCAGGCCAAAACGGCGATCGATGCGGCGAAGGCTCGCGCGGCGGCGCAGCAGGCCAGCCTGGATCAGCAATCGGACCTGCTCCGCAAGACCACGCAATACGCCACGATTGACGGCGTCGTCGGCGGCCCGATCGTTCAGGTCGGCACTTTCGCGCTGGCCAATTTCTCATCGACGCAGTTGATGCTCATCGCCGACATGTCTACGATCAACGTCGATGTCAACGTGGATGAAACCGACATCTCCAACGTAAAAATGGATCAGAAGGCGAAAGTGAAAGTCGACGCGCTCGGCGAGATCGAGATCGAGGGCCAGGTCGTCGAAATCGCTCAAACCGCCAAGACCAGGTCAGGCGCGACAATCGCCCAGACCTCCACGACCGGCTCGCAGGAAGCGAAAGATTTCAAAGTCACCGTTCGCCTCGTGAATATGAGCGCCGATGTTCGTGATCGTCTGCGTCCGGGCATGTCGGCGACGGCTGTGATCAGCACCGACCGCCGCGAGAACGTCCTCGCGGTTCCGCTTCAGGCCCTCGTCGAACGCGATCCCGACCAGATCAAAGCGGCGTCAGGCGCCAAACCCGCGGCTACCCCGGCGCAGAATCAGAATCAGAATCCGAAAGACAAGAAGCCGGTCAAAGGACTCTTCGTCATCCAGAACAACAAGACCGTCTTCGCCCCGGTCGAGACCGGGATCACCGGCGACAACGACATCGAGATCAAGAGCGGCCTGACCGAAGGCCAGGAGATCGTCATCGGGCCTTATCGCCAGCTCCGCACGCTCAAGAACGACCAGGCGATCAAACGCGAGGACAAGAATAAAAAGCCGGCGGGCGCCCCCGGCAATGACGGCAAGTGAGCCAACAATGACTAGAGGATAGTTCCAAATGATTGCGACAACAATGGAAAGAGAAGACGCCGCGCGGAACGGATCGCAGCAGGAGAAGGCGCGTGAGGCGATGATCAAAACCGATAATTTGTGGAAGACCTACGTGATGGGCGACGAAGAGATTCACGCCCTGCGCGGGGTCTCCTTCGAGATTCGGCGCAACGAGTACGTGGCGATCATCGGCCCGTCGGGCTCCGGCAAATCGACGCTGATGAACCTGATCGGCTGCCTCGACACGCCGTCGCAAGGCGAATACTGGCTCAACAACAAGATGGTCTCGCAGATGGACGACGACGAACTGGCTCACATCCGCAACAAGGAGATCGGGTTCGTCTTCCAGACCTTCAACCTGCTGCCACGCGCGACGGCCTTACACAACGTCGAACTGCCGCTGATCTATAACGGCACGCCGTCGTCCAGGCGAATCGAGATGGCGAAGAAGGCGCTCGAATCCGTCGACCTCGGCCATCGAATGTCTCACAAGCCGAACGAATTGTCCGGCGGACAGCGCCAGCGCGTGGCTATCGCCCGCGCCCTGGTCAACAACCCCTCGATCATTCTCGCCGACGAGCCGACTGGCAACCTCGATTCGAAGACCTCGGAAGAGATCATGCAGTTGCTCGACGTTCTGCACCAGCGCGGCAACACCATCATCCTCGTAACGCACGAGCACGACATCGCGAAGCACGCCCACCGGGTGATCTCGATCCTCGATGGACAGATCTCAAAAGACGAAGCGACCGGGAGGCGCTAATCAATAACCTATCCTTACTTCGCTTCTCGTCCGAAAATAGACAGGATTGACAGGATTTTTCAGGATTCGAGACCCCACAATATCCTGAGAAATCATGTAAACCCTGTCTATTTTTATTGTTACGGGGCGTCGCCAGGCGACCTTAACGACTCCTTGCGAATCCGAAGCCGGGTCAGCGCGCAGCGCGCTTGCCGATGCAATAGAGATAAGACGCCGTGCGGATGAAGAGCTGTCCGTCGGAGATCGCCACCGAACTTAGGCAGTAATCATCGAGCGCGTTCTCGGCCAGGATTTCAAAATGAGGCCCCGCCTTATAAACGGTCGTCACCCCTTCTTCGCTCGTGATGTAAATCTTGCCGTCGGCCAGGATGGGCGACGAGCTGTAGGTTCCGGGCTTCAATCGCTGCCTGCCGTAAATTTCGGCGCCGGTCTTGGCGTCCAGGCACCACGCGACGCCGCCGTCGCTGACGCTGTAAAAGTATTTGCCGTCAGTCACAGGCGTCGGCACGTCGGGGCCGTTTTGGAAGGTCCAGAGCAGGTGAGTGGCGGTGATGTCGCCACGCCCGCCCGCGCGAAAAGCGGTCAACGGTTTAACTCGCGTCGGCGCGTAGATCACGCCGTCGAAAGCGGTCGGCGAAGCGATGACGCGATAGTTCGGATTGTTGTCGGGATTGAGGCCGTTGCCGCGCCACAATTCCTTGCCGGTCGCCGGGTCATTGCCCGTCACGCAATCGCCGCCGAGGACGACGATCTCGACGTTATTGCCGTAGCGCAGCAGCGCCGGGGTCGCGTAAGAATCCGGCGACTCCCTGATCGCCGCCGTAGGCCGTTCGACGCGCCAGATCGTTTTGCCTGTCTTCTTGTCGATGCGCAGCAGGTACGACGGGTCGTCGGTCTTCATCCCGTGGAGCACCTGCACGAAGAGCGAATCTTCGTAAAGCAGGGGCGACGAGGCGTAACCCCAGTTCAATCCGAATTTGCCGTAATCTTTCTGAATGTCGCGCGCCCACAATTCATTGCCTTTGAAGTCGAAGGCTTTCAGGATGCCCGTGCCCGTCATCACCCAGACGCCGCCGCCGTCGGTGACGGGCGAAGGCGACGACATATTCTGCTTGCGCATCTTCGTATCGCCTGAGCCGAGCAATTTCTTCCAGAGCGCGGATCCCTTCGTCCGATCGACACACCAGAGGTAAATATCGCCCTTGACTGTCTTGTTGGATTCACCTTCCGACGCGTTGAGGAAGATGCGGTCGCCCCAGATGATCGGCGTCGAACCGCTCCAGGCGGGCATCTCCAGCTTCCAAGTGATGTTCTCTACGGTCGTCCATTTAACCGGCAGATTCTTTTCGCCGCTGACGCCGTTGAGCGCGGGGCCGCGCCATTGCGGCCAGTTTTCCGCTGAAACGATACTTAGTGAAGCGATGATTGACAGGGCGATGATGACCAACACGAACGTAAATCGGCGGCGCATGTCTCTCCTCCAGGAGCGATGTTCATTTTTTCAAGGAGTCGCGCATTGCTAAATGAACAACTCCTCAAATCGAATAGTGTCCGCGAACTCAGATGAAAACTATCCCAAATGGCGTATGGACGCCGAATGGTAGATCAATATCCGGCGATATGTTGTAAGACGGAGTTTAATCCAAATCCGTTGCGGAAAGATAATCTGCGCTAAGACACGCCCGCGTATGGAAGGCGATTATCCCTCAGATCATCTGGCCAGATCACTTGAAATCCCCCTCCGTCATCAACGATGACGAGCGCAGTCCTGCCGCTGATGACGCCGCGCGTAATTCCTTCGGGCTTCATCTTCTTTGCGAATACGACGTTCAATCGCCGCGTCGCGCCGCCCGCATTGCCGTTCCATTCATAGAGGGAATACGGCGCCTCCGAGTCTTTCGTAGCTTTCCCGATGATGACGAGAAAGCCGTCACTGTCCTGCTCGTTATAGAGGCAGCGGATGCCCTGCTCGTCGCCGACGGGCTCTATCGATAAATGAATCGGCGTCTGCGCTTCGAGGTTGGCGGTTGTCCACGGCCCGGCGAGGTCTTTCACTTTTACCGGCAGAATCAGAGGCTTCCCTCCCGACGTCGGGGTGCGCAGGCCGAAGAGCAGCGCGTGGCGATTCCTGTCCCATGCGAGACCTTCAATATTGAGTCCTCCGTCGTTAGGTTTAATCCGCGCCGAGGCCGCCAATTGCGGGTAGGCGCGGACGAGCCAGTCGCGGAAGTCCGGCATGTTCTCGGCGACGAGAGTCTCATCCGGGCCGATTGTCACGCGCAACACCCCGCTCGGAGGGACGAACAAAGAATCATCATCCTCGCTCCTGACGCGCATTGACGAGGTGAGGAACACGTAGCGACGCCCGCCTTCTTCAACGAGCGCCATATCCTCAAGATCATTCGCGGCGCCGGCGGCGAGTCCTCGCAGCGGGCGTCGAATTAATGGCCCTTTCTTCCGCCCGTCAGGCGTCAAATCCAGTTCAAAAAGGGCGTCATTCGTATTGTTATCGCAGAATAGGAATCTGGAGTCGGCGAGCGGAATGACGTCCGAAGCGTTATATTCTTCTCTCCCGTTCATCTCACCGAAAGGGGTGGAATTGATCTTCAATGGGCCTGGCGGCGCCTGCGCGAAACTCGGCGCGCCCGCGCCTGTCGTTGCGGACCTGGAGCAACCGGTCGCGACGCCGACCCAGAGCGCGATCAGCGACGCTCCGACAAGCAGCGCGCCGGCGGTCATGCCAGCGATCATACTGGCCTTTATATCGATTGGACGCCTTGATAGTTTCAAAAGTGATCTCATACTTATTCCCCAGCAACAATCGTGCGATAGCCGCCTGATTACAGCGCCGCCCGCGTCCATGATCAACGCGGTTGGATTGTGAATACCCGCTCCTACGCGCGCGGCGTCGTACCGTTTTGGGGCCGGCGAGAAATCGGATAAGATGTCTCCGCGCGGCGTCGGTCGTCAATCCATCGTCAGGTCGCATTATATGAGGTCTTCTCATACACAGGACAGTCAGAAGATCGCCGTCTTCATTGACTTCGAAAACATCTCACTGAGCGCCGCCAATCACTTTGGCGAATTCGATCTAGGTCTGCTCCTCAAAGCCATCCAACAGCTCGGCCGGATAACGCTCCGGCGCGCCTACGGAGACTGGTCGCGGCTGATCAAATACCGCGACGCGCTGCGCGAGAACGCGGTAGAGCTGGTGCAACTTTACTCTTATAACGTCCAGCAGGGCGGGAAGAACCGAGCCGACATCCGTCTGGTGATCGACGTCATGGAGAGCCTGTTCATGCTGGATTACATTGACACGATCGTGATCGTCTCCGGCGACAGCGATTTCTCCTCGCTGATGAGCAAGGCGCGGGAATACGGGAAGTACACGATCGGGGTCGGGGTGCAGGCATCGACCAGCGACCTGCTGATCAAAGCGTGCGACGAATTCATCTTCTACGACAAACTGGTGGAGGATGCTTACGAACAGATCAAGGCGCCGCGTTCGTCGTCCGTCAGCGAGCCAGTGATCGAAGCCACTCAAGGCGCCGTCGCCGCCACGGCCGCGACGGCTTCGGAGACCGCCACCGCGTCCGTTGAGGAAAAAGCCGCCGTCCAGCGACCCGTGATCATCAAGCGCACGCCGCCGACCGCGAGTTCCGCGAGCGCCCAGACTCCGCCCGCGCCCGTGAAGCGTACGGAACGCGAGACGCTGCGTTATTTTTTCGAAGACCTCCGCCTGCCGGTCATTCCTCCCGACGTCCGCGCCAACATCGTGGCCGATTTGCTGAGCGCCGTGGCGCCCGTGGAGCCGCGGGCGACCCTCAATCAGGCGATCAACAAACTCAAAGCCAGTTACGATTTCGAGAACGTTTACCGTAAGCGCGAGGATATTCGCGCCGTGGCGAGGCTCGCTTACCGCGCCGGCCTCTTCGACTTCAATCCCGAATCTCCGTCGCTCTCGGCTTATATCCGGCGCCTCAACGAAAACGACCCGGAGCGGGCCAACCGGCTTGTAGACCAAAGCCTGCTGCGTCTCGCGCTGGAATCCCACATCCGGCTGACGACGCCCTGCGCGACCTCGATCCTCTTCGCCCCCGCGCGCGGCGAAAGCTACTGCGCCGATATGCTGAACGAATTGACCGATCTGGAATTGGCCGAGCGCAGCGGCAATCAATATTTCATCCGGCGGACCGACGCCATCAGCCAATTGCTGCAGAAGCCGGAGTTGTCAGGCGTCAAACGCGACCTAGAACAATTCTCGCTGCACACTAACGACCGGATCACTCTCGAGGAGGCCGACCGGCTCTTCGACGCGGCCTCCGACCTGCGTCGCCACGATTTCATCGCCAGCTCCAACTGCGCCCTGCGCGGGTTGAAAATCCTGGCCGAACTCTACCTGCGGCGGGAGCCGGAGGTCAGCGTTGACGAATTCCTTTGGGGCGCGGCGAGTTATTGCAGTTCCCGCGCCGGCGCCTACTTCCGCAATCGCGACTACATCAGCGCGCGCCTCTACTACCTGGCCTTCTTCTGGATCACCCAGGAAGGCGACTTCGCCTGGGAATTGCTGCGCCCTCTGCTCCCTTCGCTGCTCAGTTACTTCTGGATGACGCTCAGCCATGAAGTGGAGGCGCGGGTCAGCTCTTTCAGCGGACACATGGCGCCGGGCGACACCGCCCTCGCGCTGGTCAGAGAGTTGAACGATTACGGCCTGAAGAAAATGGAGGAACTTGCCTTCGACCTGGCGACGGCCAACGCCGCGCAACTGAGAGCCTTGATCGCGCAGATCGAGACGACGGCGCAATCGACCGAACAGCAGCGGGCGCTGACCGTTTTGAATTCCGCGCACGATCGTTTCATGACCAGTTGAATTGCGGATTGAATTAGGGGAGTAGCGAGTGGGGAGTGGGGAGTGGGGTAAAGAAGGTATTTTCCCATTCCCCATTCCCTACTCCCCATTCCCTTTCTTCAACTCACTATCCCAGATCCAGCGCCATAATCGTCCCCCGGTCGCGGAGATACAATTTCGTCCCCGAAAGCGTCGGCACAGTCCACGACACCTTATTCATCACCGGAGCCTTGGCGTGAATCTTCAAGCCGCTCTGTCCGGGCGAAGCGATCGCCAGTTCTCCGTCTTCGTCGAGGATCACGAATTTGTTGTCGGCGTAAATAAAGCTGGCGCGGGCGAGCGCGCGATCTTTCCATGCGACCTTTCCGTTCTTGACGTTGATCGCGGTGAAGAAAGCGGGACCGGAGTCGCTGCTCGACCCATAAGCCAGATCGCCCACGCGCACCGCGTTGCCGAAATGGATTTTGACTCTGTTGTTCGCCCAGACCTGCGTCGCCGTGGTCTGATCTCCGCTACGCGTCAGTCGTATCCCGCGGCTGCCCGTGCCGTAAGCCGATGATATAAACAACAACCCGTCCGAAGGGTCCCACACCGGCGTGCTGATGTTCAACCCGAAGTCGGTCTTGTGCGTATAACTCCAGAGCAGGGCGCCGTTGGTCGCGTCAGCGCCGTAAATTTCGTTCTGCCCGCAATGAACTATCTGATCCTGCCCGCCGACATTGATGATCATCGGCGAGGCCGGCGCGGGCGTGAAATTGATGTTCTTCCAAACGACGGCGCCCGTCCGTTGATCGAACGCCATCAGGCATTGGCCCGAACGCCCTCCCACCGGAACAATCACCGTGTTTCTGTAAGCCACGGGGCTTGGGCTGTAACCGCGGCCGTCTAAGAATCCACCGAGTTCCGACCAGAGGTCGTGTTTCCAGACCATCCGCCCGTTATTTTTGTCGAGCGCGTGCATCGTGCCCTTCACGCCGACGGCGTAGATCAGATTGCCGGCGATCAGCGGCGTTGAATGCGGTCCGCTTCCGGCGCTCAGATCCAGCCCGCTCGGGTTGGCCTCGTAGGGGAATTCCCACACTGTCTTGCCGGTCTCGGCGTCGAGCGAGATTATGACCTCGCGATTGCCCCTGCTGTACATCGTGTAGAGCCTTCCCTGTTCAACCAGGATCGCGGAATGGCCGTCGCCGAGCGGACGGCTCCACAATCGCTTCGGCGCGCCGGCGGGCCAGGTCTCTTTTATTCCCTGCGCCGCGACCTTGAAATTACGATTCGGCCCGCCCCATTGCGGCCAGGCCGGAGTAGAGGCCGCGGACGTTTGCGCGGGCGATTTCGATCGCGTCCCGCGTTGTTTTCTTTGAGCGGAGACTGAGGCCGCGATGGCGGCGAACGCGATAAAGATCGCCAAAAGCGTTATCACGAAGCGATAGTTGTCCCTGATCCCATACGATTGGAATTTCATTCGCGCCTCCTTTGATAATCGTTTGTTGTTTGAGCGATGAGCCGTATCGAACAATTGACAGAGTTTTAACGGTCTTCGCGCAATGAGCGTTCCGGCCAATTTGCATTTCAGCCGTCTGGGCGTGTAGCATCCCGGCTTGAGGCCGGAGTCGAAACTATAACACCACTCTCCAGCCTGGTCGCCTATGATTGTTCGTTAAAAAATGAGTCGCCCGCGCCAGTTAATAAAGGCGCCATATGTCGTGATGAAACGGTATTGGCGCGCCGATGCGCCGCGTCTCATTCCTTCCATAAACGCCGATCAATCCACAACCGAAACGGGAACCGCCGAATCTGAGATGCAATTGAAGGCTGCTCTCCATTCGGGTCCGCGTTTTGGAAGACTGCGGACAATGTTTAGGAGAAGACTGAAATGGATTTGAACGATCAACAATTGGAGCGCTACGGCTGGAACGATTTCTTCGCCGCGCATTTCCGCGAGTTCGCCGGACAGGGTTACGTGGCCGGGCGCGTAGCGCTTGAATACAATCAGTTCTGCCGCGTATACACCGAGCGGGGCGAGATATTGGCCGAAATCGCCGGGCGATTGAGGCACGAAGCCGGGAGCCGCGCCGACCTCCCCGCCGTCGGCGATTGGGTAGCGTTGCGACTAGTCGAAAGCGAAAACAAAGCCGTGATCCATGCCCTGCTGCCGCGCCGCAGCAAATTCATGCGCAAGACCAAAGGCGCCAGGACTGAGGAGCAGGTTGTCGGCGCGAACATCGACACTCTCTTTCTGGTCACATCGCTCAACCAGGATTTCAATGCGCGACGAATCGAGAGGTATCTGGCCGTCGCGCGGGAGAGCGGCGCAAGCGTCGCGATTCTGTTAACCAAGACCGACCTCTGCGACGAGGTGGAGGCGAAGATCAAGGAGACGGAAGAGGTCGCGGCCGGAACGCCGGTTCACGCCATCTGCGCGATCAAGGGCGAAGGGCTTGAGGCTCTAGACCAGTATTTCGGCCCTGGCAAGACGGTCGCGCTGGTCGGAACTTCGGGCGTGGGCAAGTCTACACTGATCAACCGCCTGCTCGGGTCCGAACGGCAGAAGGTCAGGGAAGTTCGCGAACACGACGACCGGGGCCAGCATGCGACGCGCCATCGCGAGCTGATCCCGACGCCGAACGGCGCGCTGGTTCTGGACACTCCGGGCATGCGCGAATTGCAGTTGTGGGATGTCGATGAAGGCGTCGATGCGGCCTTCGACGATGTAGAAGAACTGGCCGCGCGATGTCACTTCAGCGATTGCCGGCACCAGACCGAACCTCGCTGCGCCGTGCGCGAAGCCCTGGAATCGGGCGCGCTCGACGCCGCGCGCTTCGAGAACTACTTGAAAATGCGGCGCGAACTCGAACACCTGGCCCGCCGTCAGGACCAACTCGCGCAGCGGATCGAAAAAAACCGGTGGAAGAAACTTTCGAAGATGGCCGAAGAAAGGTCGAGGTCGAAGCGAGACGCCAAGTAGATAGAGCGCCAGCCGAGATTAGATTGTAAGGAGAAAATGTAGCGCTATATGTTCTTTACTAAATCTGTGATGCGCGCGGCCATAGGCTTACCGCTGAAATAAGCGCGGACGCCGAAAATCATCAACAGTCCGACGAGCAGGTAGACCAGCGAATTGGCGCTCAGGCATCCGCTCATTCCGTAGATCGGCGCGGCCACGCCGATCGCATACGTCCCCATGCCGCCGCCCAACCAGCCGATAGCGTTCATCACGCCGACCGCGGTCGCCCGTCGCTCCGGCTTTACCACGTCGTGCAGCGAGGCCCAGATGTTCGCGTCGTAGATCCCCTTGAAATACCCGAAGCCGATCAACGCCAATACAAGCACAGGAATCGAGAGCGTCCACCCAGTGAGGAAAATGAACGGCACGCCAGCCAGCAGCCCCAGCGACTGCGCCATCATTCGCCCGCCTCTATGTTTCTTCGCCAGCTGGTCGGCCAGCACGCCGCCGGTGATCACGCCCAGCACCGAAGCGATCTGCAAATAGGCAGTCGCGCTCACACCCGCCATTGACAGGCTCATCCCAAAGTGTCGCTTCAGGTAGGTCGGCATCCACGTCAGGAAGATCATCGCCACGAAGTTCGCGCCGACGAAGACCAGAATCAACACGCGCGCCATCGGCGTCCTCAAAATCTCTCCTATGGGAGCCAACAGGTTTGCCGGATTGCTGGTTGCTGCCATTTTTAGAGGATTGCGTGGCGCCTCTTCTCTCTCTCTGTCTCTCTGTATCTCTGTCTCTCCTTCTTCCGCCTGGCCGCGCCGGGCTTCTTTGAGAAAGAAGAGCAACACGAGTCCGAGGGCCACGCCGAACCAGCCGAATAAATAGAAACTCGACCGCCAGCCGTAATGATCGGCCATCACTCCCGCGACCGAGCCGCCGGCGATCGTCCCCGCGTAGACGCTCGACTGGTGAATGGCCATCGCGCGCGAACGCGTGTTGCGCCCGTGATAATCGCTCACCAGAGACATCGAGGCCGGAAAGTAAAACGCTTCGCCGAAGCCTTCCAGCGCGCGGCAGATCACCAACTGAGTGTAGTTCTTCGAGAAGGCCGTCGCGACCGTGATGAGAGACCAGAATATCAGCCCGCCCAGGATGAGCGTTTTGCGCCTGAAGCGGTCGCCGACGAGCCCGGCCAGCGGCGCGGCCGCGGCGTAAACCCACATAAACGACGCGCCGATGACGCCGAGCTGCGCGTCGCTCAATCGCATCTCGCCCTTGATCGGCTCGAAGACCGAGAAGATCGCCTGGCGGTCAGCATAATTGAAAAAACAGACGAACCAGAGCATCGCTACAACGAACCATTTGTAGTTGGTTTTCATAACAGTTTTGTAGTCCCACTCAGGGTCGAAACGGAAATAACCAGGTCAGCCACAGAGCCACAGAGAGAAGAGAATAAGGAGAAGAGGTGACGGGGAGACAAGTTATTTTTCTACTTTTCTCCTTGCCGCCTCTCTCCCTGTCCTCTTATCTCTGTGGCTCTGTGGCTCTGTGGCTGATCGGGATCAGAATTCCCCACGCCTCTTGAATTTCTCTTTGACGTTTTCGCTGAACTCGCGCTTCGCCGCTTCGAGCCGCGCGACGACCTCGCCGAGCGGCAGCCCCGCCGATTCGCGCGCGGCGGAGATCAGCGTGCGGCATTCGTTCGTATCCATAAAACGCGCGGCTTCGAGCAGCGGCGCTTCATCTTCTTCCGGGACGACCAGGAAGCCGTGTCTGTCGGCGTGGATCAATTGCCCGGGCTTCACGCGCCGCCCGAAGACCTCCACATCGCAGCCCCAACGAACAGGCCACGAATACGCATGGCCGACGCACAGCCTTCTGGCCAACGCCTTGAAACCCGCATAACACATCTCGTCCAGATCGCGTATGCAGCCGTCAACAATCGTCCCAACGCAGCCCAGCGCGCGGTGTACGTTCGCGTTGATCTCACCCCAGAACGCCCCGACGAAATTCGGCTTGTCCAAATCCTGCACGACGACTATCTTCGGCCCCGGGACGCTCGCCACGTAACTGCGATATTCATTCCATCCGTCGGGATTATTCTTCCGATGCTCGGGATTGCCCGGTTCACAAACGACCGTCATCGCGTAGCCGACCATCGCGCCCATCTGCGGCATGAAATCGACGGTTTCTTCGAGGTTGAAGCCGTCGCGCCCCGCGTCGCAGCTCGTCACCTGCTCCCAGCCGTTGTAGATCGTGGGCGTGTTCCATCGGCGCAGCTCCAGCAATTCTCCGTGCGTCAGGCGGCGCGTTGTCATCTCATCATCCGGTTTGTCTTTTGTCGCAGTCATTGCCAATCACTCCTTCTCATTCGAATTCAGACAATTCGATCCAGTAATTCCCTTCCGCCGGCGAAGCGCCGCAGATTTTCGAGAAAATGTCCGACCAGTTCATGATGCTCGCGGATCTGACCGCCCGCCGAATGCGGCGTGATAAAACAATTCGGCGCGCTCCACAGCGGATGATCAGGCGGCAGCGGCTCAGGCGTCGTCACGTCGAGGTAGGCCCCCGCGAGATTCCCCCGTTCAAGCGCCGCCAGCAACGCCTCCTGATCAACAGACGAGCCGCGCCCGATGTTATAGAAGATCGCGCCCGGCTTCATCTGCCCGAATCTGTCTTCGCCGAAATACCTCATGGTCGATTGATTGCCCGGAAGCAGGTTGATGACGTGATCGGCCCGCGGCAAAAACTCCTCGACCTGCTCTCCGGTAATGATCCTGACCGGCTCGTCGCCTTTGACTGTTCGCCGCACGCCGATCAGGTTCATCCGAAATGGCGCGAGCAATTCGCACAGCCTGACCGCAATCGCCCCGAAACCGAAGAGCAACGCCGTCTGACTGTTCAGCAAAAACGATTCCCTTCGACGTTGCGTCCAATTCCATGCGCGGTCGCCGAACTGCGTCTTCAGCGATTCTGGCAAACGCCGCGCAAAAGCCATCATCATAGCCAGCGCGTGCTGCGCGCACGGGTCGTCGTATACGCTGGAACTGGTCGTCAACATCGCGCCGCGCGCGCTGAGAGCGTTTTTGAAATCGACACGGTCGTACGTCGTGTAACCGGCGCTCGTCAGATGAATCCACTTCAGGTTGTCGAGCCGCATCGCCTGCTCCGCATCCGGTTGGCCGAAGGCGATGTCGGCGGCGGGAAGGCGCGGATCAACCGGAGCCGCAGCCAGGTTGGACCGGTTCGCCTCCGCGGCGTAAATCAACCGATGCGGCGCAACGTTTGCGGCCAGCGCAGCCAGAACTTCATCCGGAAATTTCGCGTTCGTCCAAATCGTCAATGTTGATTGGGTCATAAAATTTATTGAGATGGCAATGAAAATCAACCACGAAGAAACGAAGAGCACGAAGATTTCTTCTATTCCTCCTTCGTGCTCTTCGTTTCTTCGTGGTTATTTTCCTGGCGTGATTCTGCTACTCGCTCGAAGGGGTCAATAAATTGATCCTTTTAGTCACCCCTTCAATCTCAACCTCAAGAGCGGAGAAGTCCCATTTACCCTGCATTTTTATTGCCTTAGCATAAACGGCGCCTGACTTTTTCGGCCCGGAGACCGGAATTCTAACATCTGCGTTCCCGGAATCATTGCTGACGTTTATTGTACCGCTGATCCGCCATCCTGCCTCAATCGGTTCTCCCAATTCCCTGACGACGACCGTATTTGATCTGGCCTTGGCCAGGGCCTCCTGATAAACGTCCGAAGATTTTATCGTTCCGATAACGAAGTATAAGCCCGCCGCCGCAACAGCGACGATCATAATGACAATGCTCAAACAGCCAGTCGGAACGAACCATTTCCAGTTCCTACCAAACCATCCTTTATTCTCAGGAGGATTCATAAAGCTCCTTGTAATTTTTTGGGCGCGATCATTCGCCAGGCCTGGCGCAGGTGAGAGGTGAGTTCTTCATCTCGAATACGATTCAGGTGAATTCCGATCCAGCCGCGCACGCCGACATAAGGCGGTTTGAAGAACTTATCCGGCTCGGCTTCGATCAGCATGGCTTGAAAGCCCGGCGGCGCTGGACACAAGACGGCTATGCGACCGTCGTTGTGATGGTTGTTGGAGAACATCGCAAAGACTTTCTTGCCTACGAAGAAAGTCGGTTCGCCATGCGATAATTTTTCCCAGGCCTCGGGCATTGCGAGGCAGACGCGCCGAACTCGTTCGAGGTGGTCTTCATTCATGGGGCCCCGCTTGATTATGCGCGGTACTGCGCCGACGTTTGCGCGCGCGGCGCTGTATCGACCTTCGGTGCTTGCCTACATGCGCCGCGCCAATCTTCCCTATCTTGATTCAGCCTTGATGTTCAGGGTGAGTGCAGCCCTTGAACTCTTTGAGGTAGGTGTTGCCTTTGTATTGCAGCTCATCGTGGATGCCGATCTTGGAGGTGTAATAACCGTCAATGGTCATGTTTTTGATCGTCCTGAAGAATCTCTCCTCCTGAGTCTGCGGCTTGGCTTCGTTCTTGCTGACCTCGGTGAGGATGGCGATCTGCTGGTCTTTGGTCGCCTTGTTGAATGTGGCGCTGTTCTTGTCCTGGCTCAGTTTGTCCATGGCGGCCAGACCGTCGGTCCAGGTCTTTTTGATCTCGGCGGGCGACTCGCTGATCATCAGGTCGATGAACTCCGGAACTTCGGCGGCGATCGCGCCCTTCGAATGGTCATCGGTTGGGATGATCAACTCCGATATAGTGGCGACGAGCGCCAGTTGATCGGCGTTGAAGAATTTCGCCTTGTACGGGGCCTTTTTCGTCGCCGTATTAGCATCCTGCCCGTGACTGCCGTGATCGTGAACATGATCCTGGGCGCCTGCGAGGAGATTAGTGTTCAGCACCGGAAGGCTTACGCCGATTCCGGCGAGACCTTTCAGGGCGTCGCGGCGAGAGACGTTGTGATTCTCTTCTGACATGTCGTTGCCTCACTTGTTAGGGAGTGGGGAATAGGGAGTAGGGAATAGGGAATAGGGAGTGGAGACAAGGAATTTTATTCCCCATTCCCAATTCCCAATTCCCTACTTCCCATCCGGCTTCTCTTTCTTCTTCGGCTCTTCTTTGTTGTCTTTGTTGTCTTTATTGTCTTTATTGTCTTTATTGTCTTTATTGTCTTTGTTGTCTTTGTTGTCTTTGTTGTCTTTGTTGTCTTTATTCTCTTTGTTGTCTTTACTCTCTTTGTTGTCTTTATTCTCTTTGTTGTCTTTATTCTCTTTACTCTCAGCGCCTTCGGCGTTTGTATTCGAGCCTTCCTTGTAATCGGCCAGCCATTCGGGGTCAACGGCGTCGGCCTTGCGACGTTCTTTTTCGGCGATCAGCCACTGACCGCGCTTGTTCCACCCTTCACCGCCTGTCGGTTCTATGTGGCAGAACCGACAATCTTTTGCGCCGAACTTCTGCGCCTTGCGCAAAAACGGCGGATAGGCTTTGGTCGAAAATGACGATCCCACCACTCCTGCTATGACGATTGTTGCGATTGAAAGTTTGATCAATTTATTGGCCATTGTATGAATTATCCCTCGAAAATCCTGCGGAAGAGACGTCGCCGGCCCGGGTCTTGCGGGGCGAGAAGGGCGCGTGAAAAACACTGCGCCGCGACGCGCTGCAAGTCTTCGAGCCAGCCTTCCTCGATCAGATGGAACTGCGCGCCGTCCGGCTCAAGCTTGCGTTCGGGGAATTGATACTCCCATTCAACGAAGACCGCGTTACGCCAGAATTCATTGCGCCCGACGATTTCCACTCTGACTCGATTTGACATCCGGAAATAACGACCCGAAAAGAGTTGGATCCATAAAACCACAAAGGGTTGCGGCGATCCAACGCAATTGAATCTTAATTGCGAGAAGGCGGAGATGCAAGGAGAGGGAGAAAGGGACGGGGCGACGGGGCGACAAGGCGACGGGGCGACAAAGGGGCAGGGAGACGGGGAGAAATCAAGACGCAGGTCCCTCTGTATCTCTCTGATTCCATCGCCCCGTCCCCCCGTCGCCTTGTCGCCCCGTCGCCTAGTCCCTCTCCCGCTCTTGCCCGCTCAAACCGCCTATGCTACGGTTCGCTTCGTTAACCACGCATCATCAATTCAATCAGAATTCAGTCGAACATTTTGAGCCGGGAGGTTACGTGCAAAGGAAACTCTCTACTGCGAAGAAGGTCTACGACGCGATCATCATCGGTTCGGGGGCGTCAGGCGGAATGGCCGCGAAGGAGCTCTCCGAGCGAGGGCTTGAGGTATTGATCCTCGAAGCGGGGCCGAAGTTGGAGCCGACCCGCGATTTCGCGATGAACAAGTTCGCCTACGAATCGATGTATCGCGGCTTCGGCCCGCATGGCTGGAGGCAGAAAGAGCAGTGGATGCAGGACACCGCCGGCGAATTCAGCCGCAATTTTTACGTCAAAGACACCGAGCACCCCTACACGACCGACCCTGGCAAGCCGTTCCTGTGGGTTCGCGCGCGCGTGGTCGGCGGAAAGACGCTCCATTGGGGTAGGTTGTCCTGGCGATTGTCCGACCTCGATTTCAAAGCCGCCACGCATGACGGCTTCGACGTCGATTGGCCGATCGATTACGAAGAGATCGAGAAATATTACGACAAGGCCGAGGAGTGGATCGGCGTCAGCGGCAATCGCGACGGCCTGTGGTGGTTGCCCGACGGAAATTACCTGCCGCCGATGGGGTTGAATTGCGGCGAACATTTGTTGAAGAAAAGCGCGGCGAAGCTGGGCATCAAACTGATTCAACCGCGTGTGGCGATGCTCACCGAAGTCAAACCGCAGCACGCGAAATACCATCGCGGGAAATGCCATTATTGCGGCAGTTGCGGCAACGGCTGCTCGGTCGGCGCGATGTTCAATTCCCTGTCGTCGACGCTGCCCGCGGCCATGGCCACCAAGCGTTGTACGCTGCGGACCAATTCAATCGTTCGCCACATCACCGTGGACGAGAATACCGGCAAGGCCAAAGGCGTCGCGGTTGTCGACCGCGTGACGCGCGAGGAGTTGGAATTTTTCGGCAAGGTGATCCTGGTCGGCGCTTCGACGCTGGAATCGACGCGCATCCTCCTCAACTCGAAGTCGCGCCAACACCCCGCGGGACTCGGCAATTCGTCGGGAGTGTTGGGGCATTACCTGGTCGATCATTTCGGCGGGACGGGGGCTTCGGGCGTATTGCCGATGTTCGCCGGACGCGACACCGTCAATGAGGACGGCAAATCGTCCGGCGTCTTCATAACGCGATTTCGCAATCTGGACAAGGCGACCAAACATCCGAAATTCCTCCGCGGCTACGGATTCGAGGGGGGATCGGCCATCGGCTCGTTTCCGGGCGTGGCGCGCCGGACCGAAGGTTTCGGCAGCGAATTCAAGCGTCAGGTGCGCCGGTGGTACGTCGCGCCGATCGGATTGACCACGCGCGCGGCGATGCTCTCGCGTTATGAGAACTACGCCGAGATCGATCCCGGCGGCGTGGTCGACGCGTGGGGCATCCCCGTATTGCGAATCCACATTCAACATTCCGACAACGAGCGCGAGATGGGCAAGGACGCGGCCGAAATGGCGGCCGAGATTCTCAAGAGCGCCGGGGCGGAACAGATCGGCGTCAGCCGGCAGTTGACCTTGCCAGGACGCATCATCCACGAACTGGGCACGGCGCGAATGGGCGCCGATCCGAAGAAATCGGTCCTCAACAAGTTCAACCAGATGTGGGACGTGAAGAACGTCTTCGTCACGGACGGCGCGGCCTACGTCGGGTCGGCCAATCAGAACCCGACGCTGACCATCCTTGCCCTGACCAT
>DASTMP010000160.1:0-44261 GCA_035714085.1 Blastocatellia bacterium
GCCGATTGCGCTTGCGGCGTCATCTAATGCGCCGTGACTCAAAAGAGCGAGGCATGCTTCCCCACGCTGCGCTTCCTTTTCGGTGAAGGTACGCCCGCGGGCGGGCCTGACGCCGAGCACATCGAAGAATTCCGTGGTCACGCGCATGGTGAGGACTCGCTCGGCTTCTCCATTGCCACGCGTCAGATTACGGCTGCTGAAGCTGTAGGCGGCGATCCCGGCGAACGCATTGATGCGGCCGCGGACATCGGCGAATTCCGGCCCCGACAGGGCAAAAAACGGAAAGTTATAGCCGGAAGAAGGCAGATACCGTGTGTACAGGCTCACGAGCTGTTCGCTATGTGGGAATGGCAGCGGCCGGAGCAGTACCGAATTGATAACAGTAAAAATGGCGGCATTCGACCCGATGCCGATCGCGAGCGTGAGAACGGCGGCGACTGCGAATCCGGGCCGCTTCCACAGCGTGCGCGCGGCGTACCGCAGGTCTTGCCAGAGATCGCTGAGCAATCGGCCGCCGGGGGCTCCCGGCGTGATCGTTGAAGGCGGATGCGCCTGCCGGAGAGGCGCTATGTACTCCGCGAGGACGTTGCCTTCCCTGAAATCGGCGAGCGCTAACCGTGTGGCCTCGTCAGGGGACATACCACTCGCAATCAAATCACGCCAGCGGTCATCGAGATGTTGCGAGAGCTCTTCGACGATCTCGGCTTCGCGTGTGGGCGAGAGGCGCAGGCCCGATAAACGCGGGCGCACGTGTTGTGTCCAGTCAGGCATGTTCATCTCCTGTGACGCGTTGAACCGCGTCTACGAACGCCGCCCAGGTCTTGCGTTGCTGAGCTAGCACGCGCCGACCCATAGGCGTGACTTTGTAGAAGCGGCGGCGTCTCTCGTCGGGCTTTTCGACCCAGGCCCCCTTGATCCATCCACGCTCCTCAAGGCGATACAGCAAGGGATAGAGGGAATCAATGTGAAACGTGATCTGGCCGCCGGAGCGCGTGTGGATCAGTTTACTCAGCTCATAGCCGTGGCGGGGTCGCGCGTCGAGCAGTGAAAGGATGAGCAACTCCGCGGCCCCCCGCTTCAGCTCGCGATCGAGCGCTCGGGTGTTTATATCTGTCATGAACAGATAGTATATAGACAGACATCAAGAAATCAACTCATTTCGTTTTGATTTTTGCGTGATGCGACACGGTCTGAATGAGACTATGCGATTCCATCTCCTGGTATAATGACAAATCCTACATCGGTTTACACTTGAACGAGTGGGCGAAATAGATCTCAATCAAAGCTATGGCTGCCTACTCCTTAGACCTTCGTGAACGAATCGTTGACGCCGTCGAGCGCGGTCTTGGAAAAAGAAGCGAAGTCGCCAGCATGTTCAGTGTCCACGAATCCCTTGTTTACAAGCTCCTGCGCTAAAAATGACAGCGCGGCGATTTGGCCCCTTTGCCTCATGGTGGTGGCGCAGAGGCCAAATTGAATGAAGATCAGTTACTGCTCCTGGCCGACTTGGTGGCGAAATCCCCGGATGCGACCTTGGAGCAGTTGCGAGATCGCATCAAGAAGCAAGCGCGGGTCGAGATTAGCGTCTCGACGATCTGGCGCGCATTGGACGCGCTGGGACTGTCGAGAAAAAAAATCCATTCTGTCCGCCGAAGCGGACTCGGTAGAACGAGCCGAGTTCCGAAAAAAGCAACAAAGACTGCCCGTCGAACGGCTCGTCTATATTGACGAATTCGGCGTCAACACAGCGATGACGCCCGCCTATGCCCGATCCCCGCGGGGGACACGGGCGCAAGTCAGTGAGCCGTTCAATCACGAGAGCAACATCTCGGTGATCAGATCCTTGAGTCTGGCCAGCGTCTGGGCGACGATGAGCATCGAGGGCCGGGTTAACACCCAGGTATTTGACGCCTTTGTCGGGCATTTCCTCGTCCCGACACCGCTCAAGAGCGATATCGTCGTCCTCGACAATGTAAAGTTCCATTACTCGGCGCGTGCGATCGGCTTGATTGAGGCGCCCGGAGCGAGCGTCTCGCACATCCCGGCATATTCGCCTGATTTCAACCCGATCGAAGAGCGCATCTCAAAGATCAAAGGGTTCCTGCGCGAATTGAAGGCCCGAACTAGTCGCAAGCTCCTAAACGCCTTGGTGAAAGCCATTGAGAAGGCGCCGGTCGATGATATTTGCGGATGGTTTACGCATTGTGGCTATACCTTCTCATTCATTTGAAAACTGCTGTAACAGTTCAAGGAGGAAACATTATGTCAATTATAGTAGGCATTGATGGAACCGGAGCAGACTTTTTTCCCTATGGCGGTCGTAATCAGAGATATGACGATGCATTTGCCAATAGTTTTGTAAGAAAATTATGTGACAAGCCGCCTACACCGAACAAAAAATATCTTAGAGGTCCCGTTGTTGGCGGCGGAGGTCTGTTGGAGGCAAGTAGCGAAGGTCTTAACTTCGTACTCGCCAAACGGCGGGCAGGCGTCAACGAGCCCATTTTGCTAACTGGATACAGCCGTGGCGCAGCCGGAGTAATTTTCATCGCCACAAGATTGCAGAGCCAGAACATAGATGTGAAGGCGATGCTTTTATTTGACTGTGTTGACAGGCAGGGAGATATTGATGCAACGGTTATTCCGAATAACGTCGGATATGTTTTACACCTCCTGCGTGCGCCCGAGTCAGGTTCGCGGAATTGGTTTGGTAATGCTGGGAGGCAATCATCTCCGCCAACCCGTTATTTTGAAGCCATATTTTACTGTACTCACGGCGGTATGGGTGGAGTACCATGGTCTGTGCCAGATGGAAAATCACCAAATGACTACGTTATGGAAGACAGCCACAGGACTAATATCACTTACGCCCAAGACGCACGGGGGTCAGAGCGAGCTTGGTATTATGCTAAACCGTTTATGGACGAACACGGTTTTCCGATTCCACCGGCTTAGACTTGTTGCGATGAGTGACGCGGCCTCAATCTATTGTTTCAGTTGATTTTGAAGTACTGAGCGTTCACTTCGGATTTTAATTAACTGAAGGCTGTGCAAATTAAAGCTGAATACAATCAACTGCTTCAATGAATCCTGCGCATAAATCGGTAGACGCCTGGGTACGCATCGCTTCCAGCGTGCAGTCTCGGCCACTCGCCCAATTGCTTTTCAATGCGCTTCCTGCCAGGACTGCGCGCTGGAAGCGATGCGTACCCAGGTTTGCGCCAATCAATGTGCTGATTGCAAAGTGGTTTTATTTGCACTCTCTTCACTTATTTGAAGGATACGCAAATTAACATTGCGTGCAATCAATAACTTGTAGTAGTGCTGCCGCCAAAAACGCAGCGTAGCGGCAGGATGAATTTAGGCCTGCTCCAACGACGAGTTCGATGGCCAGATAAAGCGGAGCATAAACGAGCCGCGACATTTTGCCGTGACGCGAGCGAGCAATTATGTTCCGTCGCCTGAATTTTCCGAAGGCCGATTGGCTCAGATACGGCGCCATCTTTGAATAGAATCTGAGTGCGAGTATTATTCGAGAGCCTGTGAGAAACATTGCGCGCGGGAGGACGTAATGGCGGCGCGTAGGGTTTGTAATGGGCGCCAAATTAAGGAGAGTGGCGAAATGAAACCTGCAATGTTAATGCTTTTAGCTATGTTTGTTTCAATCCCTCAAACATCCGGCAGAGTTCAAGAGCAGCCGGATATAGCGATTCAGAATTTTGAATGGGGATTTGATCGCCAGGAAAGTTTCATACAGCGTATCGACTACACCGCGGAAAGATCTGGCCGGCCAGAAGACCGGCTTCCGCTGGAATCCACTTCGAATTCAGAGATGGGGAACATTACTCGACAGACAGTCACTAGAACTGAAGCTTATGCGCTTGTCAAAAACGTCGGAACCAGGACCACTAAAGCCGTCGAATGGGAATATATTTTCTTTTCTGACACGGATGATCAGAAGGAGCTGAAGCGTTATAAGTTCCGAAATAAAATAAAGATCGCGCCTGGCGAAACTAAATTTCTGAGCAAGGATGTTAAGGATCGTGCGGTTTCTAGGCGGCAGAAAGTTCAGATCATCCGTATTGAGTATAGTGACAATTCAGTCTGGCAAAGAGCTGAATCTAAATCGGACCTATAAATGATGACGATGTCCTGAATGGATGCGCAAAATCGGCTCAGCGCGCAGCGCGACGGCGGGCGCGCAGATAAACGCGAACATCGTCGTTGCGGGGGTTGACAACGTAAACAGAGACGCGGCCGTCGGGCAAGGTTTGGATCACGCCGGGCGAGGCCAGGGCCGTCAAACGCCATCCGGCAGGCAATACCACTGTGTTTCGCAGCCTCCCGAACGTCCGGTCCCAGACCAGTTCCTCGCCATCCAGATAGTAACTTTTCGGATCGGCGTAAGTCTCTTTGAGGCGCAGCCGCGTAGAGGAGCCTTTTTCGACAGGGCGCGCCAGGTAAGTTACAACCACTTCGGAGTCGTCCTTTACGTCTGTCAGCGGCAGTTTGCGTTCTTTTACCTGCTTGCCTGAAAGAGTCTCCCATTTCAGATTGGCGCCAGTGTCCAGATCGATGCTTTCAGGGTCGGAGACGTGGCTGCCGGAGCGCACGACGTTGAAATAATGACTCGCGCCTTCTTTCCGCTCGGTGTAATCGTGCGTGATTCGGAAGGCATGTGTTTGCGGATCCTGCAATTCATAAAGAATCTCTCGATCCTGGTAGGCGCGTTCCGCTAGCAGGGCGCCTTGTTGCGCCGCAATAGTTCCGGCCATTTGCGATAGGCCTGCGCATGCGCAACAAAGCGTTACGAGCGCGAAACCGATTTTGTCAATTTTGTAAGACTTGGCGCCTTTGTTCATGGCTTGTCCGCTCCTTTCCCAGTGGGCGCCAACCGGCGCGCCTGGATCGTCACTTCAAGCTGACCCCCGCTGCCCGGATTTACAAACGCCAGTTTCAAGCGCCCGTCAGGTTCAGACGTCACTTGCGCGGCGACCGAGCTTGAAACTATCTCATAACCGGCCGGCAACACCACGCTGTTGCGCGGAATGCCGAGAGGACGTTTGAACACAATGATGTCGCCTTCTGTGTAATAGCTTTTTGCGTCTTTGTAGGTCTTATCAATGCGCAACCGGTATTCGCCGCGCGCGGGCACTGGCTGCGCCAGATGAACCTTGATGTAATTGGTAGTGGCGTCAAAATTCCCATCAGGCGAGTCTGTTTTGGCCTGAGCTCCGCTGACGACCTCGAACTTCAGTTGTTTGCCGGTGGCCAGATCGTAAATCTCCTCGTCTGAGGCCTCACTGCCCGGGCGGATGGCGTTGAAGTGAAAACGCGCGCCCGGTTTCGTCTCGGTCACTTCATAAAAAATCCGAAACTGATGCGTCTCTGGCGCGAGCAGTTCGTAGCGGGTATAGGTGTCGGCGGAGATATACTGCGCGGGCGCGCCAGCGCTCATCATCAACAGCATCGCCGCAAGGCAAACCGATTTTGGCTTCATCGTTCGACCTCCGATTTTCTGGGTTCGTCGTTGATTTCTTGCCGTTCCAATTCACGCCACCGACGCCTGATCTCCAATACCTCAGAGGCGAGCGCGTCCAACTTCTCTTTGATCTTGGCGCCGTTTTCCAACGCGACCAATGCCTTTGGATGCGGATAGCGGCGCGGCAGCGCAAGCGGGCGGACAGGCTCGCGCGACGGGGGCGGAACGCGCGTGATCATCTCGTAAATGTGGAACTCCGCCGCCCCAATCTCGGTCTTCACCCATTTCAATGCGCGCCCCGCTTCGGCGTCGCATTCCGAAATGGCGTTGAGCAAAGCCCCGCAAACGAAGGCCGCGCAGAAGACTGACTTGCCGTATTTGTTGTTCGGATTGCAGCCCTGCGTCCCCATCACGCGGCAGGTCGGCGGACAACACCCCGTGCCCTGCTCGTGGCAGCGGCGGCAGATGTCGAAGACGCCGCTCGATTCGAAGAAACGGTCTAGCGCCGCGATCATCTCCTGGCGCGACAACCCCTCCCCGGGATCAGGCTGGGCGTTCAGCCGTAATCGTTCAGCTCGGGCGCACCGCGCGCAGAGCATGGATTCGCGCTCGTCGCCCGGCTCGCCGAATTCGCCAAAGCTGATCAATTGATAACGGCGCGCGGCCCTTGCGCCGCAGGATTGGCAGATTGTCTCTGTCATTTCTACTATTTTGCCACAGAGGGAGGAAGACAAGGGAACAAGGAGACAAGGAGAGGGGGAGAAATAACCTTGTCCCCTTGTCCCCTTGTCCCCTTGTCCTATTGTTGACTTTCTCTCTCTGACGCCTTCTTAGCGTCCTGTCGAGTTATTTTCTGCGGCTGTGTTGATACTTTCGGTATAAGTCACGATCTCGTGTGTCGCCAACCGCATCCCGGCGATTACTGCAATCCGGCCATTGGTCGCCACCACGGGATACGCGACGCCTTCGCGCTCGTCGCTTCTCCGCAGCAATCCCTTTTGAGGATTCAACACTCCCCACGCGCTGAATGTCTTTCCGTCCGCGTCATCCCAGGCGACGATGACTGCGCCGTCCGCAAAGCCGGCGGTTTGCGCGCGCTTTCCGATTTTTTGCTGCGGATCTAGCAGGCTCCGCGGAGCGAAAGTTTTTCCGTTGTCGGTCGATATCGCGTAGTAAAGTCCCGGGCGCTCGCCTCCTCCCATAAACCAGACCGCCGTAATGGCGCCCCGGCTGTTGAGGCTGAAGCTAGGTCCGGCGACCGGGCAGCCGTTGATCTCCCACCTGTCTTTGCTGACCACGGTTTGCGCGAAAGTCTTCCCGCCGTCTCGCGAGCGGGCGATGATGATGTCGCGGTACATTGGCCCGACGCGGGGCACGGTTCGATAAGTGAGATACAGATTGCCCGCCGCGTCAATTTGCAGATTCGTCCGGCAGCATTCGCAAACATCGGTCAGAATGCGGTGGTCGCGCGAAAACGTCTTGCCGCCATCCGCCGAAACGGCCAGCCAGATCTCCGCGCCGCGATCCTCTTTGCGCTTGTCGCGCTCGTCAATCCAGGCTACGTAGACGCGTCCCTGCCTGTCCACGGCGACGGATTGAAAGGCGTGGCCCGCAGGCTCGCCCGCGCCGTCGGAATTGACGGTTATGGCGGGCGAGAAGGTCTTGCCGCCGTCGGTCGAACGCGCGAAGCGAATGTTGCCTTTCCATTTCCCGCGCTCGCTCGCCCAGCAGACGTAAACCTCGCCCTTCGCTCCGACGGTCACCTTCGGCGGATTCTCATTGCGCACAGTGGCGTCGCCCGCGAGGTCATTGACCCGAACGGGATCGGAATAATTCACGCCGTCGGAAGAATGGCGCAGCATCACGTTGCTGGCGCTGTTGACGCGCTCGACGTAAGCCAGATAAAACCCGTCGCGATTGTCCGTTACAATGAACGGATTGTACTGGCCATCCGCTGTCGCGGGCGCGCCGTGCTGATGCGTTTGCGCCAGCGCCATCGCATTGGCGGTCAACATCAATCCAACTACCAACATTCTTTGCCACATTGAGCGCTCCTCAGGAAATCAACCACGAAGAAACGAAGAGCACGAAGGTTTTTTCTGAACTTTCTTCGTGTTCTTCGTCTCTTGTATGTTGACTCTCTGACAAATATTAAGTTGTTTTCGCCCGCTTTGGGCGAGTACAAACAGGCGCCGCAGACCGATTGTTTCTTGGTGCGCAAAGCCCGTCACGAAGCCTGGATCGCGGCGCCAGTGAAAGATTAACCCGAACAGTTGCCTGGGACACCAAGCCCGGATTAGGCAAGAATGGGAGCTTCACAATGTCTGCAGCTATTGCGCCTTGTATTGGTATCGATGTCGCCAAAGCAACGCTCGAAATCGGGATCGATACGACCGGAGAAATCTTTTCCATCGCCAACGACTCTCAAGCCTTGCCGGCCTTAGTGGCGCGCTTAGAGGCGCTTGCCCCTGAGCGGATCGTTGTCGAAGCCACGGGCGGTTACGAAATGCTCCTGGTCGCCGCTTGTATCGCCGCAAACTTGCCGATCGTGGTCATCAACCCGCGCCAAGCGCGTGACTTCGCCAAAGCCATCGGCAAACTCGCCAAGACCGATCGCGTGGACGCGCTCGTGCTGGCTCACTTTGCTCGTGCGGTGCGGCCCGAACAGCGGGTTCACAAATCAGAAGCGGCGCAAGCGGTCAGCGCGCTGGTCGCGCGCCGCCGCCAGTTGACCGAAATGCTGGTCGCCGAAGAGAACCGCCGCCAATCACCTTTATTCGCCGAGATGGCGGAGGAGTTCAAAGAGCACATCGAATGGCTGCAGAAACGAATCGCCGAACTCGACCGGGATCTGGAAAACCAGATCCGCCAGACTCAGCACTGGCGCGAGAAGGACGACTTGCTCCAGAGTGCGAAAGGCGTCGGCCCAGTGCTTTCAGTGACCTTGCTCACCCAACTGCCAGAGCTGGGGCGACTCAATCGGCGAGAGATCGCCTTGTTGGTCGGGGTCGCTCCGATTAGCAACGACAGTGGGAAGCGCCGTGGCGAACGTCACATCGCGGGCGGACGAGCCGCCGTGCGTAGCGTGCTCTATATGGGCACGCTGGCCGCCATCAGATTTAACCCTGTTATCAAAGAGTTCTATCAACGCCTGTTGGCGAAGGGCAAGCTCAAGAAGGTTGCCATCACAGCTTGTATGCGCAAGCTCCTGACGATCCTCAATGCGATGGTCAGGGATAATGAGGCTTGGCATCCACATGCCAAGCAACTTTCTGCTTGACTTTCATCACAGTTGCTTCGTGGTTGCTCTTCATTCCTATTTTGAGGCGGCGATTCTCAAACCGAGCCGCTGCGACTGATCACGCGCCTCGGCAATTAGGTCTTGTTCTTTTAACGTGATCAAGCCCCGATCCCGCATCACGATCTGTCCATCAATAATTACCGTCTCGACATCGGCTGCTTCCGCCGCATAAACAATCGTCGAAATCGGATCTGGTCGAGGCGTGGTGTGCAAATGGTCGAGGTTGATTAACTGAAGATCGGCGCGCTTACCAACCTCGACGCTGCCGATTTGACGGGCGAGTCCCAACGCCCGCGCGCCGCCAGTCGTCGCCATTCGCAGAGCTGTCAGCGCCGGCAATGCGCGCGAGCCGCGAAGGACTTTTTGCAGCAAAGCCGCCGCGCGCATCTCGGTGAACATGTCGAGGCGGTTGTTGCACGGAGCGCCGTCAGCGCCGAGCGACACCGAGACGCCGAGATCTAGCATCTCAGCTACGCGAGCGATGCCGGAAGCCAGTTTGAGGTTCGACGAAGGGCAGTGCGCGACATGCGCGCCGGTCGAACGCAGGATCTCTATCTCGGCGTCGTTGAGGTGAACGCAATGCGCCAACATGACGTGAGGCGCGGTCAAAGCGACGTCGCGCAAGTAATCGATATTGCGCTTTCCAGTCGCGCGTTCGACCATCGCTATCTCATCTCGATTTTCCGAGGCATGAGTGTGAACCATTACGCCGAGCTCGCGCGAGAGCCTGGCGACTCGTTCGAGTAATTCACGCGTGCAACTTAGTGCAAATCTCGGGGCAAAGCAGTAACGAATGCGACCCCCGGCCACACCGTTCCACCGTTCCAGTAGATCGAGGGATTCCGAGATTGAATCTTCGGTTTCTTCGCTCAAGGCGTCAGGAACGCCATTGCCCTGATCCATCATGCATTTTCCGACCGTCGCTCGAAACCCTGACTCTTCGACCGCGCGGAAGACGGAGCCGGTGTGATTGACCGTCTCCATGGTCAACGCGCACGTCGTCCCGCTTTTGATCAACTCAGCGATTCCAAGCCGCGCCGATGCGTAAAGCGATTCAGGCGTGTGCGCGGCCTCCATCGGCCAGACCCGATGTTTCAACCAGTCGATCAGTTCCAGGTCGTCAGCCGCGCCGCGAAACAACGTTTGGCAGAGATGAATGTGAGTTTGAATGAAGCCGGGCAGGAGCGCGCAACCGCGCCCTTCAATCACATCGTCAAAGGCGAAATCAAAACTTGCGGTCGCCGAAGGCTCGACCGCCACGATGCGCCCTTGGTCGATTGCCACGCTGCCTTCGAAGATCCGATTGGCGTCGTCGAGCGTGATGATCGTCGCGTCTTTGATGAGCAGTCTGCCGGCCATAAAATGTCATTGCTTCAATCTGCTTGGCGCTGACGCCTCGCTGATCAGTCTATAAATCGGATAGGTCTTTCCTTTCTCCAGGTAGGGATCGAGAAAATTCCAGTTCAAGAATCCGTCGTCGCTCTCCGCTTCGAGCAAGTAGAAGATCAACGACGCGGAAGGTTGAGAGGTTCGGACCAGAATCGAGCCGGCAGGGAATTGAACTGTTTCTTTGTATGTGTGGCCTTTAAGTTTGACCTCGGCGTGGCCTTGAAAAGCGCGGGCGGCTTTCTTTACGTCATCGATGACAAAGCTTTCGACCTCGGCCGTTAGAGCTTCAGTCAAATCTTCAACCGCGACGCCGTGCGCGAGGAGCTTGGCGATCACGGTCTTCATTCCGTCCTCGTTGCGAAAGAGGTAAGCGCGCGGGAGCGCGAGACTCTTCGTCGCGGCGAAGAGTCCGTAATCGGGCATAGGCGTCGGCGTGAATTTGTTTTCGATCATCGCCGTCATCATTTTGCCCGAACGCGGATTTTTGACCTTCTCGACCTCGCCGACCAGGATCGAGGCGGCCTTGTCCAGCGGCTTCAATTCAAACTCCACTCCCTGGCGCGAGACGCGGCCGCGGATCGCGTCATCGTCAACGCTCTTGATCAATGCGGCGATCTCGCCGGCGTGCGAAGCCGAGTATCTGAAAATCTCTTCGACGAAAGCTTCGGTCACGGCGACGCGGCCTTTGAAATCGAGGTAGCTGTAGGCTTCCGAGAGAATCGTCAGGCGGTTTCGCAAACCGCAATAGTTATTGCCGAATCGCGGGCGGTGATCGAAGGTGCGCCAGATTTTCGTTTCAGGTTTATCAGCCGGCTGGGCTTCGCGCCCTGATCGCTGGATCTCAAAATTATCCATCTCTCGATTCATCCGCTCCTTGGTCGCGAAATTACCGTAGTAGTAGGTTCGGAACTTGTGGGTCTTGAGCGTCGCGCGCGCGATCGCCGGCAGCATCTTGTTCCGCTCGAAGTCGATCAATCGCGCGTCGGCGTTGGGATTGAGTGTGGGCGCGTAAGTCAGGTGATAGCCGTGATACGAGCCGTTTGTCGTGTGCAGATCTACGGTCAAATGCGGGTCCCAAAGGTTGAACAATCTGACGAGCGCGTTGGCTTCCGGCGTTTCGAGTTTCATGTAATCGCGGTTGAGGTCGTAGCCCTTCGCGTTTTCACGCGTACCGACGCCACCGACGGGGCCGTTCTGCGCCGTGCGGTTGTTCATGCTGATCTTCTCGTTGCCGTCGGCGTTGTAGATCGGCGCGATCAGGATGATCAGATTGTTGAGCAGCGAACGCAGATCGCCGGTTGCGATGCGCCTCGCCAGATGCAGCGCCGCCTCCTTACCTTCGACTTCACCCGCGTGAATATTGGCCTGAATGAAGATGACTGGCTTGCCCGAAGCGCGCGCCTCTCGCGGCTGCGCGATCGGCGGGTCGGCTAAGATCATCAGCGGCAGGTCGCGACCTTCGTCGGTCTTGCCGAAGGACTCGACGCGTAATTTGTCCGTGCGCTTCTGCAAATCTCCGATGAATCGCATCACGTCTTCGTAACGGCTGGTCTCTTCGTAATTGGTTTGTTCGGCGCGCGATTTCAATTGGTCGTTCTCCACGTATGGCATGGTTGTCGAAGCGTTGGCGAGCAACAGCGTCAAGCTCAGGGAGGCGAAGGCCAACTTCATAAGTTCGATTTCTCCGTTGTTATTTCGATGAGCCGTTTGGCGTAGGCGGATTGTAGACGAAATTTGGGGCGATGGTACAGTACAGCGCGTGTAAGGGCGGGTATTTCCCGCCCGCGCCTGTGATCTACGCGGTTGGGCGGGGAATCCCCGCCCCTACACGCGCGCGGCGCCGTCAGTCATGCGGGAAGAGCCACTTCATCGCGACAATTTTATAGAGCCAGCTCAGGAGATAGAGAACGATCATGACGTACATCGCCCGATTGAACTTGGTCGAGTAGAACAGTCTGGACCAGGGGACGCGCGAATAAATTAGGTAGAGCGACAACGGAACGCTCAGCGCCGTCAGGCAGAAGATAATGAGGCCGAACGGTTGCGCGACGAACGCCTCATAAAAATTTAGTCGAGCCGCATGGGCGAAGCATGTGGTCAATCCGCAACTCGGACAGGGAATCCCGGTTAGACGAAGAAAAACGCAAGGCGGTAAGCCGAGTTGCTCGTGAGTGCCTACGCCGCGAGGTGAAGGTTGCAGCAACCGCGCTGTGATCAGGCAGAGGCTAGACGCCAAACCCAGCGCGATATATTTGGCCTGATCGCTCTTCGAGTATTCAAAAGGATTGAGCGCAGTATGTGGACTGCAAGGGCCTGATTGATTCCTTACGTTCAATTTAGCGTGACCAAGTTCGATCATTGGAATGAGCCTGATGTCGTCCCAAGAATGACAATAAATAGATAGAACAACCCTCCCAAGCAGGAAAGGATCGTCACTCCAAGTCCGACATAAAATCCCACTTTAGCAAAGGTCTCGCCCGCCTGGGGCGCTTGTCCCTGGCGAATCGCAGTCATTTCAGTTTTGCCCAGGATCATTCCTGGAATGCTCAGGAGTGGTCCACAGGTGAAGATAGAGATGATGCTCAAGATCATCGCCGCGATGGAGCGGCCACTGGCGCTGGTTTGCTGTGGGTACATCTGATTGGCATAACCGTATTGCGCCGGAGGCTGTCCCTGATACCCGGGGTATGGAGTATAGCCCTGTGGCGGCTGCTGTTGTTGACCGGGGCCTGGCGTCGAATAAGGATAAGGCTGCTGAGGCGATCCTGAAGACACGCCTTGCCCCTGCGCGCCGCCAGGTTTCGTAAGCGGCGAGCTGCAAGATCTGCAGAACTGGTCGGTATCAAGGTTGTTAGCCCCACAACGAGTGCAAAACATGTTTAGAACCACCCTCTCTTATTTTGAATGTAAGTCCTCACGAACTCCTCATCGCTCTTGACCAGATACAATATTCCTTCCACCAGCCCGATAGGCCCGAATATTATCCCTCCAAATCCGCACGTCAGCACCGTTACGAGGAGCATGATCAGGCCTTCGGTCTTATAGCCCAGAACGAATTTGTGAATGCCAAGCCCTCCTATCAATATTCCCAATATGCCTGCCGCTACCTTTTTATCCGCCCCTAACGCGCGCCAATTCTGCGCGGCAATCGCGTTGCTTTGATAGCCGGGTTGCTGAGAGTAGCCTTGATAACCGGGATATGGAAGGTTGTCTTGTTGCGATTGTTGCTGGCCAGCGCCGAATGTCGAATAAGGGTAAGCTTGCTGAGCCGATCCTGAAGACGCGCCTTGGTCAGAAGCGACGCCAGGCTTTACCAGCGGCGAGTTGCAAGATCTGCATAACCGGTCGGTATCGAGATTGTTAGCTCCACAGCGAGTGCAGAACATAAACAATGTCCTCCAGAGTCAATTTTAAAAGAGTCGGTGTCGGCGGATATTTTTCAAGCGCTCTGCGGATTGTCGCATTTCAATTTGTGTCTCGTGGCGAAGGGGCGGAAACAGGCTCGCGCAATTTCGTGGTCGTTGTTTCGGTAACGCTGAAATCCGCAATCGGAGATTGCGCCGGTTCGGCCAATCGCGCGACTGGAGAAGTGTTCGGGGCTGAAAAGAGAGGCGGTTGTTGATCCGTCGGCTCCTGCCGGCGTTTCAATTCGACGACCCGCTTGCTGACGAAGAGACCGTTTAAGAGGATCCCCAAGCCTACCATAAACGGTACGAGACCGACGGCCCAGAGAGAGCGCAGAATGTTGGCCTCCGGTCCGTCAATTGTGGAGGCGATGGCGGCAAACAGAATGCTCAGAAAGACCATCAAGCCAAAGCCGCAACTGCTTACAATCACTCCAGCCTTGATCTCATTAAGCCTCTTCTCTTCCGGTGTCCTTTTTCTCCGCGCCTCGATCCTCGATTTCCGATATTCTAGCCATAATGGCTCCCAATCGTCCCCCTTATTCAGACTTGCGCCGCCCTTGCCCAACACGCCTTTCACCCGGCGGAGATTGACGCCGCACTTGGTGCAGTACTTCGTCTGATCGCTGGCTTCGATTCCACAGGATGGGCAGTACATGGACGTGTTCTCCTCTATCTCGAAAACTCGCGAGGCGGCTCGTTATGCGGCAGATGTCTGGTATCGTCTTCAGTCACGCTTGGGGCCGCACTCGTGGCATGGCGACCGACCGGATCAAGCTCGCTGGTCTGTGGAACCGATGGGCCGACCGCCGTCGGCGCGGGGTAGACTGGGCGCGAGATGGTCTGCGGCATTGAATGCGTCTGATGCGGCGCTGGCGCTGGCGAATTGGCTACGCTCGGAGGGCGGGAAGCGATGATCTTTGAGATTCCGACAGCCAACAGTATGAATCCGATGAAAGCCCAGAACCCGAGCGGCGAGCCGCGAAAATGGCTGGAGAATACGAAGCTGAAAAACTGCCACGCCACTAAGCCGCCGCCGATGATGATAAAGCGAACACCTTTCGCCATGTCGCGCTGTCTCTTGACTTCGAGCGGATGCGGGAACGGCGCCGCGTAGTAGTTTGGCTGTGGAATGCCGCCCGTCAGAGCCTGAGACACCGCGGCGAGATTGGTCCCGCACACGGTGCAGAATCTCTTTCCCTCTCCCTGATTCGATCCGCATTTTGGACAGAACATCGCGTCTTCTCAGAAGCCTTAGTGCGCCATAGGCGCCGGATAGAACGCGCCCCCGAATAGCTCTACGCGCTTGGCCAGATCAGCCTCGATCATATGCGCAACGACGACCCTGCTCTCAATGTTGTCGAGGTGATTTTCCACTGCGGGCAATTCATCCCTCATCATCTCCCGCGTTGTATAAACTGCCGCGCCGAAGCGCAGTATAACACCTCTATTGGTCTAATTTCGCCTGAAGACCTGCATCGCTTTCCGTACGCCTCCCTGGAAGAGTGACATCATCGCCATATAGCCATAACCTAGCAGGAAGATGAGCAGGAACGGGATCGTCGCGTAGATGTTGCTGCGAATCGCGTAATACACCGCGAAGACGAAATAGAGCGCGAAGGCTAGCTCAATGTAAGGCAGCAATCCCCGCTTACGGCGATATTTCATCGCGGCCCTCAACCAGTTGTCCTTTCGGCTTTCGACGTTGTATTTCGGCGTGCGCACAAAGCCGGATTGGACTCCGAATAGAGCTTCCAGCACAGCGCGCGTGTTTGAAAATACAAGCCCGATGCCCATCGCCATCGCCAGAGGAATCAACCACAACCGCCACTTCTCGTTCGGATAACGATAGCGTATCGTCGTGCCATAAAAGCCGACGACGGAAAACGTCGCAAAGATCATCAGCGGCGCGTCGAGGAGCAACATGTGGAATAGCCCCTGATTGAAGCGCACAATCAGCACGGGGATGTGCAGAACGCTCAACACGATCATCAGCATCGCCGCGCAATTGCCGAAAAGCCTGAAGAACAATTCGACCTTCTGCTGAATGGTAAGCTGTGGATGCTTCCATAACCGCGGCATCAGCTTCAGCCCGACTTGCACGAGGCCCTTCGCCCACCGCCGCTGCTGGGCTTTGAAGGCGTTCATATCGACAGGCAGTTCGGCGGGCGCGTCTTCGTCGAGCAAGTAAACGAACTTCCACCCCATCAATTGCGCGCGGAAGCTGAGGTCGGTGTCCTCGGTCAGCGTATCGTGCTGCCAGCCACCGCTCCATTCAATCGCTTCGCGACGCCACATTCCGGCGGTGCCATTAAAGTTGAAGAACGCGCCCGTGCGGTTGCGTGACGCCTGCTCGACGACGAAGTGTCCGTCCAGCAAAACTTCTTGAATCCGCGTCAGGAGCGAATAGTTCGCGTTGATGTGGCCCCACCGCATCTGGACCATTCCGACGCGCTCGTCGGTGAAGAAATCGACCATCTGTTTCAGACAATCCGGCTTCGGCAGGAAGTCGGCGTCGAAGATCGCGATGAGCTGGCCTTTCGCCATTTTCATTCCGTTTTCGAGCGCGCCGGCTTTGAAGCCGGTTCGATCGGCGCGGTGAATATACTTAATGTCGAATCCCCGCTGTTTGTGTTTCTCGACCGCGGCCTGGGCGATCTTCACCGTCTCATCGGTCGAATCATCAAGCACCTGAATTTCGAGCAAGTGACGCGGATAATCCAGCCCTGTCACCGACTCGAGCAATCGTTCGACGACGTACATCTCGTTGAAGAGCGGAAGCTGAACGGTAATGACCGGCGCCTCGCTTTCAGCGAAACGGCGCCGGGGCTCTGGCTTGACGTGGCGGTAGCGCCAGAATTGATAGACCATTCGCAAGCGATAAGCGCCCAGAATGGCGAGCAGCCCCAGGATGGTGAAATAGAGAATTACTATCACCAAGTCGAAAGCGTCTAGCGAATAGAGAAAACTGATATTGTCGCGCCCATGCCGCATGATCGGATGCAACAGGGTTTGCATTAACTGGTGGACAGGATCCGGACTCGGCGCCTGTTGCAGAAGGGTTAGAGCAAGGCTCATAAAGTTTCGTTTTAGTCCTCGTTCGTGCTTACCTATTGACTGTCATAGACTGCGAAATCAACAGGCATGGTAGCCGTTCATCGCTCGCTGTCAATCCAATACGGCGATTGGCCGATTCGGCGATTGGCCGATTTGTGGCGTCAGGTTCCTTGCCTCAGAACAAAGAGAGGAAAGATTCTCTGGAACAGGTGGTCTTTGATCTCTCGATCCAGTCTTCTCGTATCCTGACTCGAATCCTTGTCGGTCGGTATGGCGTGGGTGTTGAACGCGATGATGTAAGCCGTTCGCGTATCGTGGCGAATGTAGAAGTGCGAAATGAAGCCGTTCTGGCTGCCGCTGTGGCCGATGAAATGCTGGCCGAAATTATCCTCGATGAAAAAGGTCAACCCCATGGCGTCTTTTCGATTCTGTCCTTCCGGCTCAGGGATCGCCCCGGGATCGATGGCGATTTGCGGCTGGAACATCTCTTCAAGTGAAGACCGCTTCAACACCTGGTCGTAAATCGGTTGTCTTTTAACATCTCCCATCAGAAAGCCAATGTATTTAACCATGTCAGGCAGCGGCGCGTTCAACCCACCGTTCGAGACGGTAACGCCGGTATCGACGTCAAACCTGGCCGGCGCCAATTTGCCTTCCGTCAAATAGTAGCTGTGCGAGCGATGTTTGAGCAGATGTTGCGGAGTCGCGTCGAAATAGGCGCGATACATTTCGAGCGGCTTGAATATGTTCTTGTCGATGTAGACTTCGTAATCGTCTTTAGTGAGCAATTCGATGACGCGGCCGAGAAAGATTATGCCCGGGTTGGAATAGCTGAATTTCGATCCCGGCTTAAACAGAATCTCTGTGTAAGGCATCATCGCCACGAGCTGCGACCAGTGTTGGGGCTCGTGCGGGTGCCAGTCCTTGTCTCCGCCCCAGGGCCAGGTCTGCGCGCGAAATCCGGCGGTGTGCGTCATCAGCTGCCTGATCGTGATCTGGCTCATGTCGCCGAAGGGATTGTGAACCTCGTTGAGTTCAGGCAGGTATTTGATTATCGGATCGTCGAGCTTCAACAGACCGCGATCGCGCAATTGCATGATGGCGACGCCGGTAAATGTCTTCGTGATCGAAGCCCAGTGGTAAATCGTGTCTTCATCCACCGGCTGCTGTTTTTCCTGATCGGCGAAGCCGAAAAACTCCTGCGCGATGACCTGCCCATCATGAATCAGCATGAAACTGCCGCCGACGATGCCGTTTTTGCGCATAGATTGCTCGTAAAAGGTTTTGAATTCGCGGCGAGCCTGGGCGAAGTTTTTCGGGGATTGACTATGTGCCATGTTTGATGACGTAATCGAAATGGCGAACAGCGACGAGACTAGCACATGCGCAATCGCGCCCGGTTTGATTTTCATGGGGATCACCTTAGCGAACACTGATTTTGACATTCACCGCGAGCACATTCTCACATTCAAAGGCCGCCATGACAATCTATCTGAACAAATCAAGTTCTCTTGCCCTCACCAGATCTCTGGCGCTCCCATCGCCGTGATCGAAATAATAGCCTCGCATCATAACGACGGGGATGCGGGCGGTTTTTCGCATCAACAGACCGCTCGAGGCCGCAATCTCATCCGCTATCGCGAGCACAGTGGCGGACAATTCTTTTCCGTGATCGTCGGTTTTGCCACGTAAGTCCTTCAACGGCTTGAGGCCGGCGACTCCGATTGCGACATTTGTCAACCCCTCCCGCCAAGCCCTCCCGAACGTGTCAGTGATGATCACAGCGATATTGACCTTCAGGAGCTCGGCCAATCTTGTCTTCAACAGCAACGCGGAATCGTCCGGCGCGACCGGCAGCAGCGACACCCAATCCCTACCTACCACGTTCGAGCGATCCACGCCGGCGTTGGCGCAAACGAATCCATGCTTCGTTTCGGTGATCAATACGCGGTCGTCCGAGCGGACAATATTTGCAGATTCGCTCAATATGACCTCGACCAGTCGCGGGTCGCGCTGCTGTTTTTTGGCGATTTCATTGGCGAACTCAGAAGGGGTTACGGATTCCAGATTGACCAATCTGCCCTCCGCTTTTGAGATGATCTTTTGCGCGACTATGATGATATCGCCGTCAGACAATTTGAGGCGCATCTTCTCAGCCGCGCGTACAATCATCATACCGAGGTCATCGCCAGGCCTGATTTCAGGAATACCGCGAATGGGGATGAGTCGGATTTCGGAACTCAAAATTTCAACTGCTCCTGCGCAAGGATAGGTAAAGCGGGCGCATGCTAAGACCTAATCGTTTGATTGACAAGGACTACTCGTCTGATGCGGCGCTTCATATGTCTTACGTGATTAGATTTAGAAATTCGCTGATTTTGAAGGCTTGAAAAAAAATCAGGCGGTCATAGTTGAGAACCCACCCCAGACTCACTATGACCGCCACTATCAGGAGGTTCACCCGTGCCTGCAATAACGCCCAAGGCCGGCAAAAGTTCCGTAACCCTAGCAATTAATTGCAGTTAAGAAAGCTCACTATTTAATCGGCCCGGCTTAGAGGCGCATCGGCATAATGATGTAGCGGAAGTCATATTCCGAGTCATTACTAGATTTTATCTGCGTAGCTGAATTTCCATCTTTAAACTCAAAAATCACGTCTCCGTCCTGGATTACATTGAAGAAGTCCAGTAGATATTGAGCATTGAATCCCGCTGTTATCGCCGGCCCCGCATATTCGACAGGCAAGTTTTCGCCCGCCTCGCCTATGTCGGAAGATTGGGAAGTGATATTTGCCTGTCCGTCGTTGACATCGAATTTTATCGCGTGGGACCGATCATCAGCCATTAGCGCGACCCTCTTGATTGCGGATGAAACTTGTGAGTTCTCAACGACTATTCGATTATTATTCTCTTTAGGCAACACGAGTTCATAGTTAGGGAACTGGCCGGTCAGTGTGCGGGACGCTAATAATCTCTTTCCGACTTTGAAAAACAGATGATTATCTCCGCTTCCGATCTCAACAATGTCATTCGTCTCCCCGCAAAGTCGGGCCAATTCGGCGAGCGTCTTCTTGGGAATCAAAACATCCAGTTTGGCGTCGCCAAAATCCTCTTGCTTCTCGATAAATGAAAGGCGATGGCCATCAGTGGCCACCATTCGTATTCCCTTACCTGAAATCTCCACCTTAGCGCCATTGAGGGAATATCTCGATTCTTCAGTCGTGATGGCGAAGATTGTTCGGTTAATGAATATTCTGATAAGGTTGGAGGGAAGTGACCAAAAAGGTCCGTCAAAAGTTTTAATCTCAGGAAAATTGTCCTTCGTCAATCCAGGCATTTTGAAACGTGATCTATCACAAACAAGACTCACCTGATCGTTAGCGCCAAGTTTAATTTCTATATCAGCCTCAGGCAATGACCTGACTATCTCGAACAGTTTCTTGGCTTGAACACATATCGCGCCTTCTTGCCTGATTTCCGCCCCGCACTGCGTAGAAATAGAAACATCAAGGTCGGTCCCCTTAATCCACAACTCGGCGCCAGTGGCTTCCAGCAAGAGATTTGAGAGAACGGGAATAGTGCTTTTTTTCTCCACGACCCCCTGAAGCATGTTCAGTTCTTTGAGAAAGGCTGTTTTGCCAATACTGAGATGCATTGTGTTTCCTCCATTTGTAACTGTACGAGACTACGCTTTTTACTACTTAATACATATCAATATTTAGAGTATTAATTTAGTAGTAGTAGTAGGCGTTGTGGAAAACTGCATTGTCTGTATAATTGCCATAAAATCAATAATTAAGCGTCAATAGAGCCTGTGAAAATCCCTGTGGATAAAATGTGCGGAACGGGGGAAATTGTGGATATCCGATGTCTTGCTGAGATTTTCCACAAATATCCACAGGCTATATAATCGCTTCGGTGTGGAAAATAGGATAAGTCTATTTACAGCTATCAATTAGGCTGTTGATAATTCTGTGGAAATGTCCTTTCTGGTCATATAAATCATTGATTTTATTGATGCTATGCAAAACGGTCGTATGATGTTTTCCGCCGAACTCTCGTCCTATTTCCGGTAAGCTCGCTTTAGTCAATGTTTTACACAGATACATCGCTATCTGACGTGGAACGGCGATATTTCTGGAATTAGTCTTCGCCTTCAGGTCAGCCACCTTCAGGTTATAAAAATCAGCCACAACCTTCTGAATGGTCTCGATCGTTATGGCTCTCTCCTCTTCTTCGACGATATTTTTCAAGGCTTCCTGAGCCAACAGCAGGTTTATGGATTCGCCTTTGAGAGAAGAAAGCGCCGTAAGTCTGACCAGAGAGCCTTCAAGTTCACGAATATTCGATTTAATTTTCCCGGCCATAAAGAGCGCCACATTATCGGGAAGATTTATTTTCTCCGTCTCCGCTTTTTTTCGGAGAATCGCGATCTTGGTCTCGAGGTCAGGGGGTTGGATGTCGGCGATCAAACCCCACTCGAATCTGGAATGCAGACGTTCTTCCAATGTGGGGATTTCTCTGGGCGGGCAGTCGGATGAGATCACAATCTGCTTTTGCCCGTCATAAAGAGCGTTGAATGTGTGAAAGAACTCTTCTTGAGTCCGCTCTTTGCCGGCGATGAACTGAATGTCGTCAATCAACAGCACGTCAATTGAACGGTATTTTTCGCGGAACACCATGGTCTGATCGTATCTGATGGCGTTGATCAATTCGTTCATGAATTTTTCCGCCGAGATATACGCCAATCTCAGATGCCGATTCCGATCTTTGACATGGTGTCCTATGGCGCACATCAAGTGCGTCTTCCCTAATCCGACGCCGCCGTATATGTAGAGAGGGTTATACGTTTTCGACGGCGAATCCGCCACGGCCAGAGCGGCGGCGTGGGCGAACTGATTACACGATCCGACGACGAAGGTCTCAAACGAGTATTTCGGGTTGAGGGGAAGTTCCGAGACTTCGGAATCCGCCAGGATCGCCATTGTCCTGGTGGGCTGAACGGCCAGCGTGTTGAGGGGAGGTGGCGCGGAGGTTTCCGATTTCGAGGCTGTGTCATGTCGCGCCGCAATTTTGAAAGCCGAGCCTTTAGCCTCGTTGGTCTTCGTGGAGTCGCTCACTACTTCGAAGCTGATTGAATAACCGGAGAGGCCGGCCTCCTCCAGTGATTCATCCATGACGTCGCGATAATTGTTGAGAATCCAATCTTCGAAGACGTGATCCGGAACACCGAGGCGGATCCTCGCGCTGTCTTGTCCAATGAATGTTATTGGTTTGAACCAAGTTGTAAAGCTTTCGTGGTTGATTCTTTTTTCGATCGCCGAAAGAACCGCGTCCCAGACATTGACTTCGCTCATAACAACCTTCTTCGCTTTACGTCCTGTGTCTCATAAGGGGAAAATCGCAGGGACAAACTTCGCTAGTGGTTGAAATAATGATGGTTACTATATTGGCTTTGAAGAAATTGCCTCACTGTTTTCGAGTCGCGCAGGCTAGCACAGCGGATAATTGATTGCAAGAATCGTATGGCGCATAATTCGTGGCCGCTCGAAGCGGCGTTGTAAGCGTTTTGTAGGAGGAAGAGTATAGATGGCTGAAGCGCAAATCTCTCGCTACGGTTCCTGGAAATCCCCGATCACTTCCGATCTGATCGTCTCGGGCACGGTCGGTGTCGGGCAGATCGCAATTGATGGCGCCGACGTCTACTGGGTTGAGACCAGGCCCCAGGAAAAAGGCCGACATGTAGTTGTCAAACTCACGCCGACTGGGCAAATGGATGGGCGAATGACAGATAGCCGAATGGATGTCACGCCGGTTCCATTCAACGCCCGCACGCGCGTCCATGAATACGGCGGCGGCGGTTTTACGGCGAGCGACGGCGCGATCTATTTCTCGAACTTCGCAGATCAACGCTTGTACCGCTTCGATGGCGCCGGGGAGCCCCAGGCGATCACGCCGGAAGCTGATATGCGTTACGCCGACGGCGTGATTGATCGGAAACGAAATCGAATGATCTGCGTCCGCGAAGATCATTCTGCGACGGGGCGCGAGGCCGCGGGCGCAATCGTGGGGATGCCTTTGAGCGCAGCGGGCGCGCAGGTCACGCTAGCCGGCGGCGCCGATTTCTATTCATCGCCACGTTTGAATCCCGAGTGTACGCGTCTGGCCTGGTTGCAATGGAATCATCCGAATATGCCCTGGGATGGGAGTGAGCTTTGGGTAGCCGACGTTCAGGGGGACGGCTCTGTAACCAATCCGGTTCGCGTCGCCGGCGGCGTTGACGAATCGATCTTTCAACCGGAATGGTCGCCGGCGGGCGAGCTGCATTTCGTTTCGGATCGGACCGGCTGGTGGAATCTATATCGCTGGCATAAAGGCGGGATCGAAGCCATGTGTCCGATGGAAGCGGAGTTCGGTTTGCCGCAATGGATCTTCGGGATGTCAACTTACGCGTTTGAATCGGAGAACAGGATCGTCTGCGCTTACCTTGAGCATGGGTTTTCAAAACTGGCGACCCTCAATACTACAACCGGCAAACTCGAAGAGATCGAAACGCCATTTACGAAGATCGAAGGCGTTCGCGCGACGCCAGGCCACGCCGTTTTCATCGGGGCAACGCCCACTGAAACGGCCTGCATTATCCGCTTCGATCTCAACAATCGTCAGTTCGAGACTCTTCGCCGTTCGAGCGAATTGGCGATTGATCCGGGCTACATCTCGGTTCCGCAGGCCGTTGAATTCCTTACTGAAAACGGCCTGACCGCTCACGCGTTCTTTTATCCTCCTCGCAATCGTGATTTCATCGCGCCGGAGAATGAACGCCCGCCGCTTCTGGTGATGAGCCACGGCGGGCCGACCGCCGCGACGAGTCCGACGCTGCGCTTGAGCGTTCAATACTGGACGAGCCGCGGCGTCGCCGTGCTCGATGTCAATTACGGCGGCAGCGCTGGGTACGGGCGCGAATATCGCGAGCGTTTAAGCGGCCGTTGGGGAGTCGTCGATGTTGACGATTGCGTGAACGGAGCGAAGTATCTGGCTGAGCGAGGGCTGGTTGACGGCGACCGTTTGGCGATCACCGGCGGCAGCGCTGGCGGCTACACCACGCTTTGCGCGCTCACATTCCGCGACACTTTTAAAGCGGGCGCGAGCCATTACGGCGTAAGCGATCTTGAAGCTCTGGAAGTGGACACTCACAAATTCGAGTCGCGATACACTCACAAACTGGTCGCGCCCTATCCCGAACGCGCGGACCTTTATCGTGAGCGATCGCCGATCAACCACACAAATCTGTTGTCCGCGCCGGTGATTTTCTTCCAGGGTCTGGAAGACAAGATCGTGCCGCCCAACCAGGCTGAGATGATGGTCAATGCCCTGCGCGTCAAGGGGCTGCCAGTGGCGTACATCACCTTCGAGGGCGAGCAGCATGGATTCAGGCAGGCGGCGAATATCAAACGCGCGCTCGACGGGGAACTCTATTTTTACTCGCGGGTCTTCGGATTCGAACTGGCCGATGCGGTCGAGCCTGTGGAGATTGAAAATCTGAATCAGTACCGCGAGCTGTACTGATTCAACGGTTACCGCGTCATCAACACTCCCTGCCCGCTGCTGAAAATTCCGGCGACGCATCCGGTCATGAGCGTCGCCAGCGTCGCCGCCAGCAGCGCGCGCAAGCCCAGACCGGCCAGGTCGTCGCGGCGCGACGGGGCGAGCGCCGCCGTGCCCCCGATGAAGATCGCCACCGAAGCGATGTGCGCAAAACCGCACAGCGCATAGCTCAAAATCACCACACTACGCGGGTCCGCCAACTGTCCGGCCGCCACCATGTGCGCCAAATCCTGGTAAGAGACCACCTCGGTCAGGATTACTCGCTCGCCCAACAGCCGCGCCGCCCCGGCGATGTCGGATCGCGCGATTCCGAGCAGCGCCGCCAGAGGGTAGAAGAGCCAACCTAAGATTTTGACCAGCGTCAGCGGTTGCGCCATTCCTAACCACCCACTCGCCGCGCCGAGAATCTTGTCCACCAGCGCGACCAATCCGAGCATCGCGATCAGCAACGCCGAGATGCCCGCTGCGAGCTTCACCCCGTCCATCGCGCCGCTAATGATTGCGCTCATCAGATTGCGGGACCGCGTCGTCGGGTCTTCCGGTGGGACGTGAGACAACGTCTCCGGAATCTCTGTCTCCGGCAGCAGAAGCTTCGTCGTCACGATCACCGCAGGAATAGCTATGACCGAGGCCGACAGCAGGTGCCCCGCGATCTGCGGGAACAAACCGGTCAGAAACGCCACATATATTCCAAGGGTGCTCGACGCCACCGTGGCCATTCCGGTTCCGAGCACAGTGAGCAGTTCCGATCTGGTCATCTTGGCGAGGTATGGCCGAATCACGAGAGCCGATTCCACGCCGACGAAGATGTTGGCCGCGCCGCACAACGATTCGGCGCCGCTGGTCCCCATCGTACGGTGAAAGATCTTGGCGAAGACGCGCACGATGAGCTGCAACAAGCGCAGGTGATAGAGCGCGGCCGTGAAGGCCGAAAAGAATATCGCCACCGGCAGAACCTGGAAGATTAGAATGAAACCGATTGACCCCTGCTCGCCTGGCCCTGCGGCCAAAGGCCCGAAGAGAAAAGTCGATCCGCTCTTCGACACATTGAGCAACTCCAACACGGCGTCGTTGAGCCAGAGGAAAATTCGATGCGAACCGGGAAGCTGGAAGATCAACAGCCCGATCACGAGCTGCAATCCCATTCCCCATGCGACAGTCTTCCATTGGACCTTCCGCCGGTCGGCGGAAAAGAGCCATGCGATGACAGCGAACGCGAGGAAACCGGCGGCGGAAACTAAGTGCTGAATCATTGTTTTCTTGCCAATTCGTTGACGTGTGTGGGAAGCTAGGCGACGGCGAAATGTCCCTTGCCGACCGTAGCTTCAGGTGAGAGAACCGTGATAATAAAGGTCTTCAACGACAAAATCCAATTGGGCCAAGCCGCGGCCCGTCAGGCCGCAGGCGCCATCAGGCGCGCAATCTCCGAGCGCCGGCTCGCGCGCATCATCGCCGCGACCGGCGCGTCACAGTTCGAGTTTCTGAACGCTTTGACAAAAACACCCGGCATTGACTGGGCGAAAGTCGAAATGTTCCACCTCGATGAATACGTCGGCTTGCCGATCACGCATCCGGCGAGCTTTCGCAAATACCTGCTCGAACGTTTGATCGGGCCGGCGGGAATAGCGACTTACCATCTGCTCAACGGCGAGGCCGATCCGAATGGAGTTTGCAAACACGTCGGCGAAGAGATCGGCGCGGCGCCGATTGACGTCGCCTTCGTCGGAATCGGTGAAAACGGCCATCTGGCCTTCAACGATCCGCCTGCGGATTTTGAAACCGACGAGCCTTACATCGTCGTCGATCTCGATGAAGCCTGCCGCCGCCAACAGGTGGGCGAAGGTTGGTTCGCCGGCCTGGACGAGGTGCCGAAGCAGGCCATTTCAATGACCGTCAAACAGATTATGAAAGCGCGCGAGATCGTTTGCGTAGCGCCCGACGCCCGCAAGTCTCAGGCTGTGAAGAATTGTTTTGAAAATGAAATCAGTCCGCAATTCCCCGCTTCGATTTTGCGCGCCCATGGCGATACTATTGTCTATCTCGACACGGAAAGCTCTACGCTGCTCAACCCCGAATTGATCTCAAAGTGAAAAAGCCATGAAAGCGTTCATCCGACTAGCACTTCCCGTCATAGCCTTCATCACGCTCGTCCAGATTAGCCTGCCGGCGCGACAAACAACCGCGCAGACGCAGGAAATCAAGGTCGGCATGATCGGCCTGGACACTTCGCACGTGACCGCCTTCACCAAACTGCTCAACGACAAATCCGACCCAAATCAGGTTCCCGGCGCGCGCGTAGTCGCGGCGTTCAAAGGCGGCAGCCCCGATGTCGAATCGAGCCGCACGCGCATTGATAGATTCACCGCCGAACTGAAGGACAAATGGGGCGTCGAGGTCGTCGGTTCGATTGAGGAGCTTTGCAAAAAAGTCGACGCCGTGCTTCTGGAGAGCGTTGACGGGAGGCCTCATCTAAATCAGGTTCGGCCGGTCTTCGCCGCTAAGAAACGAGTGTTTATTGACAAGCCGTTCGCCGCCAGGTATGTCGAGGCGCGTGAGATCGTCAGGTTGTCGCGCGAATCGGGGACGCCGTTCTTCAGTTCTTCCAGCCTAAGGTTTGCGAATGAGCTGCAGGCGATGAAGCGCGATGAAAAGCTCGGCGCGATGCTCGGGGCTTTCACTTACGGCCCTGCGCCGACCGAACCGCACCATCCCGATCTCTTCTGGTACGGCATTCACGCGGTCGAGATGCTTTACGCTCTGATGGGGGCGGGCTGCGAATCGGTCACGCGCGTCCACACGGACGGCGCTGACGTCGTCGCCGGCAAGTGGAAGGACGGGCGCGTAGGAACGATGCGCGGCATCCGCGACGGCAAGCCGGATTACGGCGCGGTCGCCTTCGGCGCAAAGGCGAATCTGGCGACGCCAACGCCGATGAAGAGCGATTACCGCAACCTGCTTGTCGAGATAGTGAAGTTCTTCCAGACCGGCGCGCCTCCGGTTCCGCCCGACGAGACTTTGGAAATGATGGCGTTTATGGAAGCGGCCGATCTGAGTAAGGCGCGCGGCGGCGCTCCGGTAATGCTGAAGGAAATAATGGAGCAGAAGCAGAAAGAGTAAAGGATTGCTATGAAAACCAAACTTCGCGGAATCGCCTTTTACTGTCTTATTGCGTTGTCTGTGGCAATCGCGGCGGCTTTCATTTTTCACGCCTCCGCCCGACAAAAAACAAAAGGCAAAGCTATGTCCGACATTCGACTGATGACTCTCGATCCCGGCCATTTTCACGCGGCGCTGGTGCAGAAAGAGGCGCTCCCCGGGGTTTCGCAGCAGGTTCACGTCTATGCGCCGCTGGGGTTCGATCTGCTCGAGCATCTCAAACGAGTCGCCGGCTACAACACTCGCAAGGAGAATCCGACTCGTTGGGACCTCGAAGTCCACACCGGCGACGATTTTCTCGCGCGGATGTTGCGCGAACGCCCGGGCAACGTCGTTGTCATCGCCGGGCGCAATCAGGGCAAGATTGATCGCATCAAGACCTGTGTTGAAAACGGCTTGAACGCGCTCGTGGACAAGCCGTGGATCATTGACGCCCGCGAGTTCCCCAAGCTGGAAGCGACCTTGAACACGGCTGAGGCGAAAGGGCTGATCGCCTATGACATTATGACGGAACGGTCGGAGATTACGACGATCCTGCAGCGCGAGTTGATCAACGACGCGGGCGTCTTCGGGACAATTCAGAAAGGTTCTGAGAACGACCCGGCGGTCTATATGGAAAGCGTCCATCACCTCCTCAAGGTAGTCTCCGGCGCGCCGAACATCCGCCCGGCGTGGTTTTTTGACGTCAAGCAGCAAGGCGAAGGCGTCGCCGACGTGGGCGCGCACCTGGTTGATCTGGCGCAATGGATGCTGTTTCCCGGACAGCCTATTGACTATCGCAAGGACGTGAATGTGCTCTCCGGGAAACGTTGGCCGACGCCGATGACGAAAGAAGAGTTCAAGCGCGTGACGAATGAGCCGAACTTCCCTGACTACCTGTCTGGTAATGTCAAAGACGACAAGCTGGAATACTTCTGCAACGGCTCTATGACTTACGCCTTGCGCGGCGTCCACGTGAAGCTCGACGTCGTATGGAAATACGAAGCCCCGGCGGGCGGCGGCGACACGCACGTCGCTTGGTTCAAAGGCTCGAAGTCACGCATTGAAGTCCGCCAGGCGCAGACTCACACGATCCACGTCATCCCGAACGAGCCGTCATTGAAGGCCGAAGTGATGGCGGCGCTGCAGAAAAATGTCGCGTCGTTGCAGGCCAAATACCCCGGCGTCGCGGCGGTAGACGAAGGCGAAAAGCTGCGCGTCACCTTCCCCGACAAGTACCGCGACGGTCACGAAGCCCATTTCGGTCAGGTCGCGACGCGATTCTTTGAATACCTGCGCGATCCTAAGCGCCTACCCGCCTGGGAGAAGCCGAATATGCTGGCGAAGTATTACACTACGACGAAGGGATTGGAGCTAAGCTCCCGCAACATGTCGGCCTCACAATAAAGGTGGAAAGAGGGCTTCAGGTTACGTTGCGGCCCTTGAAGCAATGAAAGGTAGAAAGGATTTATAGGATCGTTCAGGATCTTATGAATTGGGATCAATCCTGGGAAATCCTGTAAACCTTGTCTATTTCAGAGGAAAAATATGGCGAATTCATTTCTCGGTCTTGATGAACGGATTGACGAATACCTGATGAACAACTCTTTGCGCGAGCCGGACGTTCTGCGGCGTTTGCGAGAAGAGACTGTCGCCAGCAACCCGCATGCGGAGATGGCCGTGTCGCCGATTCAAGGGCAGTTTATGGCGCTCCTGGTGAAAATTATCGGCGCGGTGAAGACGCTGGAAGTGGGCGTCTTCACCGGCTACAGCTCGCTTTGCACGGCGCTGGCCTTGCCGCCGAACGGGCGGATAGTGGCTTGCGACGTCAACGAAAAATGGACATCGGTGGCGCGTCGGTACTGGGCCGAGGCCGGGGTCGCCGACAAGATCTCGCTGCGCCTGGCTCCGGCCATTGAAACCCTCGACGAGATGCTGCGTGATGGGCAGGCCGGGACTTTCGATTTCGCGTTCATCGATGCCGACAAGCCGAACTACGACAATTACTACGAGCGCGCGCTGAAGCTCATGCGTAGAGGCGGCTTGATAATATTTGATAATATGTTGTGGAGCGGCAGGGTCGCCGATCCGGGCGTTCAAGACGCCGAGACCGTCGCATTGCGCGCGCTTAATGAAAAGTTGCATCGCGATGAGCGCGTGTTTGTGAGTCTGCTCCCGCTCAGGGATGGGATATCATTGGTGATCAAGCAGTGTGATTGATGTTGTATGAATTACAAAAGCAGTATCCTCGAACTCATAGGCGACACTCCTCTGGTAAGACTCAATAAGCTGACGCGCGGGATGAAACCGCTGGTGTTGGCCAAGATCGAATCGCTCAATCCGGGCGGCAGCGTCAAGGATCGCATCGGCCAGGCGATGATCGACCGCGCCGAACGCATGGGGGAGCTCAGGCCCGGCGGGACGGTCGTCGAGGCGACGAGCGGCAACACCGGAATAGGCCTAGCGCTGACCTGCGCCGTCCGGGGCTATCGTTGCGTTTTCGTGATGACGGACAAATGCAGCGTGGAGAAGGTTCGTTATCTGAAGGCGCTGGGCGCGGACGTGATCGTCGTCCCGGCGGCGGCCAAGCCAGATTCGCCGGCGCATTACGTGAACACCGCGCGCCGCATCGCCAACGAGACGCCGAACGCGATCCTGACCAATCAATACGCCAACCCGGCCAACCCTGAAATTCATTACCGCACGACGGGGCCTGAAATCTGGGAAGCGACTGAAGGGCAGATCACGCATTTCGTCGCGGGGATAGGCACGGGCGGCACGATCAGCGGCGCAGCCCGGTTTCTGAAAGAAAAGAATCCGAACATCAGAATTATCGGCGCCGATCCGTACGGCTCGGTCTTCAAGACCTTCAAAGAGACTGGCACGCTGATGGGCGCAAACCCATATTTGGTCGAGGGGATCGGGCAGGAACTGATTCCCGAAAACGTCCACCTGAAATACATTGATGAGATCATCAACGTGACCGACCGCGATTCGTTCAACACCGCGCGTCGGTTGGGTCGCGAGGAGGGGATCTTTTGCGGCGGCAGCTCAGGAACGATCGCCTGGGCCGCGTTGAAAGTCGCGGAGAACGGCGCCGAAAACGACATCGTGGTCTTCATCGTCTGCGACACCGGCGAACGCTATCTGTCGAAATTCCTGTCGGATGAATGGATGAAGGAGAAGCGGCTGCTCGGCGCAGAGCGGATGACGCTCGGATTGCTCAACGAATTAAAGACGCACGCCGGCAGACCGCGTCTGGTCTACGTCGCGCCCGAAGCGACGGTCGGCGAGGCTCTGGATTTGATGAATTCACATGGGCTGTCGCAAGTGCCCGTGCTTGACGACGGCAAGTCGGTCGGCAGCGTGCGAGACAACCGCGTGATGGCGCATTTGTTGGATAACCGCGAATTGCTGCAAGCGCCGGTGGCCCAAGTGATGGACGCGCCCTTCCCGGTCGTCAATGAAAACGTGGAGGTCGCGCGCGCGAAGCAATATTTGAAGGCCTCTCCGGCGGTCCTGGTCGAAGAGTATGGCCGAATCGTCGGGATCGTCACCCGGCACGACGTGCTCGATATTCAAGCCTGATTGCAAGATTGGATTACTTGATCGGGAACTAGGAAGCCCTTCCCGTCCTGAGCAGCAACGCATTCCATAGCATTTGCCTTCGCGTTTTCGACGTGACCAACATAATCACCGCCGCCGCCAGATAAAGGCCACAGAAGATGTAGCGGATGTTTTCTTGCGGCAACAGCAACTGCGCGGTGAACAGAATCAGCAGCAACATTGCTTCCCACAGCGCGAAACGGAAATCGGAGATGACGACTGCGGCGAACAGGGATTGGGCCGAAGTCAGCAGTAGTTCTTCTTTCTGTCGCCCGTTTAGGATCATCGGCGCCATCCCGCCCGCCGCCAACCCGTAAGCCAGCGGCAGCGCGCCGACCAACAGCGTCCATTGATTGACCTTCGACGAGATCAACGCGCCGAGGCCGACCGAGCCTTTGCCTTTGAGCGCGAACAACAGAGCGATCATTCCTTCCGGCGATTCCGAGGCCAGCGGCGCCAGCCATTGCACCAGCAAAAACTCGTTTATGCCATAAGCCTTGCCGGTCGCTTTCAGACCTTCGGCGAACGGCTCCGCCGAGAGCCAGATCACGACGCCCGCGAAGGCGAACATCATCAGGACGACGACGCGTCGGGCGTTATCACCGAGTTTGCGATCGAGTTCGGCGGCGATTCCCTCCAGCTCTTCGTCATGTTTTTCGCTGCGCGCCGCGCGTCCCGCGTAATAGAGGAACATCGCGAAGAGGACGATCATATCGACCCACGTCAGCGAGCCTTTCAACGGAATCACCAGCGAATAGACGGTCGCCAACAATAACAGGCTGATTTCAAGCCCCTGCGAATGATCCAGGTCGATCTCATTCCGGTGGTGTTTGAAGTAATAGACGATTGCGATGAGCGCCCATCCGACGCCGATCAGAATTCGATTGGCGCCGGTCATGTTGGCTATCGCCAACCCTTCATTCGATCTGGCCAGCCCCTCGGTCCAGGCGTAATGCAGACCGATGGCGTATTCCGGGAGCACGCTGATCAGCGCGAGGGTGATCAAGGCCAGTGACCGCGGGATGTCGCGTTCGGAAAGTTCGGCGCCCCAGCCCAGCAGAAAAGCCGCGCCAACGATCGCCACGCCGGAGAGCATTGAGATCAACGCCGGATTGAAGGAATGCGCCTGACCTGTAAGCGCCAGAAAGAGCCAAGGTAAAGGAACGAAGACGGAAAGAATCAGAGGAAGGTATTTTTTCATTTGTGCGCTCGCCGGAAGAAAGCAGAGGTCTTACTCGCCGATGATTTTGACGATCACGCGCTTGCGCCGCTGCCCGTCGAATTCGGCGTAATAGATCTGCTGCCATGTTCCCAGGTCGAGCCGTCCGTTGGTGATTGGCAGTAACACTTGATGATGCATCAGCAGATTTTTTAAATGCGCGTCTCCATTGTCTTCACCCGTCAGGTGGTGGCGGTAATCGGGCCGCGTCGGCGCGAGCCGCTCCAGCCATTCGTCGATGTCTTCGATCAGGCCATCTTCGGCGTCGTTGACGTAAACCGAGGCCGTGATATGCATCGCGGAGACCAGCGCCAGCCCCTCTTTTATTGCGCTCTCCGCGACGGCGCCGGCGATCTCGTCGGTGATGTTAATGTATTCGCGGCGTTTCTCGGTATGGAAGGTTAAATACTTCGTATGAGCTTTCACTTCGTTTGATCCTCACAGAGAAAAGAGAGTACGATCGCTGCCAACGACTCTTATACGCTTTGGCTTCCGGTTGTCAAATAGAAAGCAATTGTAACCGCGGCGACCGGCGCCGCGTCTGAATAGTAGTATTCTTCTCGAACGCGCACGCCTGCGCGCCGAACCGAATCGTTTTTCCACTACACCCACGGAGGTCTGCTTATGAACCGCTCCATCTCTCGCCGGACCAAAAGTGTCTTTGCGCATCTCGCGCTGTCCGCCCTGGTTTTTTCGCCTGGGGTCAATCCCGCATTGGCGCAAGACACGAAAAAGCCCGCGCCCGCAAACCCGGAGGCTTTATCGCAGCCGGTTGACAAGGAATACACCGAGTCAATCATCAAGAACACGACCGACAAGATGTTCCTGACCGAGTTTGTGGATCATTTACCGGCATCGGACAAGGTTCCGACTCCGGCCAAAGTTCTCGGCTATCCGGTGGGCACGCCCAACAAGCTGACCTACACCAAAGATCAGTATCGGTATTACCGCGAACTCGAAAAGGCCACGCCACGCGTCAAGGTCTTCACCGCTCCGGAAAAGAGCGAGCTGGGCCGCGAGCAGTTGCTGGTCGTGGTCGGCGACGAATCGAGCGTCGCCAATCTGGCGAAGTACAAAGATATCACCGCGAAGCTGGCCGACCCGCGACGCATTAACGATGACGAAGCGAAGCGGTTAGTCGGCGAGGGGAAGGCGTTTTACTGGGCCTCCGGCTCGATCCATTCGCCGGAAACCGGCAGCCCGGAGATGCTGATGGAACTGGCTTATCGATTGGCGGTAGAAGAGACGCCTTTCATCCAACAGATTCGCAAGAACGTGATCGTCATGATCACGCCGACGCTGGAAGTGGACGGGCGCGATATGATGGTTGACCTATACAACTGGCGGAAGGCGAACGAGGGCAAACGCGCGCCGAGCTTGCTCTACTGGGGAAAATATGTCGCGCACGACAACAACCGCGATTCGCTGGGGATGGCGCTGGCGTTGACGCGCAATCAGATGGCGACCTTCCTCGAATATCATCCTACGATTCTGCACGACCTGCACGAATCACAATCGTTTCTTTACACCTCGACCGGCACGGGGCCGTACAACGCATGGCTCGATCCGATTGTCATTAATGAATGGCAGGCGCTCGCTTATCACGAGATCGAGGAGATGACCAAACGCGGCGTGCCCGGCGTTTGGACGCATGGTTTTTATGACGGTTGGGCGCCGAACTACATGTTCTACGTCGCCAACGGCCACAACTCAATTGGCCGGTTTTATGAGACGCAGGGCAATGGCGGCGCCGACACCAGGATGCTCACCGTCACAGGCCAGGCCACGCGCGATTGGTATCGGCCCAATCCACCGCTGCCACGCGTGAATTGGTCTATCCGAAACAATATCAATTTGCAGCAGAGCGCGATACTGCTAGCGATGAATCAGGTCTCGTTCGACAAAGAAAAGTACCTCAACAACTATTATCTGAAGAGCAAGCGCTCCGTCGCCAAAGCGCGCACCGAAGGCCCGGCGGCGTGGGTGCTTCCCGGCGATGATCCGCGTCCGACTGAGGCGGCCGATCTGGTCAATCTGCTCAAGATGCAAGGCTGCGAAGTGCACCGGGCCGACAAAGAGATTGAGACCAAAGAGGGCAAATTCCCGGCGGGCAGTTACGTCGTGCGAATGGATCAGCCCTATTCGCGCATGGCCGATATGCTGCTCGACACGCAGTATTACAACGTCAATGACCCACGACCCTATGACGACACAGGCTGGACGCTGGGGCCCCTGCGCAACGTGAAGACGGTGCGCGTTAAGGACGAAAAAGTGTTGGACGCGCCGATGACGCTGATCAACGGGATGGCCAAAGTCACCGGCAAAGTTGTCGGCGAGGGCAAGGCCGGTTACGTTATCAATCACACGGCGGAAAGCGCGCTCACCGCGCTGCGCTTCCGTTTGAAAGACGTGAAGATGAACGCCGCAGAGGATACCTTCAAAATCGGCGAGCGCGCCTTCAATGCCGGTTCGTTCATCATCAAGAGCGAAGGCAACCCCGGCGATCTCGACGCTCGATTGAAGAAAGAGGCGCTTGAGCTGGGCCTGACCGCGCAAGCCGTGGACAAACTACCCGAAGTCGCGCAACACGCGCTGGCCGTCCCACGCATCGCGCTGATTCACACCTGGACGAATACGCAAAACGAGGGCTGGTATCGAGTCGAGTTCGACCGCCTTGGCATCCCCTACGATTACATCTCCGATCAGGTTATCGGTAAGACGCCGAATCTGCGCGACAAATGGGACGTGATCATCTGGGGTCCGGTCGGCGGTACTGCGCAATCATTGGTGCGGGGTATTCCTAAACGCAGCGATACCGAAGCGCCCATTCCGTGGCAGAAATCGGACGTAACGCCGAACATGGGCCAGTCGCCCGATACGACCGCTGATATGCGCGGCGGTATGGGCATCGTCGGCGTAGCCAACTTGCAGAAGTTCATCGAGGGGGGAGGTTTGTTTGTCACCGTCGGAGGCAACGCCTCGATCCCGATTGATTTCGGCATTACAGAAGGCGTTTCGATTCAGGATGCGCGCGCCTTGCAAGCGCGGGGCTCGATTATGAACGCCACCTTCGCCGATCGTAAGAGTCCGATTGCTTACGGTTATGACGAGAAGCTGGCCGTCTACTTCAACCAGGCGCCATTGCTACAAGTTGGCGGCGGGTTCGGTGGCGGCGGCGGTGGCCGTGGCGCCGGAGGAGGAGGAGGCGGCGGCGCATTTGGCGGCGGCGGCCAGGCTCAAGGGCGTCCGAGCGGACGAGGCGGATTGAACGATCCTGATGTGATTCAGGGGCGCAAACCCGTCACTGCGCCAGCTCCGTCTCCCGGCGAAGACGGCGTTCCGGCGGAGCTACGCGAGCAATTCGCCGCTCAACAGCCGCCGCCGGAGATGCGTCCGCGCATCATCTTGCGCTTCGCCGATGAAAAGGATTTGCTGGTCAGCGGCATGCTCGCGGGCGGTTCGGAATTGGCCGGCAAACCGGCCGTGCTTGATGTGCCCGTAGGTAAAGGCCACGTCGTGATGTTCGCCAACAACCCCATGTGGCGGCACGAAACGCACGGCAGCTTCTCGATGCTCTTCAACGCGGCGCTGAACTTCGATCATTTGCAAGTTGGAAGAGCCGCGCCGAGAAGAGCAAATCAGCCGCAGGCCGGACAGAGCAACGAGGATAATGATCAGTGATTGAAATCAGATTCTCAGTCATTGATCATCGTTCCTGCCACTAAGAAGCGACAGACAGAAAAATGCCGGACAGAAAAAAGGCGCCTCTTATTTTCTGTCCGGCATTTTTTACGCCTGAATACAGGCGCCACTCATTGCAGTATTTTGTACTGCTCTGCTATCGCGCCGCTGCAGCCCGGCGTTTGCCGGCGACCTACGGCTGGCCACCGTGAATGAGGCGGAGGATGGCGCCGGGCGTCAGGAACTCCGCAGTGGCGGGCTCGGTCGAATACTCATCGGCGCCCTTGTCCTTAAGCCCCTTACGCGGCTGGCCGTCCTGGTCGTACACGACTGCCGGGTAATCACCGATGGCGCTGTCGATTGCGGGGCTGCCTGGTTGCGGACGGAAGACTCCCTTTGCTTTGGACTCGAGGAGGGGGTTGACCACATCGTATGCGCCTGAGGGCATGGCGCCGGCGTCGGCGGTCTCCCAGATGATGTTACCGCCCCACACCCCGCCGGTGTAGAGGCCATTGAGGCTGGCGGCTGAGCCGCCGCCCTGGATGATATTGTTGGCGAAAACTGTGTTGGTGGCGCCGAGGCCGTTTGTACGGCCGGTCATGAAGTAGTTGCGCGTGTTGTAGACGAGGGTGTTGAAGGTGATTACGCAGTTGTCGGGGCGATCGTGGCTCGTCAGCGGAGCTCCATCGGCGACCTCACCGTCACCGTTGCCGACGTTGATTCCGACACATGTCTCGAAATAGTTACTGAATATCTGGTGACGATCGCCGAAGATCCGCATGCCAGCGCTGTTGCGGAAGTAGTTGCCATAGACGATACAGTCGTTGCCGTGGCGGAGGGTAAGCTCGCCGTCCGGCGAGTCGGAGATCGTGTTGTACCGATAAGTATTCGAACTTGACTTGTTGGAGATCATCTCGTTCTCGCCGTTGCAGCGCTCGAAGAGGTTGTACTCGATCAGGCCGAAACCGTTCGAGAGACTCAGGCCGCTCAGGCCAAAGCGGATCGTCTCGGCGCCGTTCCCGCCCGGGCTGATGAAGTCATGGAAGTAATTGTGATGGATCCACACCCGTTGCGCGATCTGGCTGCCCGATCCACGCACATCGATCATATTGCCGAGTGTGGTCTTGTTGCGGAATTCGTTGCGATCCACTTGCGCGTCATGGCCGGCGATCGTCAGATAAGCGCCCTCGCCAACGCATTCGAAGAAGTTGCGGGTAAAGCGTATGTGGGTGGCGCCGGACCGGATCTGGATCTGGCCGGAGGTGTGAGTGAACAGGAATCCTTCAATCTCGACATAGGCGGCGGGGCTGGTCACGTTGAAGCCGCGTGTGCCGGTGATCTCCACGCCGCCGACGGTCTGCGCGACGATCCTGATTGGATCGGTCGAAGTCCCCTGGCGGTTGACCGTGATCGAAGCGCTGGTGGTGTATACGCCGTTATGCACGATGATGACGTCACCGGCAACTGCGCTGTTGATTTGCGCCTGCAGGTCCGGGATGGAGTTAACCTCATAGGTCGAGGCGTAGGCCGTGGCGGCGCACATCATGCTGGCGAGCGCGAGACATGAGCGGAGAAGGACATGAGTTCTTTTCATCAGATTTTCTCCTGGATTCAGTTGTTGTATGGACTTATCTAATTAGGGACAAAGATCCCCCTGCGCTCCAGGCAAACAAATCGAAAATATGTTCCATGCCGGAGCGGGAAGCGAGGACTTCGTCCGTAATCTATTGATTCAATCTATTGATTCGATTTCACCCGACGAGCAGTCGGCGGCTGTATTATATTTAATTCTGTTACCGGTAACAACTATATTGTTACCGGTAACGAGTCTGCGCGTAGATTGACCACAAGGTCTTGACAATAATGGGAATGGAGGCTTATGAACGATTCATTCGACGTCACTTCGCAGCCGCGCAAACTCCGTGCGGAATCGCCGCTCCATCTCCGCGCGCGACGCTTCAGGAAGCAGGCTGGCGCGGACGGCGTTGATCGCCAATTGCTCGATAGTCTCTGCGCCGCAACCCAGGATTTGCGTGGCGCGCAGATATTCATCGGTCAGCGTCGTGTTGAACATCGGAGGGTCGTCTGAGTTGATCGTGATGTAAAGTCCTTCATCAAGCAGGCGCGGCAAAGGATGTTCGGACTGTGATGGCGCCACCCCCAGGCACACGTTGCTGCTCGGGCAGACTTCGAGCGGAATCTGGCGGTCACGCAGTTCGGCCACCAGCCCCAGGTCTTCCAAACATCGAACGCCGTGGCCGATGCGTTGAGCCTTCAATGCGCGCAGCGCTCCACGGACGCTCTCGGGCCCGGCGGTCTCGCCCGCGTGTGGGACTGCGGGAAGCCCCGCGGCGCGCGCGCGGGCGAAAGCTTCTTGAAAGAGTTCCGGAGGATGTCCAGTTTCCATGCCACCCAAACCGAGCGCCACAACGCCGCTTTCCATTCCGCTGATCGCCCAATCGGCCACTATCAATCCATGTTCAATCGGACGCGCATTGCGGGCGATGTCGAGAACCCAGCCAACGCTGATCTCCAATTCTCGCGCCGCCCACTCTCGCGCCCGACCGAGCGCGGCAATCTGATCTTCAAAAGGGATGCGCTTGTTTGAGCTGTAATGCGTGAAAGGCGTGAAGGTGGCTTCACTGTGCAGTATTTGCTGCGCCGCCTGGCCGCGCAGGAATTCGCGCGCGATGAATTCGATGTCTTCGGGCGAGCAGATGCAGGACGAGATCGCTAGATAGATTTCGACGAAATGCGGGAAGTTGGTGAACCTGTACCATTGCCGCAGGCCTTCGACCGTTGTGGAGGGCAGCGTCACGCTATTGCGCTCGGCGAGCAGAAGCAGGGTCTCCGGTCGGATCGAGCCTTCCAGGTGAACGTGAAGTTCGACCTTCGGCATGCGGCGGATGAATGTAGCTAGAGGCATAAGCTCATAGATATTTGATGAACATCACCTCGTTGCGCCGTTCGTTGTAAACCAGTTCGTCGACCAGTTGGTCGGCCATCAGGATGCCAAAGCCTCCGGCGCGCAGGCCTTTTTCATCGCGCACCATGACGTGGCGAAACGGATCGCCCGCCGGATTGTTCACAGCCGCATGCTCGAGCGCGCTGGGGTCGAAGCCTTCGCCCGGATCCTTGATCCAGTATATGATCGCGCGTTTGAGCAGGACGCAGAGGACTTCGACATATTTCGTCGGATCGAGTTTGCCGCCGTGTTCGATGGCGTTGTTGAGCATCTCGCGGAAGGCGTACGCGATGGCTTCGCGCGTGTCTTCAGGCAAGTCGGCTTTGAGCTGAGTGAGCAGTTTCTGCAAGATCGGAACCGCGGCCAGATCGCAAGGCACACGCAATTGCACCCAGTGCGGTTCCGCAGAAATTACATCAATCTCGGGCAGTGAATGTTCATCGAGCGCGGCTCTGACCGCCGCGCGGATGTCGGCGACGCTGAATGGTTTGACCAGAAAATCACAGACTTTTTGGCGTAAGGCGCCGAGCACGGCTTCGGGAGTCCCGACGGCGGTGATCATTATGGCCTTCAGTTCGGACCGCCCGTTGCGCGCCTGTTCCAGAAATTCAAGCCCGTCCATTCCGGGCATCACATAATCAATGATTACGAGGTCGATCTTTTCGCGCGCCAGCAATTCCATTCCCTTCTTGCCGTCGGTCGCGTGCAACAACGCATGACCTTCTCTGACAAGCGCGCCTTCAATCACCTGGTGTAAAGCCGGATCATCGTCAACTACGAGGACCATGCCCATTGACTACCTCTCGCGTTCAAGCGTTCCACAAACTCGAATCAAAACCGCTCTAACCTCGGTTATTATGCATTCAGCCTACCCGTTTGGCCAGTGAGGGGAATCTGGCGATAATGCGGACCTCGCCGCCCGCATTTCATATTACGACGCGATCCCGAAATCCGTTCGCATCGGAATGGAGTCACGATGAGGATAAAATTATGACAGACAAACAAAAAGCGTTTCTGCTCGAACCGCCTGAACGCCCGGCGCCGGCGTCGTTGATGTTTCTGCGACACGCGCGTTTCCGGTTGCTCGAAGATTACTTCGTGAAAATCGCGACGGCGATTGAGGTGTTGGACGACGAACAAGTCTGGCGCCGCCCGAATGAATCGAGCAATAGCGTCGGCAACCTGCTCTTGCACCTTTCGGGCAACGTCCGTCAGTGGATCATCTCGGGCGTCGGCGGCGCCGAGGATCTGCGAGACCGCGCGAGCGAATTCGCAGCTCGCGGCTCGGCGCCAAAGACAGAATTGATCGAATTGGCGCATGCGACGCTCGACGAGGCGGACGCGGTTCTGGCCGGAATCGAAGGCGAATGCGTAGCCGCGAATTCAGATGCGCCCTTGCGGCGGGTGTGCAGGCCGCAAGCCTATGAAGTGACTGTTTTTGACGCGATCTTCCACGTCGTCGAGCATTTCAGTTATCACACCGGACAGATAGTTTTCGCCGCCAAATGGCTGGCCGAAGGGCAAGTGGTTTTTTACGACGATCGGCGTTTGAATCTTGAGAAGTAAATGGCCCAGGGCGCGCGCAAAACTTTGACGGGCGCCAGACGAAAGCGCGGCTTGCCTTAGCCAGATCGATCGCGTACAGTTACCGCCTTGCTCCCGTAGCTCAGAGGATAGAGCATCTGCCTTCAAATATAGGAGCCTGCGCGGAGAATAGTAATCCGCGCAGTGGAGGGCGCTGTATCGGTGAAACTCTAAAGAAGCCTTTTCGCTTCCATGACAACACCGAGGAAACCTTGATCGCATCGGGGGATCCGTAGAGGCCATATGCGCCCAGGCTGAAACGCCTAAGATATGGTCCAGACCACAACTCGATATGAGGCCAGGGAAACCTGGAGTGGTAGGCTAAGCAGAGGGTCGCAGGTTCGAGTCCTGCCGGGAGTATTGGTGAAATTAGCGGCGCCGGGCATCACAATGATGCCCGTTCTGCTTTACCGCCCCTTCAATCCGCAGACGCCAAAAACACGACAACGAGCTAAATATATTTGATGCGATTCATCATTCACGGAGCGGGATCTATCGGCAGCCTCATCGGCGGACGTCTGGCTGAAAGTGGCGCGGAAGTGATTCTGATCGCCAGACACTCTCACGCCGCCGCAATCAATCGCAGCGGGCTTCTCATTCAATCGCGCGCGGGGGACCGCATGGTCAAGGGCCTCAGCGCCGTCACTCATCCGCGCGACATCACTCCGAACGTCGGCGACGTAATCATCCTCACGGTCAAATCTTCGCAGACCGCCGCCTCGGTTCAAGCGCTTCGCGAAAGGTTCCCGGAAGAGACTCCGGTCGTTTGCATGCAGAACGGCGTGCGCAACGAAGAGATAGCCGCGGGGCGATTTCTACGCGTTTACGGCGGAATGCTCGGAATCAGCGCCACATTTCTGGAACCTGGCAAGGTCGCGCACACTCGCGGCGAGTTGCTATCAATCGGCAATTACCCGCTGGGTTGCGACAACACGGGGATTCAAATCGCCGCGTGGCTTGAAAAGGCCGGCTTCAGGACGACGACCCATGAATCGATCATGGCGGTCAAGTGGAGCAAGCTGATTCTGAATCTGAACAACGCCACTTTCGCCATTATTGATAAACACCTGCAACTCGGCCTGGTCACGCCCGCGATCAGCAATTTTATGGCCGACGTTCAGGAAGAAGGGTTGCGCGCTCTCGATGTGGCGGGCATTTCGCTCGAAGACTCGAACAATCCCTTCGATCTGAAGAGAGAATTGGCAGAATTGCGAAGCGTAGTTGAAGACCCCGAAAAGATTTGCGCGGAGGCCAATTCGCCGGTGGAATTCCGCACCTATCCTTCGACATGGATGGATCTGAAGCTGAAGCGCGGCGAGACCGAGGCGGGTTATTTCAACGGAGAAATCATTCTGCTGGGCGCGAAATATCACATCCCGACTCCTTACAATTCCACCCTATTTACAGTCATCGAAACGATGGCGGCGAAGGGCGCGCAGCCGGGACTTTGCGACATCGAAGAGCTTGCCAATCTGGTCAAAAAAAAGGCGCAGCCAAGTCAGATCGGCCCCAAAGACGCAGAGACGCCGCAGCGATAAATAATCATCAGGCGCGCGCCGCTGTGAGGCCTCGCAGCGCTTCCATCAATTCCTTTTCCTCGCCCGGCGCGACGGTTCGCAAATCCAGAACGACCCGGTTTTCAGCGATCCGAACGATGACGGGCGGACGGTTGCGACGCAGCCTCTTTTCGATCTCTTCGGCGCCGATCCGCTCGCTCGCAACGCCGATCAAAGTCGTCGGCAGTTGCGTTTCGGGAGCCGAACCGCCTCCTACAACCGAATGACCGTCCATCAGCGTGAAATTCAAGGGCAGTGTGAAATGCCGGGGCGATTTCAGCCTCGAAGCGCCGGTTGAGCGGGCGCGGCGCACGAAAGCGCGAGCGCGGCGCGTGATAGTCTCTTTGGTCGCGTGAAGCGCGGCGAGAGCCGGTATCTCTTCAATCGCTCGCCCGCTCAGGTAAGAAGCTACGGTCGCTTCGAGCGCCGCGTAGGTCAACTTGTCGACGCGCAGCGCTCGCATCAGCGGATTGGACTTGATGCGTTTGATCGTCTCGGAGGCGCCCAGAATGATTCCGGCCTGCGGTCCTCCCAACAGTTTGTCGCCGCTGAAACTGACAACCGAGCACCCGCTCCTGATCGAATGCGCGACTGTCGGCTCGTCGTGAACGCCGATCGGATTCAGATCAACCAGACAGCCGCTCCCCAGGTCTTCGAACAGCGGCAGATTGCGTTCGCGGGCGAGACCGGCGAGGTCTTCCAGCGCCGGCTTTTCGGTGAAACCGATGATGCGGTAATTCGACGGGTGCGCGCGCAGGATGACGCGAGTGTTTTCATTGATTGCTTTATCGTAATCGCTCAGCCGGGTGCGGTTGGTCGTCCCGACTTCGCGGATGCGCGCGCCCGATTTCACGATCACATCGGGGATCCTGAACGAACCGCCGATTTCAATCAATTCGCCGCGTGAGACCAGAACCTCGCCGCCTTCGGCCAACGTATTGAGAGTGATCAACACGGCCGCCGCGCAGTTGTTAACCACGGCGGCGGATCGGCATCCGGTCAATTCACGCAACATCGCCTCAAGACCCGCCCCCCGCTTTCCGCGCCGCCCCGTCCCCAGATCGTATTCGAGGTTGCAGTAACCTGCGGCATCGTTGATGGCTTCGAGAGATCGACGGCTCAATGGCGCGCGGCCCAGATTCGTGTGCAGCGCGACGCCGGTCGCATTGATCACGCGTTGTGTGCGTGATCGCCGCCTCATATCGAATTTCGCGTTCAAACGATTCTCGATCTCACCGGCAATCTCCTCGGAATCGGCTGGAGCCGTCTCGGCGCCGTTGGCGTTGACAATCTCCCGTCTGATCTCGGCGAGAATTTCGCGCAAACGGTCGCGCACCGCATCGCGCCCGGCCGTTGAGATCAGATCCCGCAAACCGTCACGGCGCAACAACTGGTCAATCGAAGGCAGATGACGTAAGGCGTTTTCTGGCATATCGGCAATATTATTTTTATTCGGCCAAAACCTCCGCAGTCACTTCAAGCGCTCGATCATGAATCGTCCCGTTCGTGGCCACGATGCCGTGCAGATTGCGAATCCCGGTCCTGTTGTATCTCAGGGCTTCGCCGTTCCAATCGGTGACCACTCCACCCGCCTCGCGCAGGATGGCTTCGGGGGCGCAGGTGTCCCATTGGCTGGTGCGCGAGCTGGTGTTGATGTACAGATGCGCGCGGCCTTCGGCGATCAGGCCGAATTTCAACCCCACGCTGCCGTGTTGAATGTATTTGGACACGCCAAGTTTTTCGCGGATGCTGTAAACTTTCCGGCTCGGGTGGGAACGGCTCATCGCCATGACCATCTGCGAAGGATCACTGACGGGCGCGACGCGTAAGCGCTTTGTCGACCACTTCTCCTCGACGAACGCGCCTGCGCCGGGCGCGGCGTAATACATCCGATCCGCCGACGGATTGTAAACCACGCCGAGCTTCGCTTCGCCCTCAATCGCCAAGCCGATCATCACGGCGAATTCGCCTATGTGTTCGATAAACTGTTTGGTGCCGTCCATCGGATCGACCATCCAGACGCGGTCTTTTTTCAAACGCGCCAGGTCGTCGGGAAGTTCTTCGGTGAGCACGGCGTCGCCCGGGAATCGGCGGCCCAATTCACGCGCCAGCATATCATTCGCGGCCTGATCCGCCGCGGTCACGGGGTCGTCATGTCCTTTCCATCGCACCTCGGCGCCTTTCGCGTAAAACTCGAGCAGAATACGCCCCGCGTCGCGCGCCAGCTCCCTGGCCGCCTCCAACTCTTTTTCCATAATTTCCTCTCTTCGGTTCAATT
>DASTMP010000161.1:0-5955 GCA_035714085.1 Blastocatellia bacterium
ATTGAACTGGCGGTCGAAGCGATGCGGCGCGGCGTCGCCGACTTTGTGCAGAAGCCGTGGGAGAACGCGCGGCTGCTGCGAGTGTTGCGCGATCAAATAGCCGCGGGCCGCGCGCGCCGCCGCGAGCAGCGTTTGAAAGACACGCGCGAACGTGAACTGTCCGCCGCCGAAGAGATTCAACAGAGCCTGCTGCCGCGCCGCATGCCAGTCCTCGAAGGCGTCGAGCTTGACGTCGCCTGGCGGCCGGCTGGCGCCGTGAGCGGCGATTACTTCGATATCATTCAATTTGACGGGAGCCGCGCCGCGCTCTGTGTCGGCGATGTTATGGGCAAAGGGATGCCGGCGGCGCTGGTCATGTCGAACCTGCAAGCGCTGGTCAAGGCCTTCGCAAACGCCGCTGCGCCACCACAGCGATTGTGCGAGCAGATCAACCGCGCCGTCTGCGGCAATCTTCCCGAAGGCAGATACATCACCTTCTTTTACGGCCTGTTTGAGACCGCGAGCAGGCGCTTCATATACGCCAACGCCGGGCACAACCCGCCGCTGCTCGCGCGGCGCGACGGCCGGACGGCGCGGCTCGTGGAAGGCGGAATTGTGCTCGGCCTATTCCCCGAACGAGGCTACGAACAGGGCGAAGTAAGGCTGCGCGCGGGCGACCGCCTGCTCTGCTTCACCGACGGCATTACCGAAGCCGCCAACGGCGCCGGCGAGCTCTTCGGCGAAGAGCGACTGCTGCAATTGCTGGTCGAGCATAGAAAGCAGAGCGCGTCCGAGCTGCGCGAAACGATCCTCAACGCAGTGGCCGATTTCAGCGGTGGGAGTTTTCAGGATGATGTGACGCTGATGGTCCTGGCCATTAGGGGCTGATATGTGTCAGGTGTCAGGTGTCAGGTGTCAGGTGTCAGAATAGAGTCTGCGGCGTCATTCCGTATCTGAAACCTGAAACCTGAAACCTGGCGCCTGCTTTGGGAGGAATTATGGGCGCCCTATGGAAAGACTTTCGCTACGGCGCGCGAGTGTTGATGAAGAAGCCGGGCTTCACATTGATTGCCGTCGTCACTCTGGCGCTGGGCATCGGCGCGAACACGGCGATCTTCAGCGTGGTGAAGGCGGCGCTGCTCCGTCCGTTGCCTTATCCAGAATCAGGGCGATTGGTATGGGTGATGGAGTACCTTCCAAATTTCGGGGTGGCGTTGATTTCCTACCCAAACTTTACTGACTGGAGGGCGCAGCAGAAAGTCTTCGAATATATCGGCGTACATACTTGGCGGAACTACAACCTGACGGGTCGGGACGAACCGCAGCGCCTGAGATGCTCGCATGTGTCGGCGGATCTCTTCTCCGCGCTGCGTGCGCGAGCGGCTATTGGGCGGGTTTTCAACAACGACGAAGACAAGCCCGGCGCGCCTCCTGTCGTCGTGTTGAGCCACAACCTGTGGCAAAGCCGGTTTGGCGCCGATGCGGGCATCATCGGTCAGTCCATCACACTTGATGGGCGCGCTTACTCCGTAATTGGAGTTATGCCCGCCAACTTCACCTTCCCTTTACATAGTAGCGTGGACTTATGGTTGCCGGTGGGACCGCTTTCTGGTTCGAGTGATTGGCAAATTCGCGGCAATCATACGGTGTCCGGCATCGGCCGGCTCAAGCCTGGCGTTACGTTGGAACAGGCGCGAGCCGAGATGAATGCCATCGCCAAGAGGCTGGGTCAGCAATCTGCCGAATCAAAAGATGACCGTGTGAAAATCGAGCCGCTGCTGGACGTCACCGTTGGTGATAGTGCTACCGCGTTGTGGACATTGCTAGGCGCAGTAGGGCTGGTGTTGTTGATCGCATGCGCGAACGTGGCAAATCTGCTGCTGGCGCGCGCCGCGACGCGACAGAGAGAGATGGCCGTACGCGCCGCCCTGGGCGCCGGAAGATGGCGGATTATACGGCAATTACTCAGCGAAAGTCTCTTACTGGCGCTGGCGGGCGGGGCCCTCGGGTGGCTGCTTGCGGTCTGGGGTGTGCCGCTGATTCAGACCATCGGGCAGGACGCCATTCCGCGCGCTAGCGAAATCAGCATCGACACAGGCGTGTTGGCTTTCACCGCTCTGATCGCAGTGTTGACCGGCTTTCTCTTCGGCCTGGCTCCGGCATTGCAGGCGAGCCGGGTTGATATACAGAGCGTACTCAAAGACGCGGCGCGAAGTATGGCGGGTGACCGCGCCAAACTGCGCCAGGCGCTGATCGTGGCGGAGGTCGCGTTGACGCTGACGCTGCTGATCGGCGCGGGCCTATTGGTGCGCAGCTTTTATCGCTTGCGGCAGGTTAATGCCGGTTTCACGCCTGAGCGGGTGCTGAGCTTCCGGATAAATCTCCCGGAACGAAAGTATGGCGAGAACGAGCAGAAAGTCGCTTTCTACCAAAGATTGCATGAAAAACTGCGCGCGGCGCCGGGCGTCACAGAGGTGGCCTTCGGAAATCAATTTCCGCTCGGTGGCAGAATCTCGCAGACTACGTTCTCTATCGACGGCCAGCAGAGACCACAGCACCCAGCATCATTGGAGCTGAATGTGGTCAGTCCAAACTATTTTCATGCATTAGGCATTCCTCTCCTGCGCGGAAGATATTTCACTGAACAAGATAATCTTGAGCGCTTGAACGGCCCGGAATTCAGTGGCAAGAGTGATGAAGATCGTGCGAACGCCTCTGTAAACGTAATTATCATAGACGAGGAGTTCGCGCGCCGGTATTGGCCGAACGAAGACCCGATCGGCAAACGAGTCTCCGGTCTGAGAGTTGTGGGCGTGGTGGCGCGTGTGAAGATGGACCGACTAGGCGAACAAGGTGGTTTAGTACAAGCGTATATCCCACTGCTGCAATCGCCGGACAACGGCGGCGCGGTGGTGATCAAGACCCGCCTTGATCCGGAAACAATGATTGACACGGCGCGCCGGCAGGCGCTCACGCTCGATCCGGAACTCCCCATCTATGATGTAAGGACGATGACCGAAAGACTCGATATTTCCCTCGCGCCAGAGCGGCTAAATCTGTCGCTGTTGGGGAGCTTCGCCGCCGTTGCTTTACTGCTGGCGGTCATCGGCCTCTACGGTGTAATTTCGTACACCGTCACTCAGCGCGTGCGCGAGATTGGCGTCCGCATGGCTTTAGGAGCGCAGTCGCGCGACGTGCTGACGCTGGTCATCGGGCAGGGAATGAAAATGGTGTTGTTCGGCGTCCTGATCGGATTGGGCGGCGCGCTGGCGCTGACACGCTTGATGCGGACCCTCTTATTTTGCGTGAGCGCGACCGACCCACTGACGTTTGGCTTGATCACCGCGCTGCTCGCGGGAGTGGCGCTGCTGGCTTGCTATCTGCCGGCGAGGCGCGCAACGAAAGTCGATCCGATGGTCGCTCTCAGATGTGAATAGGTGTCAGGTGTCAGTAAAAGAATGACGCCTCAGATCTCGATCTGAAGCCTGAAACCTGAAGCCTGAAACCTGAAACCTGAAACCTGAAACCTGGAACCTAATTTATGCAAACGCTCTGGCAAGACCTGCGCTACGGCGCGCGAATGTTATTCAAAAGGCCCGGCTTTACGTTGATCGCCGTGGTTACGCTGGCGCTGGGCATTGGCGCCAATACGGCTATTTTCAGCGTCGTCAACGGCGTGTTGCTTCGCCCGCTTCCATATAAGGAGCCGAATCGGCTGGCGCGCGTCTACAGCGAGTTTCCGACGATGAACCTGCGTAAGTTCTGGATCTCCCCGCCGGAATACGTTGACATTCAGAAAGAGGCGAAGTCGTGGGAGTCCATCGGCGCATGGGCGGCGGGCGGAGTGAACATTGCGGCGACCGGCGCTCCAATTCGCGTCGCAGCGGCCAGTGTCACACGCAGTCTGATCGACACGCTCGGCGTGCAGCCTGCCCTCGGGCGCAACTTCACGCCGGGAGAGGACACAGTTGGCGGCCCGCGTGTGGCGATCATTTCACACGCCCTCTGGCAGCGCTCGTTCGGCGGGCAGGCGGACATCATCGGCAAGGAGATCATGATCGACGCGAGGCCATTCAACATCGTCGGGGTGATGCCTCAAGGGTACGTCTTCCCGCCCGGCAGCAACCAGCCGGCGGACGTGTGGACGCCGTTTCAATTCGACCCGGCCAACCCCGGCGGCCGAGGCAACCATTACCTGTACGTTATCGGCAGGTTGAAACCGGGGACGACCCTTGACCAGGCGCGCTCCGAGATGGAGGCGCTGATGGCCGGGTGGAAGGGCGAAAGTCGCGCGCAGCACCTGCTTCAGCCGAAATTTCATCCCGTCCTGATGTTCCCACTGCACGAAGACGTGGTCGGAGGAGCGAAATCGGCGGTGCTGATGTTGCTCGGCGCGGTCGCGTTCGTCTTGATGATCGCATGCGCGAACGTCGCCAGCCTTTTGCTGGCTCGGGCCGAAGCGCGCCATCGCGAATTCGCCGTGCGCCTCGCGTTGGGAGCGGGTCGCAGGCGAATGCTGCGACAGTTTCTGACCGAAGGGATGATTCTGGTTCTGCTCGGCGCAGTCTGCGGCGTGTCGCTGGCGCAGGGCGGGTTGAAAATGATTATGGCTGCCGCGCCCGACAGCGTGCCGCGCACGGGCGAAATCAAGATCGATCTTTTGGTGTTGGCCTTCACGCTCGGAGTTTCAACGCTGGCGGTCTTCATATTCGCGCTCGCCCCGATGGCGCAACTGCGCGAACGGAATCTGGCCGATTGGCTGCACGGATCAGGCAAGGGGACTGGCGCCGGCGCGAGCAGTCAATTGCTTCGCAAAGGTCTGGTCGTTACGGAAATCGCGCTGGCGCTTGTGCTGGTGGTTGGCTCCGGGCTGATGCTACGCGCGTTCTGGAAGCTGAGAAACGTCGATCTTGGGTTCGACCCGTTCGGCGCGCTGTCGTTCACTGTCGAGTTGCCGTCGAGCGCTTACCCAGTCCAGGAACAACTCCGGTTTACCGAGTCATTGCAAGCGAAGCTGGCTTCCATTCCCGGCGTGAAGTCCACCGCAATGGCCAGCGAATTGCCGCCGCTGCGGCCCATTGACGCGAACGACACCGATATTGAGGGATACCAGCCTGGGCCTAACGAGCCTTCGAAGGGGAACGTGGATTTCTGGAACATTGTCAGCGAGGACTACTTCAAGACGATGGGCATACGACTGACCGAGGGCAGGTTTCTCGAACCCTCCGATCGGAATGAAAACGCGCAGCGCGTAGTCGTCATCAACCAGGCGTTGGCAAAGAGATATTGGCAGGGCAGTCCGATTGGGCGACGCCTGAACCCGATGGTTTCGGACAATCCCAACTGGTTCACTGTCGTCGGCGTGGTCGAAAACACAAAGAACCTGGGCGTGGACAGGCCGGCCGGGACAGAACTCTATTTTCTGGAGCCTCAAGTCCTCAAGGTTTTCGGCCAGCTCATGGGCGGCGTTGCTCGCCAGAACTTCATCGTGCGCGCGGAAGGCGACCCGACGCTCCTCGCCGGAGCGGTGCGCGCAGCAGTGCGCGAGATCGATCTCTCGCTGCCGATCTTCGGCATGAAGGCGATGTCGGACACAGTCGCCGATTCGCTCGTCAGGCCGCGGTTCCTGTCGCTGTTGCTCGGCGTGTTCTCGGTCATCGCGCTGGCGTTGGCGGCGGTGGGGATTTATGGCGTGATGGCCTATTCGGTCTCGCGGCGCACTCAGGAGATCGGCGTGCGAGTGGCGCTCGGCGCCAGGTCTTCGGACGTGCTGAAGATGGTTTTGGGGCAGGGAACAAAGATGGCTGCCATCGGCGTCGGCATCGGGTTGGCCGGAGCGTTCGCTCTGACGCGGGTGATGTCCACATTGCTCTTCGAGGTGAGCGTGACTGATCCGGGGACGTTCGCAGCGGTCGTGGCGCTGTTGGCGCTAGTGACGCTGCTGGCCTGTTACATCCCGGCGAGGCGGGCGACGAA